>JAYUOT010000367.1:0-11043 GCA_043760705.1 Betaproteobacteria bacterium
AGTTTTTTGCACTCCTTGGTCGGCACCTGGTCGGCCATTTGGGTGAGCCGAGTCCTTGACCCCAATGCCTTGTCGGCGGTCGTCACGGCCAATGTTTTCATGTACATGATGCTCGGGACCGCAATGGGTATTGGCACCTCGTCGGGCGTGGCTGTTGGGCAGTCTTTAGGCGCGAACGACCCCAAGGCCGTACGCAGGGTGGTGGGGACTTCCCTGACTTTGGTGCTGGGTTTGGCCACTATGTTTGCACTGGCCGGTTGGATTTTCACCCCCAACATCCTCGACCTGATGGGCACACCGGCTGTAGCTCGACCCTATGCGGACATTCATCTGCGCTATACCTGCCTCACCGTGCCCAGCCTCTTCACATACATCGTGATGATGATGATGTTGCGGGGCTCAGGGGACTCCAAGACGCCGTTTCGTTTTACACTGATCTGGATCGGTCTGAGTTTGGTCCTGATACCCGTCTTGTTAAGTGGCTTATATGGCTTTCCAAAGCTGGGAATGGCCGGCGTGGCGATCGGCTCATTGCTCGCCAACACCACGGCGCTACTTGCCTTGGTCGCCTATGTCTATGTCAAGCGTCTGCCCATCGCTTTGCATGGCGAGGATATTCGTCTCTTGCGCCCCGACCCGATGTTGCTCAGGATTTTGTTCAAGCGTGGATTGCCCATGGCACTGGAATCCTTGATCGTGCAGGGCGCCTACTTTGTTTTGCTCGCCATGGTCAATGCCTATGGTGCCAGCACGGCTGCGGCGTACGCAGGCGCGGCGCAACTCTGGAGTTATGTGCAGATGCCCGCCAACGCCTTATCGTCTTCCATGGCGGCCATGGTTGCGATCAACATTGGTGCGCGGCGTTGGGACCGGGTCGAGCAAATCGCTCTTCGCGGCAGCTTGTTGGCGTTCAGTGTCTGTAGCGCTTTGGCCTTGCTGATCTATGCCTTGGGCGATCTCCCCTTGAGCTTATTCATCCCCGCGGGCAGTCCTGTGATGGCACAGGCCCGAGAGATCAACAATATTGTGCTGTGGGGGTGGATCGCTTTGTCGGTGAGTCTGGGCATTTTTGGCGTGGTTCGCGGCAATGCCGCCATGCTGGCACCGACGATCATTTTTGCACTCACCATGTGGGTTTTTAGAGTACCCTTCGCAGTATTCTTACAACCCGTACTCGGTGCCAACGCGATTTGGTGGAGCTTTCCATTTGGATCGATGTGTGCCGCATTGATGGCGTTTGGCTATTATCGCTGGGGTGCTTGGCGCAAGCTCCAGGCAAGAATTGAAGAACCACCCGTCAGTGCCGATGACGGACATGTAGGGGAGTAAAGAACTTATGACTGAAAAGCTCGTGCCCGGAAGCCACGCCTGGCTCAGCCAATGGCGTGAAGACATCATCGATGCACACCGCCCGATCATCGATCCGCACCATCATTTATGGCCAAACGATTGGCGCAAGGCCTATCTACTGGAGGACTTTTGGCGCGACACAGGCTCGGGTCATCGTATCGAAAAAACGGTGTTTGTCGAATGTCAGGCCCATTACCTCGCCGACGGCCCCGAGCATCTCAAGCCTCTGGGCGAGACCGAATTCGTTGCTCGTATGGCTCGCGCCAGCCGAGAGGGCCAACAGGGTGCAGGCGCCGCCGGAAAAGCCGTCATTGCGGGTTTTGTCGGCCATGCCAATCTTACTTTGGACAACGCCGTACTGCGCGATCTTCTGCAAGCCCATGTGAATCAATCGGATGGCCTGTTTCGTGGCATTCGCCACGCTGGCGCGCGCGACCCCAACCCCAAGGCCCTGAGTATTCCCGGTCGTGCACCCGAGAGACTTTATGCAGAGCCCAAATTTCGTGAAGGCGTGGCTTTGCTGGGAAACCTGGGTTTGTGTTTCGATACTTGGCACTACCACCACCAAAACCGTGCCTACCTCGACCTTGCGCGAGCCACACCGGGCACCCAGTTCATCCTCGACCACTTTGGTACACCCTTGGGCGTTGGAGAATACACGGGACAACGCGAAGAAATTTTCAAACAATGGCAACTTGATATCGCTGAGATCGCCCAGTGTCCCAACGTCGTTGCAAAACTGGGCGGGCTCGCGATGCCAGACTGCGGTTACGGTTGGGATCAACGCGAACACCCTGCGAGCTCTGACGAGCTGGTGAACGCGCAGCAGGATTACTACCACTATGCAATCGAATGCTTTGGTCCTGAGCGTTGTATGTTCGAAAGCAATTTTCCGGTGGACAAGCGCTCTTTGTCTTACGCCACCTACTGGAACGCCATGAAGAAGATTGCAGCGAGATATACAGAAGCAGAAAAGCACGCCATGTTCTACGGCACCGCCGCTCGCATTTATCGGCTCTGAATCTTGAATACCTTGATTATTGACCGACGATTCAATGGCCCGGCTCAGTCCGCCAATGGCGGTTGGACGGGCGGCTTGCTTGCGCGTCGGCTGACCTCGAGTCAGCTCTTGGGCGAGACCGATCTTTTTCCATCGGTCAGCGTCTCGCTGAAGGCGCCGCCGCCACTGGACGTCCCTTTGCAAATTCATCGCAGTGAAGACGCAAGCCTGACGTTAAAGCACGGCGAACTTGTTTTGGCCCATGCGCAACTAGAACAATTTGAATTGAAAATACCCATACCCCCGTCAATGGCCATCGCCAATGCAGCTAGTGAAAAAGGTTTTCAACGTGGACTTGCTCGCGCAAGTTGGCCTTATGCCAAGTGTTTTGCTTGCGGTGTCAGTCGCGTTGACGGACTTTGTATTTCTCCAAGTCCCTTGGGTGCGGCGGGCTCCGGCGATGTGGTGGCCGCGAGCTGGACGCCCTCAGTGTGGCTGGCCGAGGGAGATGATCAAGTGAAACTCGAAGCAGTCTGGGCCGCGCTTGATTGTCCGGCTGGCATTGCCTGGAGCTATCAGTTAGCGGATGGTGCAGCCATGGTCACGGCAAAAATGTCAGTGAGTATCCTCAAGCGGCCTCGGGTGAGGCAGGCTCATATTATTTTAGGTTGGCCCATTGAAAGGGAGGGCCGCAAACTCTATGCGGGAACCGCCATCTTTAGCGCTGACGGCGAATTATTGGCAAGCTCGCGGCAGCTTTGGCTGGTTCCAAAATCGGCTTAGGAGAGTACGCGAGCGCAACTCACGCCGTACCATTCAGTCCACGTTCCGCCATCAACTTACCACCATCAACTTACCGCTTGACCGGCACAACCGCGTCGTTCAAAGTACGAAGCACATCATAAAAACGTATTGGAGAATTGCATGAATTCGAATACCCGCAGGGCCATTCTCGGCGCGATGGCTGGAGGACTAGGCGGCAGCCTGTTGCCGTCAAGCGCATTTGCACAGGCAGGGGCCTGGCCAAACAAGCCGATCCGCCTCGTCGTCGGCTTTTTGCCGGGCGGACTTACCGATGCTTGGGCGCGGCTATTTGCCGAGCAATTTCAAGCCAAATATGGCGTCGGCTGCATCGTAGAGAATCGCCCTGGGGCAGGCGGCAATATTGCGATTGAAAACGTTGTGAAATCACCTGCCGACGGCTATACCTTTCTGATCACCACCAGCGGTGCGGTTTGGCAAAACCGGGTGCTCTACAGCAAGCTTCCCTTCAACCTTGAGAAAGATCTTACGCCGATCACGATGTACCCTTCAGGCCCCTTGGTCATCGGCGTTGCGGAGAAAGTTCCCGCCAAGAATTACAAAGAGTTTGTGGAGTATGCGCGCAAAAACCCGGTCACGATGGGCTCCTACGCGCCCGCCTCTCATCCCCACATGCTGGCCGATTCGATGGCCAAAAAAGAAGGGGCCAATATCAATACCGTACATTACAAAGGTGAGGCGCCGATGTGGGTCGATGTGGCCGGAGGGCAGTCGCATATCGCCGTCGGCAGTTATCAGGCCTTTGCCAATGTCCAGGCTAAAGGCGTTCGTGCGATTGCAGTGACAGGCACCTATCGCTCGCCCAAACTTCCTGACGTGCCAACCCTGCAGGAGCAAGGCGCGGCCGGAGAACTGGGCACCTTGTTTGGCGGCCTACCGATCACCGCAGTGTCAGCGGTCCCTCAAGATATTCTTCAAAAAATGGCGCAAGTGGCCGTCGAGGGTTGGGAGTTGCCAAAAGCAAAATCCATTCGGGAAACATTTGCGATTCCCGACAAAGTGCTCGGTCTCGAAGAAACCCGCAAAGCCTGGCGCGAAGTGGCCCCCGTCTGGATCAGAATTGCCTCAGAGTTAGGGATTAAGCTCGACTGATTTTAGAGCGGCTCCTAACTTTGAGCGCCTTCGGGTCGGGCCCGAGGCCTGTAATGCCTTAAGGGTCTCCCATCGATTCAAGGACGCCAGGTTCGCCTGGCTAATCCAACTCGCCGGTTTTGCCAGCCGATGATAAGGCCCGGCGGCCTGAAGAATTTTTCGTAAATCGCTCACGCAATAATCGGCGAGATCAGAAAAAGTATTGATTTGGGCGGCGTTGAGCATCTGGATTGTTTTCGGCCCGATCCCCTTGATGATCTGAAGTTGAGCTTTCTCATTGAGTTTGAATCCAGCCGCCAAAGCAGCCGCCGCATTCGGCACGGTGGTCAGCGAACTCAGCGTGGAAAGGTCGCGCTCCATTTCTTCAAGGTCCTCGCTGACCACGAGAACATGCAGACTCTGGGCTTCTTCGCTCGCTAGCGAAACCTCTGCAAGGGGTTCCTGCTTCAACACTTCGCTGGCCCTAGACTTCTTGCCTGAGATCGAAAACACAGAAGTGAACACCGACTCGCGCAAGTCGACTGCGTAGGGCTTTGGCGAGCCAGGATTTGGCTTAACAGCGGATGCAAGAATATTGGTTGGAGGTTCACTCGGCTGGATTGTGATCGGCGCTTGAAGGTCCTGCAAAGTTGTCGCACTGGCAGAGGACATTTCCTGCGTCGGGGGGTTCAAAATAGCCACCGAATCGGCCTCCGTCCGCGCGTTCTGAGGGCGCTTGCGCTGCGACACCAAATACTTAACCGTTCGTGACAGCGACAACCAAGAATCCGGCAAAACAAAACCCGTCATGATCGTCCCTTCCGTGATGTTCAATCGACTCCAACGACAAGAATTGTAGTCCGAAATACCGCGAGAAAGTGTGCGTTTTTACCCTCTTGGAGTCTGGGCGGCAGAAGGCGTGCAAGCGAGACTGACAAAAATCGTCAAATTAGGTCTCAGGGACTCCTTCGAACTTCAAACAATCATCGTCGAGAAAAGCCGTCGCCAAGCTATCCTTTTCGCCCCAATAGTCCTGGGTGTGCTGCCATTCTGGCTGGTCGCCACTCTTGGGCATCAAATGCATGCCGCGGGTCACATAGCCAGGATTGAAATTTTCCGCGCTCACCCAAGGGCCAAGGGTCATTGCCTCATCCTTGGCACGCAACACAGGCACCACTCTGCGAGCTTTTTGACGCTGCATTTCTCTCAATAAGTGAACGAAAAAGTCTGCCACGAGATCAGCACGTAAGGTCCAGCTTGCTCGAAAATAGCCCATCACCCACAGCAAGTTCGGCACCCCTGTAAACATCATGCCGCGATAGGTGACAGTCTGGCCGAGATCCAGGCGCTTTCCATCAATGTCAAAGACGATATCGCCGAGCGCGCTCAGGTTAAAGCCGGTGGCGGTCACCACGACATCAGCCTTCAGGGTCTTGCCGCTCTTGAGCAAAAGACCACTCTCATTGAAGCGCTCAATCTCATCGGTTTCAACCGAAGCTTTTCCACTCTTGATACTCTGGAATAAATCGCCTCCAGGCACAAAGGCGACACGCTGCCGCCAGGGCCGATAGCTGGGTGTGAAATGCTTTTTGATATCGTAGTCCTGGCCCAGAATGGCCCGGACTCCACCCAGCAACTCCTGCGTGACGACCTCAGGTTCCTCGATCGCCCGGCGCGCAAAATTGGCTTGATCTTTCAAGATCCGACGTCGCACGATCTCATGAATCCAGGTCTCATCGACCTCCAATTCTCGCAAGGTTTCCGCAAGCTCAATCGCGTTTCGCCCCGGAATAAAATAAGTGGGAGAGCGCTGCAACAAAGTAACATGGGCCACTTTCTCGGCGATCGCGGGAACCACGGTCGCCGCAGTGGCGCCCGAGCCAATGACCACGACTTGCTTATTGTCGTAAGCAAAATTCTCTGGCCAATGCTGAGGATGAATAATGACGCCTTTATAGTCTTTCATACCTGGCCACTCTGGTGTGTAGCCCTGCGAGTGGCGGTAATAGCCCTGACACATCCACAAAAAGGTGGCAGTAAACTGCAACGGCTCGCCGCTTTCGCCGCGCCGAACCTGCACGGTCCATAAATTGGTCTCGCTCGACCACTGCGCAGACGCAATACGATGTTGGTATCGAATATGGCGCGCCAGGTCGTTTTCTTCGATGACTTCGCCCATATATTTGCGAATCTCTTCAGAGCTGGCAATCGGCGCGCTGGTCCAGGGCTTAAAGCGATAGCCGAAAGTATGAAGATCACTGTCCGAGCGAATACCGGGGTAGCGATGTGTCCACCAGGTGCCACCGAAGTTATCCAAAGCTTCAAGCACTACGAAGGTTTTGTCGGGGCACTCCTTGCTCAGGTGATAAGCACCACCTACACCCGAGATACCGGCGCCGACGATGATGATATCGACGTGCTCCGTCGCTTGTGATACATCGTTCTCGGACAACATCGTTTCGTTGGCATTCATTTTGAGGACACTCATCTCTAACCAGCAATCGCCAACTGCTTCAGGGCGGCTCCGCGTATCTCGCGCTTGAGTATTTTCCCGGACGGAGTGCGCGGCAAAGCCTCCATCGATTGGAGAAGGTACCTCGGCACTTCGAAGCGCGCAAGATGCAAGTTTAAAAAAGTTCGGAGTTCGTTCAGATCCAGCACATCGGCGCCATGAATCGTTGCGCCCACTTCCTCACCCAGACGCTCATCCGGCACGGAATACACGGCCACCTCGTGAACCAATGGGTGCATCAGCAAAACACTCTCCACTTTGCCGCACCCAATGTTCTCGCCACCGCGAATGATCAAGTCCTTGATGCGATCAACGATGAACAGATAGCCCTCTTCATCCAGGTAGGCCACATCGCCGGTATGAAACCAGTCGTCGGTAAAGACCTGCGCGTTCACCTCAGAACGGTTCCAATAGCCAGTAAACACCGAGGCTCCACGCACCAGTAGCTCACCACGATCACCCGTCTTCACGGACTGGCCAGTTTCATCGACAATCGATAAATCCAGCACGGCCGAGCAACGGCCCGAACTCGCCGGTCGCAGTAAGTACTCCGGGCCGCCAATACCCGTACCGATCGCGCAGGTTTCGGTCATGCCCCAACCCGTATTGGGCATGGCGTTGGCAAACACGGCATCAATTTGTTTGACTTGCTCGGGCGCTCTTGGAGCACCGCCACCACCCACGCTCATCAAGGTGGCCAACCGCTGCTTGCTGACACTAGCAGTGCGCACCAAATCTCCCGTCATGGCGGCCGGCGCCACAAAAGAGGTGATGTGTTCGCGCTCGATAAGCTCGGCGGCCTGTTCCGGCACCCATTTGTACATGGAGACCACGCGCCGTTGAAGCCGATAGCTGATCAAGTACACAGCGTTCAGACCCGTGACATGGAAGAGCGGCACAGCGAGCAGGCTGGCCGGCTGTTCAACCGGCTCAGGCGGTGTTATTCCAGTCATGAGTTCGCCCGTCTTGGCATCCAGCTCCCATGACAAGAGCGCGCTCAACACATTGCGATGGCTGGTCACCACACCTTTGGGATGGCCGGTCGAGCCCGAGGTGTAAAGAATTTTGGCCGGATCGTCGGGGTGAATTGCAACCGTGGGCATCGGCACCGGCCCCAGGTTTTTCAACAAGCTGTCCCAGGAGGCATATCGGGGATGCGGAGTCGTCGTACGCACGGCAATCACATCCAAGTCGGGTAAGGGCGAACATTGAGCGAGTCGATCCAGCCTGTCCTGATCGGCAAAGAGCAGCTTGGCGCCACTATCTCTCAAGCCGTAGGCCATTTCCTCGGCCAGCCAGAGCGCATTCATAGCAACGGCGATGGCTCCAATCGAAGTAATTGCGCAAAAGGCGATCATCCACTCAGGATAATTTCTCATCGAGATCGCGACCCGATCACCCTTACGAATACCGTATCCCTCATAGAGAACATGACCGATTTTGGCGGCCAAACTCCAGGTCTCATTAAAACTGAGCCGTTCGTTCTCATACACAATAAACGGCTTATCGCTTGCACCCGTCTCGTACATTGTCCGCAGAGAAGCGGGCGCATTCTTGAAAGCACGCACTCTGCGTCCGCTCGCTTGGACCCACTCTAGCTCATAAGGCTGCCCCGGAGCAGTGAGTGCAGCGATTGCGGCCTGGCGTGAGATGCCGGCTGGGTCGATAGCCATAAGCGAAAAACTCCTTTCCCGTTTGAGTGGCTCTATTGTAGACAGAACTAGCTCGGACCGCGCCCAAAAAACCATCAATGCCGAACCTAGTCTTGATCAACTCAGGTAATCTCGAAAAAGCTCAATTCAAAAGCATTCTCTCATCCTAAAAAGGAACGAAATATGAACTTCAAAGGAAAATGCGCCGTCGTCACCGGCTCTTCGTCGGGTGTTGGTGCGGCCACGGCGCTGATGCTTGCTCAGCAAGGAGCTTCAGTGCTGATCAATTACAGCAAGAGCGCTGAAGCCGCGCAAACCATCGCCCAGCAATGCCGAGAGGCTGGAGCCGATGTCTTGGTGGTCGGCGGGAGCGTGGCCGACAATGCTGATTGCGAGCGCTTGGCCGCCGCAGCCATGGCCCGCTGGGGTCGCATCGATTTTCTGGTGAACAATGCGGGCACGACCAAGTTCGTCGCCGCGCCCGACCTGGCCGGACTCAACGCTCAGGACTTTCACGATATTTACGCTGTGAACACCATTGGTGTGTTCCAAATGGTGCGTGCCTGCGAGAATGCGCTGCGCGCTGCGCACGGTGCCGTCGTCAATATCTCGTCGATTGCCGGACAGGAAGGGCTGGGTTCGTCCATCGCCTATGCGGCATCGAAAGGCGCCTTGAATACGCTGACCTTGTCCTTGGCTCGAGTCATGGGCACCGAGGTCAGGGTCAACGCCGTCCTGCCCGGCTTCATTGAAACCGGCTGGCTTAAGGCTGGCATGGGAGCCGCATACGAAGCTAACCGGGATCGCTACAAGGCCACGGCCGCGCTTGCCGCGGTGCTCACACCTGAAGACGTGGCCGAGGCGATTCTTTATTTGCTTGGCGCAAGCAAAGTCACCGGGCAATTACTGAGAGTTGATGGCGGACGTGCAGTGGGTGCGGCCCTGCGGCGCTCGAAGTGAATGAGCGCTCCTAGTGTGGTGAGCATTCATCCAAAGTGACTGTCCACATTCATTGATTCATTGCGTTCTTATTCTGAGGTGCCTCCATGGCCGACTACCTTCGTCTTCGTCAAATCTGTCTTGCAGCACCGCGCCTGAAAAATACGATTGAAGATCTCCAAGAGATTTTTAAGGTCGAGGTTTGCTATCGCGACCCGAATGTAGCCCCTTACGGCCTGGAAAATGCATTAATTCCAATCGGTAGCGATTTCCTTGAAGTGGTCTCACCCTTGCACGAGGACACCGCAGCCGGCCGCTTTATTTCACGCTCAAGGGGTCACGGTGGCTACATGGCCATTTTTCAGGCCAGTGATCCGCGCCGTCGTCAAGCGCATGCCGAAACCATTGGGGTGCGCACGGCCCATGAAATTGAGCGAGAGGCTTATCAAAGCGTCCAACTTCATCCGCGCGATTGTCGCGCCGCTTTTATTGAGCTTGGCCATAGCGCCGGGGGCGACGAGAGGATGGGAACCTGGTGGCCAGCCGGCCCTCACTGGAAAGATTTCGTACGCACCTCGGAGACGATAAAGATGCTTGGCATCGAGTTGGAAAGTCCGACGCCCAAGGAGCTTGCCGCGCATTGGTCGAACATCCTGCAAACACCACTCACACCGATGGGCAGCGCAAGCCTCTTGAGTTTTGAGGGCACAAGCATCCAGTTCGTTCCCGGCCCGACGGAGGTCCTGGCAACGATACGGGTTCAGGTCACCCACCCGGCAGAAACTCTGGAACGGGCATTAGCTCACGGCTATCGCGTCCAGGACAAGTCCTTTCATTTAGGCGGCGTGAACTTTCGAATCAGCGACTAACTCTTCGAGAATCAGTCGCGCAATGCCCTCAGGATCTTCCATGGGCGCAAGATGTGATCGATCTGGCAAATAAACTTCTCGCGCCCTTTTAAATTTGGACACCAATTCTGGCCAGGTCGGAGATCCCACAAAATCAGGCTTAGCCTCACTCCTTGGTAATCGCGCACGGATGAGGAGTACCGGCATCGCAAGAGCAAGAACACTGGCGTAAACCCCAGGATTTCGAATCGCAGTCAGATAAATTTTGGCCTCGGTGAATGGAGAACAAGCCAGCTCAAAACCCTTACCTGACAGACTGGGTTTCAAAGCGTAGTTGCAATAGTCACGCAAAACCTGGACGTTAAAACCGCTGTAAGGTGGCCGATCCGAAAACCGTTCGAGCATCGCCTGCGTGGATTCGAAATGATTCAAACGCTTGGATGCAGGATGCACCATGCCTTCAGGCGTTGGTGCTCGATGGTAAGCGATGGGATCCACGATCACAGGATCAATCAGGATCAGGCGCGCGAAGTGGGTGGGCAGAAAGGCCCCAGCCTGGACCAAGGCATGGGCGCCCATGCTATGGCCGATCCCAATCACTCCTACTAAATCCAAGGCAACAACGGCCGCAGCGAGATCCCGTCCATAAATCGCCCAACCCTCAACGGGCGCATTTTCGCTGCGGCCGTGACCACGTTGTTCAAGTGCGATCACATGACGATTCGGGAAATGCGCAATCACCTGATCCCAGACCCGCCCATGGAAACCTGTGGCGTGAACCATCAGCAAGCTGGGTTCGACGCCGCGCAAATGGGCACTCCATTCAAAATACGCCAGGGAAATACCATT
>JAYUOT010000368.1:0-11021 GCA_043760705.1 Betaproteobacteria bacterium
GTCCGTGCGCACTAGGCCTATGCGACCCGGCTCGAAATACTCGGACGATGAGTTGGATTGTGCGCCTTTTCCCCCCGAATTTACTTCAGCCTTCGTCGGCAAAGGCGCAGGCGAAGGGCGGATTTGAGTTACTTGGACAAAAACCTGATCGTCAGCCAAAGCCTAAGTTGACACCCTCGTCAACAGCGTCAACAGCGTCGTCGAAGCCCTCGCCGACACCTCGCTCGAGTCGCCGCTCGTCGCCTTTAAAGACCCACTCCAAAGCGACAACTCCCGGCAAACTTAGCCCCGTAAAAGTTGGAACGAATTCTGCGCAAGCCCTCAGCAGAAAGTCGAGCACCCGTTTTGAAAAGCTGGCCCTGATTTTAGCCATGCTGGTCTGCGCTGCTTCCATCATGCTTTGTCTGAATTTTTCACTAGGTTCTGACTTATTTTCTTTCTATAAAAACTCTCCCTTGCAAGCCAGCCTTGAAGCAGAACGAGAAGGCAATTTACTCGTACAGAAGTTCACCCTGCCGCCCTCAAAAAAAGTCGGCGCGGCAGAAAGTGAGGCGCGGGTTTTGCTCATCGATGCAGTCCTTGGCGCAGAAATTAAATCCCTTAGATTTGCAAGTACGAGCCCAAACCATGCGACCCCCGGCCAAGATCACTCACTAGATCTTCGCCACGCTGGACACAGAAAGGTGATTGCACTACCGCCGAATACCCAAGAAATCCACCTCGCGACCCAGAACGGGTTTATGGCACAAACAAGTGTTCGAATTGGCACTGCGAGCGCCTACCACCAGGCACAAACCCATGGGCTCCTGGTCACGATTGCAGTGGTATGCACTCAAGCCTTGCTCGCGCTCTTTGCCTGTACGGTGGCCTACTTTGGCCGACTAAAAGTGATGGGTTGGCTCTCGTGGTGGTTGATTTCCTTAAGCCTGGTTACCTTTGTCACTTCAGGGGCACTAGGCGCATTGCTTGACAATCAACTGGCTTCGACCATAGAACCCCATTTGATCGGTACTGTAGCCTCGCTTTTCGGCTGGGTCACTTTGAGATTGGAACAAGCATTCTCCGGCATCAGTCAACCGATGGTCCTCGCGTCGCGACGCTGGTTTGGGTTTTGGCTCATCACTTTCGGACTCATCAGCGCCGTCTATCCTCATCCTTTTGTGATCGGACTGATCTGGGCTTCCGGCGTCGCCTTTTGCCTGGCCGTTGGCCTCAAACAATTGACTCAGGTGCAAAAATCTGCGAACAAACTCACCACCCTGACCAATGTTATCGCATGGGGTCTCGGTGCGACCACAATCCTGGCCGAGATATTGCCTTGGTTTGGACCTTTTTTATCCAAAACCGGATACAACTATCTCTTTCCCACCGTGTATGGCGCAGCCCTGACGACCTATGTGATGTTGCGAGCGCTAAGCCAGGAACGAGCAGGCCGGCGCAACGCCCAGAAGCTTGCCGAGGCTAGCCTGAAACATGTGGCCGACGTTGTCGAAAACACGCCGGTGGCGATGCTCTCGGCCAATTACAAGGGCAAACTCATTCACGCCAACATCCAAGCGCGCGAGATTTGGCCCAGGCTGGACTGGGGCAACACGGGCAGTCTCTTGCTTGATGAGCTGGTGGGAGCTCAATATGCGGATCTACTTTCCAGTGCGTTCCACACCAAGGATTCGGTGGATGCCGTGATCACTTTGCCCCGGGGCGAGCACCGACCCCAGGAGATCATTTGCCAACTCAAACTCTTCAGAACCGCCACAACCATTGAGTTAACTCTCATCAACATCACCGATCAAGAACGGATGACCCGGGTTCTGGAAAACCAGGTCAGTACGGACCCATTGACTAGGCTACTCAACCGTCGAGGTCTTGATCAGCACCTTCGTGCCCTACAAACTCTGGTGAACAAAAATGAGGCGCACGCAAGCTTGTTGTTTATCGACTTGGATCGCTTCAAGATTGTGAACGATTTGTATGGCCACGACTATGGCGACGAATTGCTGATTCAAATCGCCTTGCGCGCCAGGGCCATGAGTGAAGGGCGTTTGACCATTGCAAGGATTGGCGGTGACGAGTTCGTGGTACTGGCGCCCAACGCTTCCTTGGAGTTGGCCTGCGATCTCGCGGAAGAGTTACGCTCAGTCATCAGTAATCGACCTTACCCGGTACGCGATAAACTTTTGACCGTCGGTGCAAGCATTGGCGTGATCAGGCTCACAAAAGGCATGGAGCCTAAAGACGCCCTGATACATGCCGACAGAGCATGCGGTCAAGCCAAGAAGAACGGGCGCGGCCGCATCGAGCGAATTGAAGCGTCCGACAAGTTGATCAATGAGTTTCGGAGCGAGTCGATCCTTCAAGAGCTCATGTCTTCACGTCTGCCTACCGAGCGACTGAGAATTTACGCCCAACCTTTAGTGCCGTTAAGCGGTCGCACAGGCTTGGCCTATGAGGTGCTGCTTCGATATGTGGACGAAAACGACAAAGTATTGCCGCCGGGTCAATTGATTTCCATCGCTGAGCGCCAAGGCCTCATGAGTCAATTGGACTTTTGGGTGCTGGAGAGCACGCTCAAGTTTCTCGATCAAAATTCGCGATTCGCTCTAACCTCTTTATTCTTTACAGTGAATCTCAGTGGCAGCTCGATTAACGATCGCCGTTTCTTGAGTGACATCATGAAGTTGTTCGATCAGCACGCTAAAGTGGCCCATCGTATTACTTTGGAAATTACGGAAACGGTCGCGCTGCTCGACTCGAAATACACCCGGCGTTTCATGGACGCCATGATCGCCAAAGGCGTGCGCTTTGCACTCGACGATTTCGGCGCGGGCTACACCTCCTTCGGATACCTCAAAGACTTGCCAGCCGACATGCTAAAGATTGACGGCAACTTTATTGCAACCTTGAGTCAAGATATACCGTGTCAGCGCATCGTTCGCACCATGAGTACGCTGTCGCAGCAGCTCGGCATGCAGTCGGTCGCAGAATGGGTCGAGGACGAAAAAACCCTGGAACTGCTCATTTCGATGCAAATTGATTTTGCCCAAGGCTATTTCTTTTCACCGGCTAAACCGATCGAATATTGGGCCGAGAGCTTAGCGGCAATCGATGCCATTCAGGAGATCGCTCAGCGTTACACGCGCCCTACTCGTTCGCCTTCGCCTGCTTCCCCGCTGCAGGCTCATCAAGAAGTGGAACTCTCCGTCCTGGTTTAGGCAAGCACTGATTAGGTGTTTTGAACAATGATCGACGGGAATTTCAAACTCATATCCTTGGCCATATTGGCGATACGAATCGCAACTTGGCGGGCAATGTGTTTATAGGTTGCTGCGATATCACCATCCGGATCTGCGACCACAGTAGGCTGGCCGGAGTCGGCCTGCTCACGAATGCGAATATCGAGCGGTAAGCCTCCGAGGTAATCCACGCCAAAGTCCTTAGACATACGCTCGCCACCACCCTGCCCAAAGATATGTTCCTTATGGCCGCACTGTGAGCAATGATGAATCGCCATATTCTCGACGATACCCAGGATCGGAATGCCCACTTTCTCAAACATCTTCAAGCCTTTGCGTGCATCGAGCAGAGCAATGTCCTGAGGGGTTGTCACGATCACCGCACCCGTGACCGGAATTTTTTGCGATAGCGTTAAGTGAATATCGCCGGTGCCAGGAGGCATATCGACGATCAAATAGTCAAGATCGCGCCAATTAGTTTCGCGCAGCAATTGCTCCAAGGCTTGCGTCACCATCGGGCCTCGCCACACCATCGGAGTATCGACATCGATCATAAAACCGATGGAGGAGGCTTGAATGCCATGGCCCGTCATAGGCTCCAGAGTTTTGCCGTCGAGAGACTCAGGTTTGCCGGTAATGCCCAGCATCATGGGTTGGGAAGGCCCGTAAATATCAGCATCCAACATGCCCACCGAAGCACCTTCAGCGGCGAGCGCGAGCGCCAGGTTCACGGCCGTCGTGCTTTTACCGACTCCGCCCTTCCCGGAGGCAATCGCAATGATGTTTTTCACGCCCGGTAAAGTTTTGACGCCGCGCTGAACGGCGTGAGACGCAATCTTTTGATAGACATTGGCGCTCACGTTGGCCACTCCTGGAATCGCGCGCAAGGCCGCGATGACGGACCGCCGGATCGGCTCGAGCTGACTCTTGGCCGGATAACCTAACTCAATATCAACCGACACGTCCGCACCGTCCACGCGCAGGTTCTTTGTGGCTTTGCCAGATACGTAATCTTTACCCGTATTGGGGTCTAACAATTGGCTCAGGGCCTGAGTCACCTGTTCTACTGTGACGCTCATTTCAATCTCTCCAGAAAACTCATTTTTAAGTGGTCATGGGGGGCCGGCAAACGTCGCAGACGCCACGCGATCTGGGATGCCGACGCCTTGTGCCTTGTCTGGGCCACCCCGCTGCAAGCCGTGAGTCTAGCTTATTGGGGATTCACAGCGCGAGGCTGATAAACTTGGACGATGGATAAGCTTGCCTCAAACACCGCGCCTACGTGCCGTCAACTCTTCGTGACCACCGCCCTACCCTATGCCAATGGCCCGATGCACGTCGGCCACATGATGGAATATATCCAGGCGGACGTCTGGGTGCGCTTTCAACGCATGCGTGGCGCCAAGGTGCATTTTGTCTGCGCTGACGACGCCCATGGCGCAGCCATCATGATCGCCGCCGAAAAGGCAGGCACGACCCCTAAAGAGTTCGTGGACGGCATTTCCGCAGGACGCAAACCTTTCTTGGACGGCTTTCGGATTAGCTTTGACCATTGGCATCGTACCGATACCGAGGAAAATCGCAAACATGCTCAGGCCATTTATCTCGCCTTACGTGATGCCGGTTTGATCAGCAGACGCAGCGTCGAGCAGTTTTACGACCCCGTCAAAGGAATGTTCCTTGCGGACCGTTTTATTAAAGGCGAGTGCCCGAAATGCGGCGCTAAGGATCAGTATGGGGATGCCTGCGAAGTTTGCGGTGCCGTTTATTCGCCGACGGATCTGAAAGACCCTTACTCCACCCTGACCGGTAGCCAACCTGTTTTAAAGAGTTCTGAGCATTACTTTTTCAAGCTCTCGGATTCGCGCTGTGCCAACTTTCTGCGCGAATGGACCTCAGGCCTTGACCGTCATGGCCAGCCACGCTTGCAGACAGAAACCATCGCCAAAGCGCAAGAATGGCTAGGCACCGCGACCGATAGCAAGCTCGCCGACTGGGATATCTCCCGGGACGCGCCCTATTATGGGATTGAGATACCCGACGCTCCAGGTAAGTACTTTTATGTGTGGTTGGACGCACCCATTGGCTACTTGGCGTCGCTGGAGGGCTATTGCACAAAAAACGGTTTGTCGTTTCAGGACCTACTGGACGACCCGAACCTCGAGCAGATCCATTTTATTGGCAAAGACATTACCTATTTCCATGTGCTGTTCTGGCCAGCGATGTTGAAGTTCTCGGGGCGAAAGGTGCCCGACCGGGTGAATGTGCATGGCTTTATTACCGTCGGTGGCGAGAAGATGAGCAAGAGCCGGGGTACCGGTATTTCGCCTCTGCGCTATCTCGAAATTGGCATGAATCCCGATTGGATGCGCTACTACATCACCGCCAAGCTAAACGCCAAGGCCGAAGACTTGGAGTTTACGGCCGAAGATTTTATGGCGCGCATCAATAGCGATTTGGTCGGCAAGTTTGTCAATATTGCGAGCCGTTGTGCAGGCTTTATCAACAAACGATTTGAGGGCAAGCTGGGAGCCACTGATGAAGAGGCATGGAGCGGTTTTCAGCAATCCTGGGCGGGTGCGCAAGGCGTGGCCAGACTCTTCGAGGCCAGGGAGTTTGGCAAAGCAGTGCGAGAGATTATGCTGTTCGCGGACGCGGTCAACGTTTATATCGACACCCAGAAGCCATGGGAACTGGCCAAGCTTGACGGGGGGCTGGTACGCCTGCATACCGTCTGTACGACGGCACTGAACGCCTTCAAAGATCTTTGCCTTTTATTGACACCGATCATGCCGGATACCAGTGCGAAGGCTTTGCAGCAAATGGGCTTAAGTGCCTCAAGCTGGCAACAGATTGGTGAACTCTTGCCCAGCGGACATGCCATTCAGCCCTATGTCCATCTCATGACCCGAGTCGAAGAGAAGCAGCTTGATGCCTTATTTGGCATTGATGCGGACACGACTCCAGTCAATCTTTCGACCATCGCGCCAGACGCAATGAAAGCCAGCGGCAAAAAAACGGCCAGCCCGAACGCGCCAGTGCAGGTCGGCGCGAGCGGCCACTCCGGGCGTGAATCTGGTGATGCATCGATCAGCATTGACGACTTCACCAAGGTGGATCTACGCATCGCAAAAATCGTGAGTGCTCGTGCGGTCGAAGGCTCCAGCAAACTATTGCAGCTCAGCCTCGATGCCGGCGAGGGACGTCTGCGAAACGTATTCTCGGGGATTGCAGCGGTTTACAAACCCGAAGATCTCACCGGCAAATTGACCGTCCTGGTGGCCAACCTGGCTCCACGCAAGATGAAATTTGGACTCTCGGAAGGCATGGTGTTAGCAGCAAGCTGGGAAGATCCCGGCAAAAAAGCCGGGATCTTCCTGCTTGAACCCTACCCTGGCGCGGAGCCAGGGATGAGGATAAGTTAACCGTCTATTGGGTTTGATTGTTTCTGGGGTCGGGCGACTTGCCGGTGCGAAGCACCTTGCCTTCGAGATCGTAAACCACGTCAAACATTTCCGTTCTGCCTGCACTCGGTGCGTAGCGATAGCTCTGAGCGGTCTCTTTTTTGAGCTTGAACTCTTGCTTGAGGGCGGGCGGCCCAATCAGGCGGCGTACTTGCTCAGGACTCATACCGGGCTTGACTTGCTCAAACATGGAGTCGACCAAGACGTTACGCATCCCAAGATACTTGCCGTCCGGGCTGATTTTCACATGATACGTTTGAGTGCCCTCCGGCTGGCGACTCATTTCAAGCGTTTTGCCACCGTCGCTCTCCGGCCAACTCTGGGTCGGCTGGCCCATTCGGGTGATGACCTCCTCCTGAGTGGCTTCGCCTACTTTCAT
Organism: Betaproteobacteria bacterium; assembly: GCA_043760705.1. Taxonomy (GTDB): domain Bacteria; phylum Pseudomonadota; class Gammaproteobacteria; order Burkholderiales; family Burkholderiaceae_E; genus JAPOKJ01. The sequence continues at coordinate 7,077 of JAYUOT010000368.1, forward strand.
TTCTTTTTCGGCGACATAGTCACAGGCGCTAAGCGCCAGGCCCATCACCACCCAAATAGCCTTCAACCTAATTTTCATTGAATAAACTCCTTGTTCTAAATTAGACCCCACGGGCCAAGGCTCAAATGACCGACTAGAGCAGTTTTTCAACACCATTGAGGCCAAAACCCGCTTCACTGTAAAATCCGCTCTGAATGCAAATGAGTTCTCCTACCGGCGGCTATATTACATGTACGAATCTGAAATCACGAAGTTTCTGAATCAACTCAAGAAAGATCGTCCCCAGTTGGTCGAAGAGCAGCGCAAAGGTCGTGCCTTGCTGTGGGACAAGCCCCAAGACTTGGACACCGCAGAGCGCAATCAGGCCTCGCAAATCCCGATGAAAGCCTATCCTTACCAAACCAAGTAGATTCTCGCCGTGGCAAAAAAACAGGTAGCGCTTAACCATTCTGTCGCAGGAGATGCGGGGCTTGCCGTGGCCGAAGCGCCTCAAGTCGCGCCGGTGCCAGGGCTGATGTCCGAGCAACTTGAGCTCGGTATTGTTGCCCGACTTTACGGGGAGCCCCTGACTAATTTTCCGAAGGATCTTTACATTCCGCCGGAAGCCTTAGAGGTGTTTCTGGAGGCCTTCGAAGGGCCGCTCGATCTCCTCCTGTATCTGATCAGAAAACAAGATTTTAATATTCTTGACATTCCGATGGCGGCCGTGACGCGCCAGTATCTCGCTTATATCGAGGAGATTCGCGGTCGCAGTCTAGAACTCGCGGGAGACTATCTATTGATGGCGGCGCTACTGATCGACATCAAGTCGCGCATGCTCTTGCCGATCAAGAAAACCGACTCGGGCGAAGAAGCCGAAGATCCGCGTGCCGAGTTGGCGCGACGCTTGATCGAATACGAAAAAATTAAAGTTGCGGCGCTTGAGATTGACAAGCTGCCCCTCTTGGGACGGGATTTCTTTAAAGCTCAGGTTTACATTGAGCAGGAAACCATGATCCGTTTACCGGACGTGACCAGTGTCGACTTGAGGCAAGCATGGTTTGACATCTTGCGACGGGCCAGACTGATTGAGCACCATAAAATCACCCGCGAAGAGCTCTCTGTACGTGAGCACATGACCATGGTGCTGCGCAGCCTGAAAACAAGAAGCTTTGCCGAGTTTCAGGATTTATTCGATGTCACCAAGGGTCTGCCCGTTCTGGTCGTGACCTTCATCGCCCTTCTTGAGCTTGCCAAAGAATCATTGGTGGAGATTACCCAAGCGGAGGCTTTCGCGCCAATCTATGTGCGTCTAGCCTATACACCGTCGTAAACTGACGGCCCGAACGCTCCTACTGAAGCACTTGGAACATCTTAAGCAAGTCAATCTGAAGGATTGGAACAGCTTCGGGATTGCTGAGATTGCTGATGACTGTTGGAAGGTGGCCCATCCGTCCGAGCTGCCCACGTTGATTGATCGACTGGCAAAGACTCCCCGGCTCGATTCCTCAGGGTCGCCAAACTGTCTGAAGTTGTTTCCACCTCTCTTGATTGGCGGGGGCAGCAATATCCTCATTACCGGGCCTGTCCATCGCCCTTTGGTACGCTTCGAGTTCCAACGCATGGCGGTGCTCGAAGAGAGCGCCCAGGGCGCGATCGTACAAGCCGAGGCGGGCGCCCATTGGCATGAGTTTGTGCTGTGGTGCTTGGCCCATCATCTCTACGGACTGGAAAACCTGTCCCTCATTCCAGGGACCGTGGGCGCCAGCCCAGTACAAAACATCGGAGCCTATGGCGTGGAAATGAAGGACCGCTTTCATTCCCTGGACGCTGTCGACATCGCATCGGTATTACAAGATTTTAAGAAGTCGTCGCTGACCATGACCGCCGCGGATTGCCAATTTGGGTATCGTGACAGCCTATTCAAGCGCGAACACCAGTTTTGGATCACCGCAGTACGTTTCAAACTTAGTAAGTCGCCCGCCTTGACATTAGATTACGGCGATCTCAAGCATTGGCTGTCCGATCAGAACATCACCGCGCCGAGTCCGCGCGATGTGTCCAATGCCGTGATCGCGATTCGCAGCAGTAAACTCCCGGACCCTCGAAAAATCGGTAACGCCGGTAGCTTCTTCAAGAACCCTTCGGTGAAAACGAGTATCGCACTAGGCTTGCTACGTGACCATCCCAAGTTGCCTCAGTATCCGGGCCTGCGCGAAGACGAACGTAAAATTTCTGCGGCCTGGTTGATTGATCAGTGTGGCTTCAGAGGTTTTCGCGAAGCCGACGCTGGGGTACATGAGGCCCATGCCCTCGTGCTGGTGAATCATGGCCGGGCTAGCGGAAAAGATATTCTTGGTCTTGCCGAAAAGATTCAAAATGCAGTCCAAAAAAGATTCGGCGTCCGCCTGGAACCTGAGCCAATTATAATTTAGGAAAGCACTGATTAAGTCTCGGCCTGCGCGCCAAGGGAGTGCGGGATGAGATCAGTGCATGAGATCAATTTGATCTTTTAAAGACCCAACTCAGTTCCCGCGACTGACTCGGGTCGAAAACATATCCTGATTCGGTAAAGTGTTTTAGATCCTCGGGATTTTTTAGCCTATGCTCGATGATGTAACGAGCCATCAAACCACGCGCACGCTTGGCAAAAAAACTGATCACCTTGAAGGGGCCGGAGCCATGGGCGGCGGTGTCGAGAAAAACGGGCGTCAGCACAGGAAAACCCAAGACCTTGACGTCCACCGCCTTGAAGTATTCCTCGGAAGCCAGATTCACCAACACCTTCGATTTTGGGGCGAGCTTTTGAGCTTCGAGTTGCTGACGCAAATGCCACGCCAGTTGAGTGCCCCAATAATGATATAAATTCTTGCCACGACAATTGGGTAAGGCAGTTCCCATTTCCAGGCGGTAGGGCTGGAGCCAGTCCAAGGGGCGCAAAATACCGTATAAACCCGAGAGGATTCTGAGATGCTCATTGGCCCAGCGCAGTTGTCCGACGGCCAGGGTCCTGGCATTGAGTCCATCGTAAACATCACCGTCAAAGGCCAGCACGGCGGGTTTACTTTTGGCCGCAGGAAAACTGGCCTCCCAATCCTGAAAGCGTTGATGATTCAAAGCCCCCAAATCTTCACTCATGCTCATTAAGTCTTGCAGGCGCTCCGAGGGATAATTGCGAAGCACATCGACCAGGATCTTCGCTTCTTCTGTAAACTGCGGCAGGCTAGGCGCCAGTGTTTTCAGCTTGGCTTGACTGATCGGACTAAAGTCTAAAGTTTTTGCGGGCGAGACAACAATAATCATTAAACGGCGCTTGAGAAAAGGTCACGGGAATGCCGACATCTTAATGCTTTCATGAATATCCTCATCGACACCAATGTCTGGCTCGACCTCCTGGTTTTTTCCGACCCGCGAGTCGCGGCCCTTCGGCTCGCGCTAGAACAACAAACCGCGATCTGCCATCGCACCACTTATATGATGGGTGAGCTCAGAGAAGTGATGGGTCGACCCCTGTTCGGCCTGAACTCGCAGGCCCAGCAAGTCGCGCTTGCAGAAGCTGATCGCCTCTCCAAACATGCCGAAACCGCGTCAGACCACTCCCGGTTTTTGCGATGCAAAGATCCAGATGATCAGATGTTTCTCGACCTTGCTCTAGAATTGAAGGCCAACATTTTGATCAGTAAAGATCGGGCCCTACTGCGCCTGGCCTCACGCGCCTCGAAATATAACCTCAAGATTTCCTCAACATGGCCAAACTAGAAATCAACCAAGGGAGCACTCCATTGCATCAAGAGGATGGGTTACAGGATCAACCAGCCCACATTGATGGGCTTGGCCTTCTTTCAAGGAAAAAAAGAAGTCGCCGACAAGTTTGGGAGCTGGTGAAAGCGGGTGATTTTGACGCCCTGACAGACCGTGAGCTGTACGCCTTGCTGGCGTGGACCGTCTTTGCCGTATTTGCTGGCC
>JAYUOT010000369.1:0-4852 GCA_043760705.1 Betaproteobacteria bacterium
TTCATGGGTGTTAAGGGATGGTTTTGCATGCCGCTCTCGCTCAGCAACACATCGCCGACGAAAAGATGACCCTTGAATACGCTCCGCTGGTTCTCGGGAAAGGCTGGAGTTGCAATCGTGAAGTCAGAATGAAGCGCATCCATCAATGCCTCGGTCACCGGGCCGATATTGCCGCGCACTGGCCCCTCATACAAGCTATCAAACGTGGAGCAGTACTTGAAATAGATTTGCTGCGCACCACGGGCCTGCAACCAACTTAAAGCGGCCAAGGACTCTTCCACGGCCTGGGCCACGGCGTTGGTGCGCGACTTCAGGCTGACGACTATCGCATCCACCTGTGCATCCAGCGTCAAGTCCGTCGCAGGCACGCCGATGACCTGCGTCACCCTCAGGCCCGCGCGGACCAGGTTATTGGCGAGATCCGTGGCGCCCGTGAAGTCGTCGGCGATACAGCCAAGAAGCCTGGTTCGAGCGGTCATAGGCGGGTGGAACCAATGCGAATCGACAAAACGCGAATTGACAAAATTCGAATCAACCAATCCGGGAGCCTGATCATAGGTATGAGTCTCTTAAAACACTAGCCAAGCCAACATCATAATGGCTTGCAAGCACTTGGCGGTGGCGCTTGAACCCGCCATGGCTGTTTTCTCAATGCACGGTGCAACACAAGGTCGCCTTTGATAGCCAGTTGTTCAACCTGCTCAAATCCGGCCTGCAATAACATTTCCCGCTGCTCTGGCGCCGTCATGTACATCTTCGCATGGGTCATGCCACCGTCGCCCAGCCAATGGTCGCTGACCAAATAAGCGCCGCCCGGCAAAACAAGTTCGCGTACTTGAGCATGCAAGAGCGGCGCGTGGCGTTTGTGGCGCAACTCATGAACAGCCTGATTGGTGATCACGTAATCAAATTTGCCTAAACCTGTACTCCAAGCCGGGTCGCGAAGACTCCTCTCAACGAACTGGACCCGGGTCGCGAGATCGCCGAGATGGTGCCGGGCCAAATCATGCATGGGCGCCGAGAAATCAAGAGCAACGTACTGAAGGTCCAGGGCTGAGAGGATTTGTCTGGCGAGAAAGCCTGGCCCTGAGCCAAGCTCGAGAACCCGACATTCACGTCCCGCACATTCGCGACTCAGAATCGCAGTGAAGAGCGCGAACATGTCAGCGCGCCAAGGTCGACCGCCCAAAGCCGAAGCGCTCCACTTTTGCGCATGCTCGAAGATCCGATAATCCACTGAAACGGGTACGTCTTGTTCCATTAAGAAGTGATTGGTTTCCATGTGAGACTGAACTTCCCTTTTTGACAGCGCAAGATACTTGCGACGCAACAATTTTGCGCTATTTTTTGTTGTTGGTGGGCGACTCCGAATCAATCGCTGCACGGATGGCGCTAAAGAGTGCCGTACGGGCAGCCAGTGATTCGTGAGTAAAGTTTGCCTGTGGCCATGCGCTGTTGACCACGATGACCATTCGTCGAGCCGGGTCAATGTGAACATGTTGCCCATGAATACCCAGGGCATTGAAAGAACCGTCGTTCTTTGTCCACCACTGATAGCCATAGGCGCTTACAGGGTCGCCAATGTCGGCTTGCTTGTGGGTCGCGGCTTCCAGCCAGCCTTCGTCCACCATGGATCGACCATCGCTACGCGCACCGTCAAGAACGAATTGGCCGAGGCGCGCAAGGTCGCGAGTGGAGGCCTGAATGCAGCACCCGCCATGCTCGTGACTTGACCGATCCAGCATCCAAGAGGCATCCTGCTCCATGCCATAGTTCGCCCAGATTTTTTCAGAGGCATAGACTGCCAAGTCTTTTTTAGTGGCTCGAGCAACGACCACGCCGATCAGATTCGTCTCTCCCGTGTTGTAGTGCCACTTCTGGCCGGGAGCGACGTCACGCTTGAGACCTTTCATGTAGCTGACCGTCGCGTCCATGCCAGGATCTAATGGCGCAGAGTAGAAGAGAGCCACGTCGGAACTGAGGCTCCCATAGTCCTCATTCCACTTTGCACCTGAAGTCATGGTCAGCAACTGACGCAGGCTCACACCGTCGTAGGCGCTACCGTGCAGCTCGGGAATATAGCGCGTCACTAGCTCGTCAACGCTGGAGATAAAGCCGTCCTTGATCGCAGCACCCACCAGTGTGCTGGTTAATGACTTAGTCACGGAGAACGACATCCAGCGACCCGTCGCGCTATGCCCAAGCGCATAGCGCTCCAGACGTAATTTGCCGTCTTGCAACACCACAATACCTGCCAGTTTGAAGGCGTCGATGTTACGTTGAAGTTGCAATGCACCGACCCCGTCATTCGCGAAGCTCGGCAATGCAGTCCCCTCAGACAATGGATGCACCTGCTGACCCCGGGCAATGCGTCGCGCGGGAAAGATTCGATCCCAGTTCGCAAACCCGAACTCTCGCTCGGCCTGGTTCCAGGTGGCCAGTGGGCGATTCAGAGACCGCGGATCCACTCCTGAAGGTGGCGGACTCTGCGCCAATGATGAGCACGCAGCGAATGACATGAGCGCAGTCAAAAACCGGAATTCAAGGCGTGACATTGCAGCCCCCTTTGCTTTGATAAGACCCTCGGGATCGTATCGCCATCAAGACCCTACGAAAAAGGGAGTTCTCTCGGCATCGCCTATTGCACCCATCAGGACTAGCGCAGGCGGCATGAGGGATCGGTTAAAGGAACGTTTTCAATTCACTCCTCTCCTCTTCAGGAACGAATCATAGTAGGACGTATTGAAGCCCGAAGCCAGGCGATCACCATCGACAAGCAGGGGAATTCCCCTGCCTCCACCGGCTTTGACAAAGGCATACTTTCCCTCCGGGGTTTCGATGTTAATCTCCCGGTACGCGATGCCGCGCTCTCTGAAGTACTGCCGTGCCAAGCGGCAGTGCGGACACCAATCTGCGGCATACAGTACAAGCTCACCCTGTGCGGCGACCGATTGCATTGTCCCCGATGCGGAAGATGGCGCTTGGATGGCCGACTTGTTTTGAACCGGAACCGGCGAACTCTTAGGCGCATGAGGCCTCGGCAGGACTGGCGCGGCCTCATAGTTTGGGGGAGGCTCCTTCAACAAGGTGACGTTACCTGCCGCGTCCATGCCCAGATACAAGACCTGAGCAGTGGCCACCAACGTCGTGCATGCCATTGAAAGTATGAGAATGCGAGCGATGAGCACTTCGAACTCCAACCACAGTTTCAAATACGAGCTAAGTTTGGCTAGCGGAGGGATGGTTGCACGACTATCTTCAGTCGCCTCGTCCTGCTCAAAAACTCTCCGTGACAGCCACCAAGTTCAGCGATTCTTCGTTCAATTCGGCAAAAGTGTTGTGTTATGGAGCATCTCACAATCCTGGGATTTTCGCCATCGTTTTGCCTTTATCATCGTTTTGTCTTAATGTAAGGCTGGCACCTCACCCAAGGACCTGGCTCGGAGCACGCAACAAAGGAAATTCAAGTCCTAGTAATGCAAGCCCAGGAATCACCTGAACCCATTTAGCACCTCGCGCGCAGTAACAATCTTTGCATACCCGCCGTCAAGATTTGCGAGAGACATCGCGTGTACTTCGTCCGCAGAGCGCAGCACGCCAGAATAGTCCTTTTGCGCAAAGGCGAAGCATGCATCGGCGACCACGTAAGTGTTAAAGCCTAAATTACCCGAGGAACGAGCGCTTGCTTCGACCGAATTATTTGTACTGACGCCGACAATGACAACACTCTCTACCCCGCGCGCATGCAGCCAGCGCTCGAGACCCGTGTTCACAAATGCATCAGGGACATTTTTCTCGACCACATGCTCAGTCGCGAGAGGTGCAAGTTCATCTTGAAACTCAGCACCCGCCTGTCCAGGCCAGAAAACAGAACCGGGCTCGCGAGAGATGTGACGAACTTGCACCACTAAGCGGCCATTCAGTAGGATCTTTTGTCCTAGAGCGCTTTAGGAGAGCAAATAAAGCACCGTCGCACACAGAACTAAACCCAGAAAATGATAGGAGCCAACCACTGCGGCATACAAACCGGGATGGCGCATGTTCGGCGCGATGGCATTCACCGTGGTGATCGCCGCGCCGTACCCAATTCCGACCGTGAAACCCACGCGCAAATAATCGGCTAGGGATTGAGCGTGGGTAAGATGGGCGAGGTAAGCAGTGCAGGTCGATGCAACAAGACAACCCGCCAAAGGGCCCAAGTAGTATACGGCCGCAGGTCGCCACTTAGGAGGCCTCACGAACCCCACCGCTTTATCCCATTGACGACCAAAAAGTGGAGTGAACCAAAAGCCGCCCAGAGCAAAATATGCAAATCCGGCGGCTAAGATGGGCAGCAATTTCATTCCTTGTTCTCTCCTTTCTTCTCAAACATCAGGCAATTTCGTTCAACGGTGTTTCGCTGACTTTGCGCGACCTTCCAGATTTTCCGAGATTAAGTCATCATCGATTGTGCGCCAACGGCTCTCATGCGTCCGCAGTCTTCGCACACCAGCCGATGTGCGATGCCCATTGCTCGGCCGCCAAGTAGATTAAGTCTACTGCCGGGTCTTTTACGTCCGGATAGGCGCTATCGTTGATCAAGGACACGGCCAAACGCTTCTTTAATTCACCATAAGCCGTTGCCATGTCATGGTGTGCAATCAAGTAATCTCTAAACAAAATGGCATAGCGTTGATTTGGGTTTCCAATTCGTCGGACATGGACATTGATCCTTCTTTGCCCCTTGGGTTGCATAAAAAAATACTTGGACCAGGCTTCTCTGCCCTCCCCGAAGCCCGGCGGAAGATGGTCGGCGTTGACATCAGGATGCTTCACGAAACCGCCCCCGCTCAATGCGCTCACAATTTCAGGC
>JAYUOT010000370.1:0-4851 GCA_043760705.1 Betaproteobacteria bacterium
TGCGGCCAATAGCACTTGCTATTGGCTAAAAATTCAACGAAGTAGACCGCCCGATTCAAGGAGCCAGGCGCCGCGCGATTAAATCCGCGCTTCCCTAGGGCTCGCCACACTAGTGTTTGAGCGTTGATTGTCGATCATTGTGCGTTGCGCTTTGCCCTAACAACGATGAGCGATTGATCGTCTCTAGTATTTAAGAATTTGGAGTTTTAAATGAGTATGCGCGTAGGTTTAGTCGGTTGGCGTGGCATGGTCGGATCGGTATTGTTGCAAAGAATGCACGAGGAGAAAGATTTTGCTTTGATCGATCCTGTGTTTTTCAGTACCAGTAATGCGGGCGGTCAAGCACCCCTTGGTAGCACGCCCCTGCACGATGCCAACTCGATTGACGCTCTAGCAAAAATGGACACCATCATCACCTGTCAAGGTGGTGACTACACCTCTGAGATCTATCCGAAGCTGCGCGGAGCGGGGTGGAAGGGCTATTGGATCGATGCCGCTTCAACCTTGAGAATGAAGGAGGATTCCACCATTATTCTTGATCCGGTGAATATGCCGGTCATTCAGAAGGCGTTGGCCGCAGGCCAGAAGGATTTTATTGGAGGCAATTGTACGGTCAGCCTGATGATGATGGGCATGGACGGGTTGTTTAAGGCCGGTCTTGTCGATTGGGTGACGGTCGCCAGCTACCAGGCAGCCTCAGGTGCCGGGGCCCAAAATATGCGTGAGCTGATTTCCCAAATGGGTTCGATTCATGGCTCTGTGGACAGCCTCCTTGCCGAACCAAATTCGGCGATTTTGGACATCGATCAGAAGGTCGCAGCCCATATGCGTTCGACCGAACTCCCCACGGAAAACTTTGGAGTGCCGCTTGCGGGAAGTTTGATCCCTTGGATCGACAAGGATCTTGGCAATGGCATGAGCAAGGAAGAATGGAAGGGTGACGCTGAGCTGAATAAAATACTCGGCTTGCCTGCGAGCGGGGTGGGACATATTCCGGTCGAAAGCCTCTGCATACGAATTGGAGCGATGCGCTGCCATAGTCAGGCACTCACCATCAAGCTCAAGAAAGACGTGCCCACCACTGAAATTGAGTCCTTGATCGCAGGAGCGAACCCCTGGGTTCGGCTGGTCCCCAACACCAAAGAGGTCAGCATCCAAGAGCTGACCCCGACTTTTGTGACGGGCACCATGAAGATCACGATCGGTCGGTTACGCAAATTGGCGATGGGTGGCGAGTACCTGAGTGCTTTTACCGTGGGCGATCAACTGCTTTGGGGGGCCGCTGAGCCACTGCGCCGCATGCTTCGAATTTTGTTGAAATAAGGTTGCGAGCTTGGGGGATTGGTAGGGCTTGCATCGAGTCAGCCGGCTGACGGTTCCCACGACTGTCCCAGCGGCACGACAGTATCGCGAGCAGAAGCACCTTCCACTGGGCTTTAGCTTGCAACCGTAAGTGGTTGATGTTACGCTCGAAATCAGCGGGAAACTCGCCTTTTGGTTGGTCCAGAGAAGACAATACTAAAAGGCCTTTATGCGTCGTCAGACGGTTTTTTTTCGAAGTTTTGTCAGAATAATTTACAGTACCGGCGTTACTCCGGAGGGTTCATGGATTTAATCGGGCGTTTCACACCTAAAGTTTTAGCGGCAGCCGTTGCCTTGGCCGTTAGTGCCATTGCAGCTAATGCAAATGCTGCAGGACTAGGCCGTCTCACAGTGCAATCTGCGCTTGGGCAACCTTTGCGAGCCGAAGTTGAGATTACTTCGCTTTCGAAAGATGAAGCTGCGTCGTTGACGGCCAAGCTAGCGCCGCCAGACGCGTTTAAACAGGCGGGTCTCGAATACAACCCCGCCTTGACTGGCTTGAGTTTTACGATTGGGCAAAGAGCCGACGGTCGTCCCGTCGTTAAAGTGACCTCTAGTCGACCCGTCAATGAACCCTTTGTCGATTTGCTGGTGGAGCTTAATTGGGCTTCAGGTAAATTTGTTCGGGAATACACTTTTCTACTAGATCCCCCAGAGCTTCGAATCGCCCGTCCAAGCGGTTCAGAAACTGCGGCAGGCGGGGCTGTGGTTGCCCCTGCTGTCCAAAATCCTAGTGCTCAGGTGACGGCGGCCCCTGCTCCCCAGGCCGCCGCGCCTGCTCCGGCGGCACCCGCACCGGCACCGACTCCTTCCGCAGTGGCTCCCGCGAAGTCTGGGACGACGGCAGAGCCCAAGGTGGCCGAAGCTAAAGAGGCAGGAGCACCCAAGACCACCAAAGGAAAACGCGCTCCGAAGCTTGCTGCTCCTGCTGAGCCGTCAGCCGCTGAGTCCGCTACGACATCCTCTGCACCCGCCGGTGGCATCACCACTCGCCGTGGAGACACCCTAGCAGTCATCGCGTCAAAAAATCGCCCATCAGGCGTCAGCCTAGATCAAGCGATTGTTGCGATTTATCGCGCTAACCCTAGCGCTTTCTTCGGCTCCATCAACAAAATGCATGCAGATGCTCAATTGACGATCCCCGCAGGGTCGGAAATGACAGCACTAAGTGCAAGCGAAGCCACGAAGCAGGTTCGCGACAGCGGTGAGTTCAGATCTTACCGATCTCGTCTGGCTTCATCGTCGAGAAAGCTCACGACGGCTAAAGCTAGCCAGTCCGCTTCGGGTGCGGTCGATGCTCCGAAAGCTCCTACGCCTGCAGGCCCTGCTGTTCGCGATGAGCTGAAGCTGTCGAAAGGTGCGCCAAGTGCGAAAGCCGGAACCGGCGGCGCTGGTTCGAAGGCTGCAAGCGTGGAATCCGACATTGCTCGCGAAAATGCCCTTAAAGAGTCGGGCAGTCGTGTCAGTGAACTCCAGAAGAATGTGAAGGATCTCGAGAAACTTCTCGAGTTAAAGAATAAGCGTTTGGCGGAAGTTGAAAAGCAGCTCAATGATGCGAAGAGTGTCGGTAAGACGGCATCGGGTACCGTCACCGCTCCTCCGGTGGTGGTGCCTAAGGTCGACACCGCTAAAGCAGACGCAGCTAAAGTTGAGGCGGCCAAAGTAGATGCAGCCAAAGTAGATGCAGCCAAAGTAGATGCAGCCAAAGCAGAGGCAGCCAAAGCAGAGGCAGCCAAAGCAGACGCAGTCAAGGCTGAAGCCGCAAAATTAGACGCCGCGAAAGCGGATGCCGCCAAGGCCGCGATGGCTAAGGCCGATGCGGCTGCCAAGGCGGCCGCCGAAAAGATTGATGCCGCCAAGGCAGAAGCTGCGAAAGCTGCGACCGCCAAGACCGATACCGCAAAGACAGATGCTTCAAAGGATGTTGTGGCAAGCGCACCTCCAATGGTGCCGGTACCTCCTCCAAGCGATTTGAAGTCGGTGGCCCCGCCAGCGACCGTGCCATCAATGGGTTCGACACCGGCGACAGGCGATACGCCTAAGGTTGGAGAGGCTTCAAAGCCAGTGCCAGCGCCGACCATCAGTCAGTCACCCACTCCGGCAGCCGAGCCAGGTATTCTGGATACCATCACGGACAACCCTCTGATCCCTGGTGGCGTGATTGCTCTGCTCGGTTTGGGTGGTGCTTACGCTTGGTGGAGACGTCGCAAGAAAGCCAATAGTGAGGACAAATTTGAAGATAGTCTTCAGGCCGGCGAAGAGTTCAGTGCCAACTCGCTGTTTGGTACCACGGGCGGCCAACAGGTGGATACCAGTGGCTTGACGGCGGGTGCTGGAAGTAACTCTGCTCAGACGTCGATGCAGCACGGTCAAACTTCTTTGAGTGGGCCTGCTTCGACTGAAGTGGATCCCATCGCGGAAGCTGAGGTTTATATTGCCTACGGTCGCGAAGCTCAAGCCGAGGAAATCCTCAAAGAAGCGCTCAAGCGTCAGCCGGATCGTCAAGCGATCCGCGCCAAGTTACTAGAAATCTACGCTGGACGCAAAGAAGTCGCAGCATTTTCTTCTCTGGCGCAAGAAATGCACGAAATGACTGGGGGTCAAAACGAAGAGTGGCCAAAGGTGCTGACTCAGGGCTTGGCGATCGACCCGTCTAACCCCTTGTTCAGCGGTGATGGTCCGAAGAGTCTTGGTGGGGCCGTGGGTAAAACGATAGCGGCAGTGGGCGCTGTGGGCCTCGGGGGAACCGCAGTGGCAGCGACCTTAGGTGGATTTGGTGGAAATATTACCAAGGGCACCAAGGACACCTTGGCGAATTTCGGCAGCTTTGGTGGCGACTATGGTCGAGGCGACCTAGAAGCCAATACCGATGTGCCGGCCGTAGACTTTGATCTGCAGTTTGACTCCGGAAGCGGCGCGGGATCGATGAGTCTGAACAAGGATACGACGGTCGGTCTGGCGGGCTCCAGATTGTCACAGGCCAATGAGGTATCAAAACAGCAAAGCATCAGTGATCTCAGTAAAGCACTGGATGGCAAGATCGATCTGCCTTCGCTGGATCTCGATCTGAAAGCCAAGCCTGCACCTAAGACGGAGCCCGATGCGCTGTCTGATTTCGACGATTTCAAACTCGACTTGCCTGCGCTTGAAACTTTACGCGGTCCCGAACTTTCTATGCCTAAGATGGAGGCTGCGCAAGACTTGTCCCCCATCGGGCTAGATTTATCACCCTCAACTTTGATGGGCAGTGTCACGGGCGATTCTGCGAAATGGCAGGAAATGGCCACCAAACTGGATTTGGCCTCCGCCTATCAGGATATTGGCGATAAAGACGGCGCTCGTGAACTTCTGGATGAGGTCATCCGGGGTGGCGATACAGCACAACAACAGAAGGCAAGATCTATGCTTTCGAAAATAAACTAAGTCCAGCCAGGACTACTTGATCGGGGAAGCTTGCTTCCCCGTTTTTGTTTTCGCTTGCTCTCACTC
>JAYUOT010000371.1:0-4850 GCA_043760705.1 Betaproteobacteria bacterium
CTTTACGCAACTTGCCAATGAGATCTCGGCTGATCTCGCGAGGTTGTACCTAGGCTCTTGACGTAATAACTGCGACCATCAGCTGAACCACAACGATAGACGTTCGCAAACCCTTGGTCGGCGCGACCACGTACGTCAGTAATTTCAGGATGCTGTAGTTTTGGCATGATGAGACTTTACCAGCACCTCTTCCGGAACCGCTTCGAGCAAGAGACCGAAGTCGACTTGTATTCCAATGAGCCTGGCTTCAACGTAGTCGCGCTAGACCATGAATTTATTCACTTTGGCTACGACGTGGATTTGCCGGGCAAGCGGAAGGATTGGAATACGAAACGTCTTCAGAATTTCCAGCTATTCGTCAGGCGGGTCTCGTTGACTAAGTAGACTTTAATCCCCGTCATAATTCACCGTCTCAGTCGAGCAGGTCGGGCTAGGTGGCGGAGCGAAATAAAGGAAGGAGGGGCAGCCGTCAGGCTGACCCGGAGGGACATTCGCGGAGCCACCTAGCCCGACCTGCTCGACGTGCGCATTCTCGACCTGCGCACTCTCCGAGCCCGACTCAAGCTTGCGAAATCTAAGCCTTATGAGCCTGCAAAGCGGCAATCCGCTCCTCAATCGGAGGATGTGTAGAAAACAGGGCCATCAAACCAGACGGCTTACCCGTGATTCCCATGGCTGCCACCGACTTAGGCAACTCACCAGGCTCAAGACCACCCAGACGCTTGAGCGCGTTCATCATGGTCTGAGGCTGTCCTAAAAGGTTCGCCGAACCCGCGTCCGCGCGGAACTCACGGTGACGAGAAAACCAGGCGACGATCATAGCCGCGACGAATCCCAGGAGGATATCCAGCACGATTGTGGTGGCGTAGTAGCCTATGCCAGGGCCGTCGTTGTTGTTGCGCAAAACGACCTTGTCAACAAAATAACCGATCACTCGCGACAGGAACACTACAAAGGTATTCATCACCCCCTGAATCAAGGTCATGGTGACCATATCGCCATTGGCAATATGAGCGATTTCATGGCCGATCACGGCCTCGACTTCTTCCTTGCGCATGGAAGTTAAAAGACCGGTGGATACCGCGACCAAAGCAGAATTTTTGAACGCACCGGTCGCGAAGGCGTTGGGTTCGCCCTCGAAAATGCCAACTTCTGGCATGCCTATGCCTGCTTTATCGGCCAAACGGCGAACCGTTTCAACAATCCAGGCTTCATCGGGGTTTGAGGGCTGGTTAATCAGCCGAACGCCCGAGCTCCATTTCGCGATGGTTTTGCTCATCAGCAAAGAAATAATGGCACCGCCAAAGCCCATGATGAGCGAAAAACCCATGAGTTGCCCGATATTCAGGCCTGAGGCACTCAGGTAGCGATTCACGCCTAAAAGACTGCTCACCAAGCCCAATACCACCATCACGGCGACATTCGTAAGAACAAACAGGAGGATACGTTTCATAGAAATCCTTTTTTGAAAAATCGAATCATTAGAGCGAGAAGTAGTTTGGGGTGTCGATATTTTTTTCAAGAGCTAGTTTAGGCAAGCCACGCCGGCCACGCCAGCCGCGATCAACGCCATTCCCAGCAACTCGCGGCGGCTTGTCCCTTGGGCAAATAACTTTTTAGAAATAATAAGCGCAAAGAAAATTTCAACTAGGGCCAAGGTCCGTACTTGTGCAACCGTCGCCAAGGCAAAGGCTAAGTACCACATCTGAGAGGAAAATGCGCCAAGAAAACCACCTAAGATTGACGGCCGCCAAAGCTCGACGAGCTTGACCAATACTTGTCGATCTCGGATCAAAAGATAGGTGCTCAGGATAAAAGTTTGAATAGTGAGGCCGATGGCCAAGGTGAGGCTCGCTCTGAGTAAAAAATGACTTTCACCCAAATGAATCACACCGCCTCGAAAGCCCACCGCTGCGAGGGCAAATAGTGCCGCTGCGCCGAGACCAAAAGCGATCGCTTGAGCGGAGCCGGAGCCTAGACCTGTGACGGGTAGCGCACGGGCTCCATCCAAGGACACGGACGTAGGGCTAGGAGTCTGCCAAGACATCATGACGACACCAGCGGTCGCCACAATCACAGAGACCCAGATCCACATCGGGAGCCTGTCACCCAAGAAAATCGCAGCAAAAACAGCCACCTGAACCGGCTCCGTTTTAATGTAGGCCGTGGTCATCACGAAGGACTTGGAACGCATTGCCGTCAGCATCAATGCGGTCGCCACAATTTGGGTACAGGCGCCTAATAGAATCCACCACCAAAATCCGGGTTCGGGGCGAGGCATGGGCTGGCCCATGATATAAAAAGCCGCGCCGAAAAAGAGCAGCCCAAAAGGCAAGCCGTATAGAAAACGAACATGGGTCGCACCGGTGGTGCCGAGCTTTTCGATAAGGCTGCGCTGCATGGCATTGCGCATCACCTGCCCAGCCGCTGCAAACAGGGTGAAGACCATCCATAGCCAGGGCGGCGGCGCACTAATGTTCAAAGGCGGCTCGAAAAATCAAGCTTTCCAACGCGCCGCAGCGGCGTCGTCGGAATCTCGTGAATCGACCCAGCGAGCACCCGCCGGGGTTTGCTCTTTCTTCCAAAACGGTGCCTGAGTTTTAAGGTAATCCATGATGAACTCACAGGCCTTAAATGATTCACCGCGATGAGCAGAGCTTACAACGACCAGTACGATTTGATCTAAGGGCTTCAGCTCGCCGTAGCGATGAATCACCAAGCTGCCGTAAATATCAAATCGCTTGGCTGCTTGCGCGCAGATGTCTTCCAAGGCAAGTTCTGTCATCCCCGCGTAGTGTTCGAGCGTCAGGGTCGATACTCCGGTGCCCATATTTAAATCGCGTACGGTTCCAATGAAGCAGGCCACCGCGCCGACGCGAGCGTCGCCCGCTCGTAGAGCGGCAACCTCGTAGCCTACATCAAAATCTTCAGTTTGTACTTTGACGGGCATGATTCTTAGCCCCCTGTCACCGGTGGGAAAAATGCCACCTCCGCGCCTTCAACGAGAGTAGTCCCGGGCTCGACCAAGCGTTTATTCATGGCCATGCGTAAGGCGCGGTTTGCGGCCAATGCTTGACTCAAACCAACATCGCGTTGGCTTAACCATAGGCGCAGCTGCCCGGCGGTCGTCACCGACCCAGGAATCTCGAGCGTTTCGCTTTCGCGCCCCAGGGCTTCGCGCAAGCTTGCGAAATAAAGTATCGTCAAATGCATGGACAGAAATCTTACGCTAGTGTGCTATTGCTGAAGGCTCGCCATAGGGATAAAGCGAACTAAATCGCCTCTCGCGATGGTTTGCATGGGTGGGTTGTCCAGCAGGCCGTCGGCCCAGACTGTGGAGGTCAGAACCGCCGAGCTTTGATTCTCGAACAAATCTAAGCCACCATGGGCGTTCAGACAGACGCGCAAAAACTCTCGGCGCCTATCCGCCTTGGGCCAGGCGAAATCGGCGCGCAGGTGGATGGCCCGCAAATGAGCTTGAGCATGTTCTTTAGTCATGCCTTGTAAAATGCGTATGAAGGGTTTGACAAAGAGTAAAAACGTGACCCAGCTCGACACGGGATTTCCGGGCAAACCAATGAAATGCGCGCTTGCGGGGTTGGCCGCATCGCCACCGGGTCTGCGCACCTTGCCGTAAGCCAAGGGCTTACCTGGCTTCATGGCGATCTGCCACATATTGAGCTCGCCCTCCGCTTCAACGGCGGGTTTGACGTGATCCTCCTCACCCACCGAGACACCCCCTGAGGTGAGGATTAAATCGGAGCCACCAGCCGCATCTCTTAGGGCTGCTTTCGTAGCGGCCAAAGTATCCGGCACGATGCCTAAATCTCTAACCTCACAGCCCAGTGCTCTCAAGGCATTCACGAGCACAAAACGATTACTGTTATAGATTGCTCCAGGTTTGAGCCACTCACCGGGCATCGCAAGCTCGTCGCCGGTGAAAAAACAGGCCACCTTCACTTTCGGTTTTACCGACAATGCGGCCACGCCCACGGAGGCCGCCAATCCAAGCGCTTGTGGACTGAGCAAACTCCCCGCCTGCAAAATGGTTGCGCCGACGCGGATATCTTCTCCGGCACGGCGAATCCACTCTCCCGGTTTGGCCCGATGCTTGACCCTCACCATCGCTGGCCGGTCTCCATGGGCCGCGCTGAGTTGTTCGACTTGCTCTTGCATCACCACCGTATCGGCGCCGCCTGGAATCATGGCTCCGGTAAAAATCCGGGCGACCGTCCCAGGAAGAAGGGTGGTGCCGACCTGACCCGCTGGAATTCTCTGGGATACCGGCAAAGGCTGATCCGAAATATCCTGAGCGCGCAGTGCATAGCCGTCCATCTGGGTATTGTCCATGGGCGGCACGTTCAGGCCCGAAACAATGTCTTGGGCTAAGATGCGGTGCAAAGCCTCCATCGTGGCAATACTTTCGGTGCCGTCCAGGGGCAGGGCCGCAGATAGTAGTTGGGCCATAGCCTCCTCAAAGGACAGGAGGCCAGGTCGAATCGGTGATTGCTGAGGTTGATGGATCATTTCAAGCCAACAAAATGGTCTCTGGCGACCATCCAAAATAATTCACGATAAAGGCGGCGACATCCTCAGGATGGTTGAGATCCAGCAAGGGCAACGCCGTCTGGCTCTGAAAAAATTCAGAGACGTCGCTCGCTACAGCCACAATATTGCGATCGTTCTTGAACATCGGCTCAGTCTTTTTCCGTTTCGAAAAATCGCTTCGATAGACTTCAATTTTGGGCAGTACCCCGAACTTATAGCCCTCCACCAATACCACGTCGCAGTCCGCAAAGCGGACCAGCATCTCCTCCATGGAGGGTTCAGGCGCCCCGCGCGTCTCATGC
>JAYUOT010000372.1:0-4849 GCA_043760705.1 Betaproteobacteria bacterium
GATAAGGCCTCGTCAGTGTCGAGCAGTCGCTCAATGTCGATTTCATCGGAGAGGCTGGCCCTGAGCGCGGCCTCTTCGTCGGCCAGCCTTTGTTTGGGAACGGGCAGCGGGCTGGGACCTGCAATTTTCGCGCGGTGCGCGACGCGAATCGGGAGTACGTCCTTCACTTCTGCCCTGAAGAGATTCGCCTCTTCGTCAAGTTTTTGTCGCGCAGCTTGATCGCGCAGCTCTTGAGCGCGAGCTTCCCGCGCCCGAAGTTCGGCGGTTTTCTTGAGCTTATTGGCTAGAGGCTTGAGGTCGTCAAGCCCGCCAATCAAGAGCGGCTTGGCCATTTCGGCGTTGGAGAAAAGGTGCCCAGGGTGTTGTATTTTCTAAGTTTCAGCCAAGGCCTCCAGGTAACGCTGTGCGTCGAGAGCCGCCATGCAGCCCGTACCTGCGCTGGTAATGGCCTGGCGATAGATATGATCCTGCACATCCCCGGCAGCAAAGACGCCCGGTACAGAGGTTGCCGTGGCCTGACCCTCCAAACCGCTTTTGGTGCGGATGTAGCCGTTTTTCATATCCAACTGACCCTCAAAGATGCCGGTATTCGGAGTATGCCCAATCGCTACAAACACTCCTGAAAGCGCGATATCCTGCGTCACGCCGCTACGAGTATCCTTGATACGGATGCCGTTAACGCCCTTCGCGTCACCCAAAATCTCGTCGGTTTCGTGGAACCATTTAATTTCCACCTTGCCCTCGGCCTGCTTGGCCATCAGTTTGTCGACAAGAATGGGCTCGGCACGAAACTTGTCGCGACGGTGAATCACGGTGACTTTTTTGGCGATATTGGTCAGGTAGAGCGCTTCTTCGACGGCCGTATTACCACCGCCAATGATGCAAACGTCCTGGTTCTTGTAGAAAAAACCATCACAAGTGGCACAGGCCGAGACGCCTTTACCCATCATCGCCTCTTCCGAAGGGATGCCCATGTATTTCGCCGAGGCTCCGGTGGCAATGATTAAAGCGTCGGTGGTGTACACCCCGGAGTCGCCTTCGAGGCGAATTGGTTTCTCTTTCAGATGAACGGTATGGATGTGATCAAAAATCATTTCTGTGCCAAAACGCTCAGCATGTTTTTGAAAACGCTCCATCAGTTCGGGGCCTTGAACGCCATCTGCATCGGCGGGCCAATTGTCGACATCAGTGGTCGTCATCAGTTGCCCGCCTTGTGCTATGCCGGTGATCAAAACCGGCTTCAAATTGGCGCGGGCGGCATAAACTGCGGCGGAATAGCCTGCAGGTCCAGAGCCCAAAATTAATAATCGTTGATGTTTGATGGTGCTCATTTCGACTCCGAGTTGCAAAAATCCCAAAAAATCAGTACCTTACATGCCGTTCTTCAGCTCGTTTTGTAGAATTGTCGGCAAGTAAGGCAGAATTATACGAATCTGGCGTTCCGCTCGGGCATACCGCCTGTCTGGAATCGCAGAATTACACTTATCGAGGTTGGTATGGCTCACGAAGAAAACAAGGCATTTTTACGACGCGTTCCGCTCTTTACTGGTTTGAACGAGTCCCAGCTTGAGATTCTGGCCTCGGGCACAGTACGTCGTAATTACCCGAAAGGTCGCACCATTGTTGCGGAAGGCGAGCCTTCGCAATCACTCTACATATTGCTCTCGGGTCGCGCTAAAGTGCAGCGTTCAGACTCGGAAGGCAAAGAAGTGATTCTAGCCGTGTTAATGTCCGGCGAATTCTTTGGCGAAATGAGTTTGATCGACGACGCGCCACGCTCGGCCAGCGTCATTACCCTCGAATCCTGCGATTTTCTTGCAATCAACAAAGAAAATTTCAAGTCCATGCTGATTCAAAATGCCGATCTTGGCATGGCGGTCATGAGAGGTCTGGTGCGTCGTTTGCGTGAAGCCGACAAGAAGATTGAAACGCTGGCCTTGCTCGACGTTTACGGTCGCGTGGCTCGTGTTCTGCTGGATTTTTCCGAGAATGTGGGCGGCGAACGCATCGTCAAGGCCAAATTGCCTCGTCAAGAGATCGCCAAGATGATTGGCGCGTCTCGCGAAATGGTCTCGCGCGTCATGAAAGGCTTGGAAATAGATGGTTACATCGTTTCTTTGCCCGAGGGCAAGCTCGCCCTACGCGAGAAAATTCATTCCTATATTGGTTAGAAGGTTGTATTAATGTCAAGATCGGCAGAGAGTCGCGCAAGTCTAAGTTCGCCGCTTGGCACTAGTTTAGGGGGAGGGTCACTCGGTGGATCGCTGGGAAGTACTTTTCGACGAAACTCCTTGGTGAGTACCGAGGGCATGCCGGACAAAGTCATTGCGCTGTTGCATGAAGCGCGATGGGCGACCAGTTTTATCCTGGCCGCCTTTCTGCTTTTGGTCCTAAGCACCTATCACCGAGTAGATCCCGGCTGGTCGCATGCGGTTCAGGCCTCGCAAATCTTCAATGCGGGAGGCCGACTGGGAGCCTGGACGGCGGATTTAATGCTCTACCTCTTTGGCCTGAGCGCCTATTGGCTGGTCGCCTTTCTTGGCTTGGGTTTGTTACGACGTATCCTGCGGGCGCGTCAAGCTGCGCCCAACGAACCAGGCACAGCGGCGGCCAGTGCCAAGGGTCGTCGGCGCGGTGATGAAGCCCACGAGAAAAACGATTTGAATCGATTTGCCTGGGAACAGTGGCTTGGCTTCATCGCGCTCTTCCTGGCCTCTTGTGCCCTGGAGGCGACAAGACTACATTCACTCCAGGCCGAGCTTCCTTTAGCCCCTGGCGGCGTGGTTGGCGCGAGCATGGGCGGTTTGATGATGGATGTGCTTGGTGCGACGGGTGGCACTCTGATTTTGCTGACCGCTATTGCGCTGGGTCTGAGTTTGTGGGCGAGCTTTTCCTGGTTGAATGTCTTTGAAGTGATTGGCCATGGGCTTGAATGGTCATGGCTGGCCGTGCGCAAGCGCGCTGATGATCGCGAGGACCGCCAGCTCGGTGAAGCGGCGACCAGCGAGCGTCAAGAGGCCGTCGTGGAGATGCGCAAAATCATCGATATTGATGATTCCGAACCAGTGCGTATTGAAGCCCCCGTCACACGGGTCGAGCCATCGGTACGAAGCATTGTCGAGCGTCAAGTGGTTCTTTTTAGCGATCTGCCCGCCGATACAGAATTACCCCCGCTTTCTCTGCTTGATCCTCCCCTCGTTCAGACGGAAACGGTCTCGCCCGATACCATGCAATACACCTCTCGCTTGATTGAGAAAAAGCTGGCGGACTTCAATGTCGCGGTGCGGGTCGAGGCGGCCTATCCTGGCCCGGTCATCACCCGGTACGAAATTGAGCCTGCCACCGGGGTCAAGGGTAGCCAGATCGTAGGTCTGGCCAAAGATCTTGCTCGCGCTTTGTCGATCGTGTCGGTGCGTGTGGTTGAAACCATCCCTGGCAAGAGCTTGATGGGGCTGGAGTTACCCAATGCTCGCCGTCAAAGTGTTCGTCTCTCTGAAATTCTCGGCTCCAAAGTCTATGCCGACGGTCATTCGCCTCTCACCTTGGCCTTGGGCAAAGACATCGCCGGCCATGCCGTGGTCGCCGATCTAGCCAAGATGCCGCATTTGTTAGTGGCAGGCACCACGGGCTCGGGCAAGTCGGTGGGCATCAATGCCATGATCTTGTCCCTGCTCTATAAAGCCGATCCCAGCGAAGTGCGCATGATCATGATCGACCCCAAAATGCTTGAGATGAGTGTTTATGAGGGCATTCCACACCTGTTGGCACCCGTGGTGACCGATATGCGTCAAGCCGGCCACGCCCTGAATTGGTGTGTTGGCGAGATGGAGCGACGATACCGCTTGATGAGCAAAATGGGTGTGCGCAATCTTGCCGGCTACAACGTCAAAATCGCCGATGCTGCCAAGCGCGAAGTACTGATCCCCAATCCTTTCTCGCTCACACCGGATCAACCCGAACCGCTCCAGCATCTGCCCAATATTGTGGTGGTGATTGACGAGCTGGCCGACCTGATGATGGTGGTGGGCAAGAAGGTGGAAGAATTGATTGCACGTCTGGCCCAAAAGGCAAGGGCGGCCGGTATTCACTTGATTTTGGCGACGCAACGCCCTTCGGTGGACGTGATTACCGGTTTGATCAAAGCTAATATCCCGACTCGCATTGCGTTCCAGGTGTCTTCGAAAATTGATTCCAGAACCATTCTGGATCAGATGGGCGCTGAGTCCTTGCTCGGCATGGGCGATATGCTGTACATGTCCTCCGGAAATGGTTTGCCGGTACGGGTGCACGGTGCTTTTGTGTCCGATGAAGAAGTTCACAAAGTGGTGGATCACTGGAAAAAGATGGGCGAGCCGCAATACATCGACGGCATTCTCGATGGGGGTTCAGCGGAAGACATCGACACCGGGAGTGCCGTCGGTTTCGGCGGTCTTGCCCAGACACTCTCGGAAGCGGGCGTGGAAGGCGAAGCTGACCCGATGTACGACCAAGCGGTCGCCATTGTTCTGAAGAACAAACGGGCTTCCATCTCGCTGGTACAAAGACATTTACGAATCGGATATAACCGGGCGGCGCGCCTGTTGGAGCAAATGGAGAAATCGGGCATCGTCTCCAATATGGCCACGAACGGCAACCGCGATATTTTGGTGCCGAGCGCGGCTGACACGTAATCAGTGCGTCCTTCATTGAATCTCATGATAGCTCCCAAGCGTCATCCTTTTATTCGCGCACGCGTTGAAGAGACATGACGACACGCCGCCAATTTATATCTTCTAGCCCCGCCTTCGCAACCCTGACGCTCGGGCAAGCCTTACGCCGTCCCTTGCTTCGAGCAGGTGCCCTGATGGCC
>JAYUOT010000373.1:0-10942 GCA_043760705.1 Betaproteobacteria bacterium
AGCCGTTCTCCATCACGACAACATAGTCGGCGAACGCGCGAACCAAAGGAAGATCGTGTGTGATCAGCAAAACCGAAAGCCCGACCTGGCGCTGCAAGTCGTCGAGCAAGGTGATTATTTGCTTTTGTACGGTCACATCAAGTGCGGTCGTCGGCTCGTCAGCAATCAGAATTTTGGGGCTACAAGCAAGAGCCATGGCAATCATGGCGCGCTGTCGTTGCCCACCTGAGAGTTGATGAGGCAAACTGTCAAAGCGTCGCTCGGGTTCGGGGATTCGCGTTTGAGCAAAAAGCTCAATGCCCTTGTTGCGCGCCTGAGCACGCGTCAAGCCTTCATGTAGCTCTAACACTTCGCAAACCTGGGAGCCCACTGAATACAAAGGGTTCAGGGCACTCATCGGCTCCTGAAAGATCATTGCAATTTCTTTGCCTCGTATCTGTCGAATTCTGCTCTCTTTAACCGCCAGAAGATCTTCGTTGCCGTATTGAATCACGCCCTGGTACTGAGCATCCATCCCCAGCCGGAGAATGGCTTGCGCGCTCACAGTTTTTCCTGAACCCGACTCACCCACCACGGCAAGCTTCTGGCCAGGCAAGAGATCGAACGAGAGCCCGTGCACCACTTCCTTGGGCACGAGGCCTGAGCCAGGCACGCCAAAAGCTACTTTTAGATTCTTAATGGATAACAACTGATCAGCCCTTTCGCGTGTCAAGCGCATCGCGCAGTGCTTCACCGATAAAGATCAAAAGCATCAAAGAAAAAACCAGGACACCGAAGGTGGTCAGAGAAATCCACCAGGCGTCCAGATTCGACTTTCCCTGCGCCAGCATTTCACCGAGGCTTGGCGTCGTGGGTGGGACCCCGAGGCCCAGAAAATCCAAACTCGTGAGCGCAACAATCGCGGCACTCATTCGGAAAGGAAGAAAGGCGATGGCCGGTGTGAGCGAGTTGGGTAAGACATGACGCCTGATAATTTGCCAAGGACTCAAACCCATCGCCCGTGCCGCGGTGACATACTCAAGCTCACGATTTCGCAGAAACTCAGCTCGAGTGTAATCGGCCAGGCCCATCCAGCCGAATAGAGAAAGGATGATCAACAAAATCCAGACGCTGGGCTCGAAGATGGAGGCCAAGATCAAGAGCAGGTAGAGCTCCGGAATAGACCCCCAGATCTCGGTGAAACGTTGAAAGATCAAATCGATCTTGCCGCCGAAATATCCCTGCAAAGCGCCCGCGATCAGCCCTAAAATCATTCCAATAAGGGTGAGTGCCATGCCAAACAAAATCGACAAACGAAAACCATATAAAAGCCGGGCGAAGACATCGCGGCCGCGATCATCTGTACCTAACCAATTCACGGAGGAAGGCGGCGCAGGGTTGGGGCTCGGTGCGAAGTAATTCAGCGTGTCAAAGCGGTAGTTGTTGAGCGGCCAGAGCGCCCAGTTGCCTGAACTCGATAGCTGCTGACGGATGTAAGGATCCAGGTAGTCCGTCTTGGTCTTGAAGTCACCTCCGAACGTGGCTTCCGGATATTCCTTGAACAAGGGCCAATAGGTTTGGCCTTGATAAGAGACAACAATCGGCGCGTCATTAGAAATGAACTCCGCGAACATACTAAGCATAAGCACGATCAGGAAAAGCCAAAGGCTTACATAGCCACGACGGTTGCTCTTAAAGCGTAACCAGGCACGGCGCCCCGGCGACAGTGAGCCCTGAGACTTCGAAGTTTCGAGGGCCAAGACGCCGGAGGTGGCCGGCGTGGGGGTCATGGCCGCAGCATTTTGCTGACTAACGGGTCGCATCAAATTTAACTCTTGGATCGACCCAGGTATAGGACAAATCAGTCACCAGTTTGGTCACTAAACCGACGATTGAAAACACATAGAGCGACCCCAGAACGACTGGATAGTCGCGCTGAATCACTGCGTTGTAAGACAACAGCCCCAATCCGTCCAGAGAAAATAAAGTTTCAATCAACAAAGACCCCGTAAAGAAGGCGCCGACGAACGCCGCTGGAAATCCAGTCACCAGTGGAATCAGGGCATTGCGAAAAATATGTTTGTAGAAAACCGTTCGTTCGCTTAGGCCTTTTGCGCGCGCAGTCAATACATACTGCCTTCTAATTTCCTCCAGGACAGTATTTTTCGTCAGCATGGTGGTGACGGCAAAGCTGCCTACGATGAGACAAATCAAAGGCAAGGTGAGATGCCAAAAGTAGTCGAGGATCTTCCCGATGACGCTCAACTGATCGAAATTGTCGGAGGTTAAATTTCTGAGCGGAAACCATTGCAAGAAACTGCCTCCACCAAAAAACACCAGCAACGCCACACCGAGTACAAATCCCGGAATGGCGTAGCCGACCAAGATCAAGGTACTGGTCCAAAGATCAAAGCTCGACCCGTGTCTGACAGCCTTGGCAATCCCAAGAGGTATAGAGACGGCATAAACGATCAAGAAGCTCCAAACCCCTAAACTGATTGAGACGGGAAGCTTTTCTTTGATGAGCTGAAAGACCGATTTCGGTTGGAAGTAGCTTTGCCCAAGATCAAATCGCGCATAGCGGCCCAGCATATCAAAAAAACGTTGAGGAGCCGGCTTGTCAAATCCATACAAAGTCTTGATCTCTTTGATTTTTTCAGGATCCACCCCTTGGGCACCGCGATACCCGCCGCCACTCGCCGAAACTTCACCCCCACCCACATCTTTTCCGCGCAGTTGCTGCACCAACTGCTCGACCGGCCCACCGGGAACGAACTGAATCACCAAAAACGACACCAGTAAAATGCCGATCAAGGTCGGGATCATCAGCAGCAGACGCCGTAATAAGTAGCTAGACATTTCGCGTTCAGGCTTTCAAGTCAATAACAGATACATGGATTAAACGGCGAGATTTTCACTAGGTCTCCTGGAGTGCATTTTCATGCTACTTTTGCGGCGCATTGGGGTCAAGCCACCAATTTTTTAGAAACCAGGATTTTGCGCTGTAATAGAGAGGCAAGGTCTCGGGATGTTTCAGCTTTTTCCAATAAGCGACCCGGTGTGAGGCGCTATGAAAATGTGGCACAAGGTAATACCCCGCACGAAGGATTCGATCCAATACTCGAGCGTAGGTCACTAACTCCTCGCGCGAGCGGGCCTGAAGCAGCTTTGCGATCAGTTGATCGACCACTTCGCTTTCCACGCCGGCTAGGTTGTCCGAGCCTTTTTCTTTGGAAGCTTTCGAGGAAAACCTTTCCATTAATTCATTACCCGGGGTCTGATTGGAGGGATAAGAGTTGACCAGCACATCAAAATCGAACTCATCACCTCTTTTCTGATACAAGGCGGGATCGGTCACTCGCATGCGCGCATCGACTCCCAGCTTTTCAAGATTTCGCACCCAAGGTACGGCGATTCGTTCCAGTCCTTTGGAGTAACTTAAGACTTCAAAACTGAAAGCCTCGCCCTTTTCATTTCGCAACTTTCCATCGCCTGCGACTTTCCATCCGGCCGCTTCGAATAGGGTACGCGCCTTTCTGAGATTTTCTCGCAAACTGGTCGGCTTATCCATGACGGCTGGGGTAATCGCTTCGCTAAAAATCTCTTTCGGCAATTTGTCCCGAATCGGCTCTAATACCTGCATCTCATCCGCTGAAGGAAGTCCAAGGGCTTGCATGTCACTATTAGTAAAATAGCTCGGGCTACGGATGTATTGACCGAAAAACACTTGTCGATTCATCCACTCGAAGTCAAAAGCTAGCCCCAAGGCTTGCCTGACTCGTACGTCGGCAAACTGAGGGCGACGTGTATTCAAGACAAAGCCTTGCATCCCCGCTGCATTCGAGTGTTTGAACTCGATCTTTGCAATTTCTTGGCCATACCTGCGACCCGTATGACCCCGAGCCCAGTTCTTGGCCGAGTTTTCTGCAACCCAATCAAACTCCCCCGCCTTGAAGCCTTCTAATCGCGAGGTCTCGTCCTTAAAGTAGCGAACATTAATCAGGTCAAAGTTATAGACCCCCTGCCGGATGGATAAATCCCTTCCCCAATAATTGATGTCGCGCTTGTAGGAGATGCTCTTTCCCCAATCGGTTTTCGAGATTAAATAGGGGCCGCTGGCAATGGGTGGGTCTTGTACCACTTGATCAAAGGGCTTCGGCTTCCCGGTGCTGTCGAGGCCCCATTTGCGCGAAAACACCGGCATTTGCATGCCAATAATCATGTGCAGTTCATGATTACGACGCTTGAACTCAAAACGAATCGTGCTTGAATCAAGAACGACGGCCTTTGCAACATCCGCGAAGAACTGTTTAAAACGAGGGTGAGCGCCCTTGCCGAGCAAAGTGTCGAAGGAGTGTTTTACATCATCCGCAAGCACTGGATCGCCGTTTGAAAAACGCGCCTTCGGATTGAGCTTAAAGGTGATCGAGAGCTCATCCTTGGCAAACTCCATATCCTTTGCCAATAACCCGTACATGGCTAAGGGCTCATCGTCGCTAGCCTCAGCTAGGGTTTCAAACATGAGTTGCAAGGCACTATCCGCCGCTATGCCTTTTAGGGTAAATGGGTTGAGCTTGTCAAAAGACCCAAAGCCATCGAGATTGACCGAACCGCCGCGCGGAGCCTTTGGGTTGGCATAGCTAAAGTGCGAAAACCCTTCGGGATACTTGGGTTCCCCCCCCCAAGCCAAGGCATGAGCCGCGGGCGCATCGCCAGACGCAAACGCCAAGGCGAACGCCATCACGAACGTCACCCACGCGAAACGGCCGCAAAGTTTGGGCCAAGGGTCAAAATAAAAAGCTCGTGCGACAATCATGGATTGGATTGTAGCGGAGCATTTTGCAATGGGTTTCTTAACCGGAAAACGGGTCCTGATTTTGGGGCTTTTGTCGACTCGATCAATCGCCTATGGCATCGCCAAGGCGTGTAAAGAGCAAGGTGCCGAGCTGGCCTTCACTTACCAAAACGAACGATTCGAGCAACGTGTCAAAGATATGGCCGCCGAGTTTGGCACGAGCTTGGTCTTCCCCTGCGATGTCGCTGAGGACAGCCAAATCAGCGCGCTTTTCGAGGCGCTCAAGCCCCATTGGGACAGCTTTGACGGTTTGGTTCACGCCCTCGCCTTCGCCCCCAAAGAAGCCATTTCGGGAGATTTTCTGGAAGGCGCAAGTCGCGAAGCGTTTCGGATCGCTCATGACATTTCATCCTATAGCTTTGTGGCATTAGCCAAACAGGCCGCAGCTTTCATGGAGCCGCGCAAAGGGAGCATGATCACCCTCACCTATCTCGGTGCCAATAAGGTGGTCCCCAACTACAACACCATGGGCTTGGCCAAGGCATCGTTGGAGGCCAGTGTGCGATATCTTGCGGCCAGCTTAGGACCTAAAGGTGTTCGCGTGAACGGTATCTCGGCCGGCCCGATCAAGACCTTGGCAGCAAGCGGCATTAAAGGATTTTCTAAAATTCTCGAATTTGTTGAAACCCATTCCCCGATCCGACGCAATGTCAGCACGGAAGATGTCGGCAATGTCGCGGCCTTCCTGCTCTCGCCCCTTGCGGCGGGCATGTCGGCCGAGATTGTATATGTCGACGGTGGTTTTAGTCACGTGGTCGGTGGCATGTAAGGGCCTCAGCGTGGGCCGGCCAAGCTTGCCGCGAGCGCAATTTAACGCAAGCAATTTGACGCAAGCAATTTGATATAAGTCAGGCGAGATACGTCAGGCGAGACACGTTAACCGGAACAAGTAAGCTGACGCAAGCGAGCCTCAGGCAGCCGGGTAACGAGGCAGCCGGGGAACGAGGCCGTCGAAAAACGAGGCCCTCGAAAAACGTCAAACTGAGCAAACGCGAAACCCGATAAACGGGTCGTCGCGCTGCGGCTGATAAAAGTTACGGAACTTGGTGCTCACCATGCCGGGATCGGTTGCAAAGGAGCCCCCCTTCACAACACGATGGTCTCCAAACCAGGGCTCCGAATACTCTCTGTAGGGATCGGCCGAGAAGCCTGGGAACGGCTGAAATACGCTCGCGGTCCATTCCCAAACCTGTTGCCCCCAGTGAAACTCTGGCCAATGTTCGGCCGCGTATTGCCACTCGGCCTCAGTCGGCAGGCGTCTGCCCGCCCATTCGCAGTAGGCTTCGGCCTCACGCGCGCTGACATTCGACATGGCTTCACCCCTTGGCAGCGGCAACCAGGTGCCAAAGCGATGGTGCTCAAGTCCCCTTCGGCCGCGCCGCCAATGACGAGGCAGGCTGTGTCCAGTGCTCTCAACAAACTGGGCGAACTCTCCGACACTCACCGTTTGGGAGGCGATTTCATAAGCGGCAATAGTTTGTCGATGGCCGTGTTTCTCATTGTCGAATGCAAATCCGCAACCCGGCATCGAGCCCATCACAATGGACGCTGACTCGAAGCAACGCATTTGCGCTTGCTCGCGAGGAAGATTGAGATTCTGCCGGAGACCTCGAAGCGGATATCCTAGGGTTTGGAAAGTGTAGATCAGGGCCTCGACATGCATATACTCATGGAACAAACACAGCCGGTGAAAATAGAGCGCCTCATCACGATCAGGCAGCGTCGCAAGTTTCTCCAAATTCGCTTCTAGCGTATGGTCCAGGTAGGCCCTGGTTTGCGTGATGGAGGGCAAGGCCAGGGCCCATCGATCAGCGTGCGCGATCTTATTCGAATCAAAGAGACCATCCGCCCCCGCCAGGAGAGAGTCGCGCATGGGCAAATAGTCTGTCGGCCGATCCGCTTGCCGCAAGCACCAGTACTCCTGGAACCAAGCCAAGTGCCCGATCTCCCATAACGGTAGATTGACAATCGTGGAATAAGGCACGGCCAGTTGATCGGGTCGCAACTGGTCAAACACCGCCAAAGTACGAACGCGGGTGGACTTTAACGCCGCAGCCAGTTGCTTCCGATCAGATTGCCTCAATTAAAAACCTCAACACTTTCAACGACGACCCACAAGAACCACGCGCTACTCATGCGAACCCTGGTACAGCCTCCTTTACAGCCTCCTTTACAGCCCCCTTTACAGCCCCCTTTACAGCCTATACTAAGCATTGTCGCATTCCGTAAAAACCCAAGGCGCCTGAACTGATTTCATCATGCCCTCCATTTATCTGATCACCCCTGCCCTTGCACAAGCCAATAATGGCAATTGGCAAACCGCCTATCGTTGGACAAAATTTCTTTGCGAACGATTCGAGGTGGTCACGGCCAAGCAGTGGGACCCCGGTCAGTATGCTACTCGGTCGCAGACCATGATGATTGCCTTGCATGCACGCCGCTCTGCATCCTCGATCGAGGCATTTTCTCAAACGGGTCGGCCCATCATTTTGGTGCTGACGGGTACTGATCTGTACCGTGATATCCATAGCGACTCGCAGGCGCAGCGCTCGTTGGAGCTGGCGGATCGGCTGGTCGTCTTGCATGACCAAGGTGTTCAAGATCTTCCCGCCCGTTTTCGATCTAAAACCAGTGTTATTTTTCAGTCCGCGCGGCGACTTAAACCTTTTGGCGACGCCATCAGCCGCTCCAAGAAAAAATTCTTTGATCTCGCTCTCGTCGGACATATTCGGGCCGAGAAAGATCCAATGACCGCCCTACGCGCGATTCAGTGTCTGCGCGTCCTTCCTAGATCGGGGGTGCCCAAGCCAACCCGTCTGATTCATATTGGCTCGGACAAAGACGAGGCGCTCGGGGACTCGTTTCGCCAACTCGCAAACGTCCTGCCTGAGGTGCAGTTAAAGGGGAACCTGTCTAACGCCAAAACCAGGCAGATCATCAAGCACTGTGACGCCTTGCTTTTACCCTCCATCATGGAAGGCGGCGCCAATGTACTCATCGAGGCGGTCAGGTCGGGAGTTCCCGTCCTTGCCTCACGAATTTCTGGGTCGGTCGGCATGCTCGGGCAAGACTACCTAGGCTATTTCGACGTGGGCAATGAAATTGAACTCGCCAAACTGATCATCCAATGCAGGGATGAGCCTCAATTTCTCAGGACACTGCAAGCGCAATGCGAAACGCGATCCAAACTGTTCGATCCTGCGCGCGAGAAACGGGCCGTCAATGCCTTAGTGTCCGAACTCATGCCTTAACCCATCGTTGACGGCCAACCCGCCGATCACCGGCCTATACCATCGTTGTGCCGATCAATCAACACTCGTGGCCAAGAATACGCCAAACCAGCGCTTCTCATCGGTCCAGCACTGCTCCGTTCGAAAGCCTGCTTGCGCCAGAAGATCACGAAAACCGGCTTCTTCATATTTGTAGGAATACTCGGTTTGAATTCGATCCCCGGCGACGAAGCGCCTTGCCCCAGTCGGCCATGCGACATCGACAGTGCGCCTTGCCTCCAAATGCATCTCAATACGGGAAGCGGGTCGGTTGAAGAAGGCAACGTGACGCCAGTCTCTCACATCAAAATCAGCATTAATGAGTCGATTGACATGGTTCAGCACGTTGAGGTTGAAGGCACCTGTAATGCCAAGCGCGTCGTCGTAAGCAGGCTCCAGGATTTCGGTCGGCTTGACCAAATCAATACCAATGAGCAGGGAGCAAGGCTCAGAACAAGCTTCGATCAGTCGCTTCAAAAAACCGACGGCATCTGCGGGCGCAAAATTGCCAATACTCGAGCCCGGGTAAAAAAACAAGCGCCCGGCCTTCGGGCAAGACTCAGGAAGCTCCCAGTGCTGTGCAAGATCTCGCCCAAGAGCCTGCATGCGAATGCCGGGATATTCTGCAGCGAGCTTGCGCACAGCGTCGGTCACAAAATTTTCGGACACGTCCACTGCGAAATAATGCTTGGGCTTGAAGGGCCTGAATAAACTTGCCGCTTTCTGGCAATCACCCGCGCCCAGATCAATCAACGATTCAATCGCCCCGGTGTTGGAACGAATGCTCGCGGCAATGGAGGCTGCCTGGGCCGCAAAAATAGCCGCCTCAGTGCGAGTCGGGTAATACTCCTGCAAACGACAGATTGAGGTAAAAAGGCTGGACCCAAGCTCATCATAAAAAAATTTCGGAGCGATGCTTGCATGAGGGCCAAGCAGACTCTCTTGAATTTCCTGGTGCATCGACAGCGCCTGCTTAGCCACAAGCGATTGTTCTACGGACATTTCTTCTCGTTTCATCCCACTTCCTATTTGCTTTGTATGATAGCGCCTTCGGCCTGAGAGATGCTTTGGCCCTGCCCCAAAAATCGGGCCCACCGCATGGGTCCTGGTCATTCCCCATTGCGTCTGTCGTTTCAAGCTGGGAAAACCCTACAAAAGTCGCTGAAAAATCATGTTTTCCCTGAAAATTACACAGTTATCCAAAACTTTCGGGCCACGAGTACTGTTCCAAAACCTCAGTTTGGAAATGTCCAGGGGAGAGAGTGTTGCCCTCATCGGTGAATCGGGCTCGGGTAAATCAACCTTGCTCAATTTGATTGCCGGATTGGATCGGCCCAGTGCCGGTGAAATTGAAATCGCCGGCCGAGCCATACAGGGCTTGGTCACCGACGATTGCGCAAAGTTGCGGCGAGAGCATATTGGTTTCGTTTTTCAGGCCTTTCATCTTTTGCCCCACCTGAATGCCACCCAAAATGTAGCGCTCCCCTTGCTACTCAACCGTGTTCCCGCACACCAGGCGAAACAGCGTAGTGAAACCCTATTGGCCGAGCTCGGATTGACCGATCACTTCAAGGCCATGCCCGCGCAACTTTCTGGGGGTGAGCAACAAAGAGTGGCGCTCGCGCGCGCCCTCGTGCATCGGCCAACCTTGGTACTCGCCGACGAGCCCACTGGCAATCTGGACACTGAAACGGCTCGCCTGGCCTTAGACCTGATGTTCGCCGCATGTTGGGAGCAAGGCAGCAGTTTATTAATGGTCACCCATTCCGATGCTGCCGCGGCACGCTGCCAACGAGTGCTCAAACTCACCACCACCGGCCTTCAATGAATACTCTTCTAATCTATCTGGGCTGGGGCGTGATCCGCTCCCAATGGGGACGCTTTCTCGCTGCCACCGTCTCGATAGCGATCGGCGTCGCCCTCGCGCTGGCCATTCATCTCATCAATCGCTCAGCCTTGGACGAGTTTTCGGGTGCGATGAGCACGGTCAATGGGGAGGCGAATCTTCAACTGAAAGCACGGCTGGGACGGCTTCCCGAAGAGGCCTTCGTGCAAATGATGCTCAATCACGAAGTGGAGGAGGCCAGTCCCGTCATTGAAATTGATTTACCCTTGATGGAAGGCCTGCCGACCCCGTCTGAAGACAAAGCCATGGCCCTCGCACCGGTCACGAAGCTAAAAGTGCTCGGCCTGGATTTTTTTAGAGCGGGTGCGATGCAGCCCAGGCTCTTGCCAAGGACAGGCTTGGGCGAAATGTTTCGTGAAGACTCTATTTACATAAGCACTCAGACCTCAAACGCTCTGAACAAAAAAGTCGGCGACACGATCAACTTGCACGGGCAAGGTCTTAGGATCGCTGGGGTTTTCTCACCCAACCAGGATCGCAAGCTGTTGGCGGCGATGGATATTGCCAACCTGCAAACCCTACTCAAGCAAGACGGATGGCTAGGCTATGTAAGTCGGGTCGATTTAAAACTACGGAGTGGGGTCTCGACCGGCAGGTTTAAAGAACGCTTAATGCAGCGCTTTCCTGCCTGGATTGCATTGGAGCCAAGCGACTCGGTGCAGCGCATGAGCAACCTTTCACGCGCTTACCGAGTCAATCTGAATGTTTTGGCCTTGGTGGCCCTGGTCAGCGGCGCCTTCATGGTCTACGCGACAATGTCTTTGTCGGTTCGCCGTCAGGCCAAACAACAGGCTCTCCTCGGGATCCTCGGCGCTCCGCAAAGCCTGGGTCGAAAAATCGTCCTGAGTCAAGGCTTGGCGGTGGGCTTTGCGGGCAGCACGCTTGGCTTGCTGCTAGGGATCGCCCTCGCCTACGCGGTACTAAGTTTGGTGG
>JAYUOT010000374.1:0-10918 GCA_043760705.1 Betaproteobacteria bacterium
GCAGCGAAACACACACCGACAAAAGTCATGGCCGACAGCAGTTGATCTAAAAAACAATCGCAGAGTACGATCACAAGTAAACCGACCAACACTACAGGAAGTACGGCCTTGATCCGCGCATGCCAAGTTGCTTGTTGCATCCCCCAAGGGCGGCTAAACAGCGCAACGTACCCCAAAATGAATTCGGCAGGAGAAATGTTTTTCGATGATGTTGGCAAGATGTTCACGCAACAATTCTGTTGCACTCTGCATCATTTCGTCAGCCACTTCCCCGGCTTTTTTGCCGACTATTGACCTAGCTTTTTGGCTATGTCGGTCGGTACAGAATGCGTGAATTGCTTTCGTGCGTGGAAATTCAGGCTTGCGTGCAGTCAGAAAGTTATAAGCCTAGTCTAATCTAGTCTAAAATACTTGCTAAACCATGTGATATACAGTGATACCAAGTTATACAGAATTACGCTAACTCACTGTTTTAAGTGGCGTCCCCAACGAGATTCGAACTCGTGTTACCGCCGTGAAAGGGCGGTGTCCTAGGCCTCTAGACGATGGGGACTAAAGGGCTTTATGATGCCATTTTGGTGGAGATAAGCGGGATCGAACCGCTGACCTCTTGCATGCCATGCAAGCGCTCTCCCAGCTGAGCTATACCCCCACAATGTATCTCCAAATTCAGATACGTCCTTAATTTCATAACCTAAACAAATTTCGAGTGCAGCCTAAAACAATTAGTCTTACCGCGACATCGGTTTTAGTGACAAACCTAAGGAGCCTGAGATAATAACCCGTTTTTAAATCTCTGTAAAGTTGAGCATGAGTAAACTCCTGGATGGCGCCGCCCTCGCGAAAGAAATTCGCTTGCAATGTAAGCAGGCCGCTGACGAAGTGTTACGTAAAATCGGCCGCAGACCAGGTCTGGCGGTCATCTTGGTCGGCAACAACTCGGCTTCTGAAGTCTACGTCAAGCACAAAGTGTTCGACTGCCAGGAAGTTGGTTTTGTATCCTCCCTGCTTCGCCTGCCTGAGAGCAGCCCCCAGGCGGAGCTTCTCGCCCTAATCAACCAGCTGAACCAAGACCCAAAGGTCGACGGTATTTTGGTACAGCTTCCCCTTCCCGCCACGATCGACACCCGGAGGGTCTTAGAGACCCTCAACCCGGCCAAGGACGTGGACGGTTTTCATGTGGTCAATGCCGGTTCATTAATGACGGGACATCCATTATTCAGGCCTTGTACCCCCTATGGCGTCATGAAGCTTTTAGAAAAAGCGGGCATTGTGCTACGCGGTGCGGAGGCGGTCGTGATCGGAGCCAGCAATATCGTGGGCAAGCCCCAGGCTTTGATGCTCTTGCAAGCGGGAGCAACCGTCACGATTTGCAACTCCAAGACGAAAGACCTCACTGCGCATACACGTCGAGCCGACGTTCTCGTCGTGGCGGTGGGTCGGGCGAAGATGATCACGGGCGACATGATTAAAGAAGGCTGCGTCGTGATCGATGTGGGCATGAATCGCGATGAACATGGCAAGCTGTGTGGCGACGTCGATTTTGAAAGCGCAAGCCAGAAGGCCGCATGGATTACGCCAGTGCCTGGTGGTGTCGGCCCCATGACTCGCGCTATGCTGCTGGTGAACACTCTTGAATCGGCACAGCGCGCCCCAAGTTAGACCCCTGAGGGCTATTAGCGACGCCGCAGCCCCGTCCAGAACAGGACCGTCATTGTTATTAGTCCATTATCGTCAGTCCATTCAATAAAACCCCAATAACCGAAGCCGCAACGCCTCAAGCAATCATGCCCTCCACTCAAAACCGAACCGACATGCACCCTCAACTGATGAGCAATCCACTTCTTGATTTTTCGGACCTTCCCCGTTTCGACGCGATTACCCCAGCCCATGCCACACCGGCCCTGGATCAACTACTGGCCATGGCACAAGCGGCGGTCGATCAAGTGGCGGCCGACCCAGCAACGCCCACTTGGGACAACCTCATTGAGGCCCTGGAAAGTCCCATTGAGCACCTGGGACGAGCTTGGGGGGCGATTGGCCACCTCAACTCGGTCGCCGACAGTCCCGAAATGCGTGAAGCCTATAGCGGCAACTTGCAGCGCATGTCGCAGTTCTGGACGATGCTCGGACAACATCAGGGCCTCTATCTGCGCTATCAAAGTTTTCGTGACTCCAGTGCCTACGCCGTACTTTCGCCCGCGCGCAAACGAGTCATCGACAATGCGCTGCGCAGCTTTAAGTTGGCGGGCGCGGCCCTGCCCCAGGTCAAGCGAGAGCGCTTCGCCAAGATTCAAGAAGAACACGCAGTATTGGCACAGAGTTTTTCCGAGAACGCCTTGGACGCCACCAATGCTTATGAGTTGCTCGTAAGCGACCCACTAGAGCTTGCCGGGCTACCTGTCGATGTCATTGAAGCCGCCGCCGAATCCGCCAAGGAAAAAGGTCAAGAGGGATATCGCTTTTCCTTGCAATTCCCTTCGTATTTGCCCGTTGTGAAGTATGCCCAGTCGCCACGCTTGCGTCACGAAATGGCGCGTGCCTACTCCACCAAAGCGTCGATGAATGCGCTGGCACCCAGCGATTTTGAAGGCAGAAAAAAACTCGACAACACCAGCGTCATCGATGCACTCCTGCGTCTTCGTCAGGAAGAGTCCGGATTGCTGGGTTACGCGAGCTTCGCGGATGTTTCCTTGGTCCCTAAAATGGCGGAAACCCCTCAGCAGGTGACCGATTTCTTGCGTGATCTCGCGCGACGAGCCAAGCCCTTTGCCCTCAAAGATGTCGCTGCCCTCGAGCAGTTTGCGCGTGAGAAACTGGGCATGCTCAGCGTCGAGGCAAGTGACCGCACCTATGTGTCTGAGAAGCTTAAAGAAGTGCGTTATTCCTTCTCTGACGAAGAGGTCAAGCAGTACTTTCAATTGCCCAAGGTTTTAGCTGGACTCTTCGGCTTGATTGAAAAGCTTTATAGCGTCAAGATCAGTGCGGATCAAACCAGTACATGGGATCCGAGCGTACAGTTTTTCAAGATCGAAAAAAGTCATGGGCAGTTGGTCGGCCAGTTTTATCTCGATCTTTTTGCACGCTCCAACAAACGGGCTGGCGCCTGGATGAATGATTGCCGAGGACGGCGCGCCTTGCCCCAGAAACTGCAAACTCCAGTCGCCTATCTGGTCTGCAACTTTATGAGTCCGGGCCCGGGCAGGCCAGCACTATTGACCCATGATGAAGTGATTACCTTGTTTCATGAATTCGGTCATGGCTTACACCACATGCTGACCGGCATCGATGAACTGAGTGTGGCCGGCATCTCAGGCGTGGAATGGGATGCCGTGGAGCTGCCCAGTCAATTCATGGAAAACTTTTGTTGGGAATGGGATATCTTGCAAAACATGACGGCTCACATTGACTCTGCTCACGCCCTGCCCCGAGAATTATTCGACAAAATGATTGCCGCCAAGAATTTCCAGAGCGGCTTACAAACCCTGCGTCAGGTGGAGTTCTCTTTGCTGGATATGCGCTTGCATAGCGAAGCTTTGTTTGCAGACGCTCCCAAGAATGGCTTGGAAAGTGAACACGGCCAGGCCGTTCAACGGGTCATTGACGAGGTTCGCTCTGAAGTGTCCGTCACGGCGACGCCGCCCGAGAATCGCATGCAAAATAGCTTTTCCCATATTTTCGCCGGTGGTTATGCGGCCGGTTATTACAGTTACAAGTGGGCAGAAGTTTTGTCGGCGGATGCCTATGCGGCGTTCGAGGAAGCTCAGTCCCAACCCAATTCAGAGCAAGAGCTAGCCGCAACCGGTCGGCGCTTTCTGAATGAAATTCTCGCCATGGGCGGCAGTCGACCGGCTATCGACTCTTTCCGCGCGTTCAGAGGAAGGGATCCCAGTATGGATGCTCTGCTTCGTCATAATGGAATGACTGAAGAAGTCTTCCTGGAGTCTTGAAGTGTCTAGCCCATCTCGATCGTTTGGTTTAATTGTCCTCTCCTGTGGAATCCTGTTTTCCGGGGCATCGTTCGCTCAGTTCAAATGGCAAAACCCGGACGGCACCTTAGGCTATGGTGATCGCCCTCCGGCCCACACGGTCAAGATGCTCAAGACCCCAAGCGGTGATGTACCGCCTCAAGCGGAAGCTGAGGCCGACGGCTCCGGCCTGCCGTACGCCTTAAAACAGGCCTCGACCCGATTTCCAGTGGTCCTTTATACTGGAAACGCAGGCTTGGGCGATTGTGGCCCGTGCAAGGAAGGACGGGAGTACCTGAACAAACGAGGCATCCCGTTTAGCGAACGACTCGTCAAAACAGCCGAAGATGTCAAGGCTTTTAAGGCCAACATTTCGTCCGAGGGCACGGTGCCAGCGGTGACGGTAGGCAAGGAAAAAACGGTTGGCTTTGAGGCGGGTTCATGGAGCAATCTCCTCGATGCGGCGGGCTATCCGAAGTCCTCTGTACTGCCCAAGAACTTCAAGCAGGCTAACGCTGACACGCTGACCAAACCCCTGGCGAGTGATCAGGTGAAGGCCGAGAGGGAGGCCAAGCCGAATCCAAAAGGCAAAGTACCCGCACCGTCTCAACCCGTGATGGTGGACGCCAATGCCAACGCCAACCTTCGCTTTTAAGTAGGTATCATGGTGCGCTTGACGCACGGGATCCCTTATGAAAATTGCCACCTGGAATGTGAACTCTCTACGGGTTCGGATCGCGCACGTTGGCGATTGGTTGAGTGCCACTCAGGTTGATTTACTAGCGCTGCAAGAGCTCAAGCTCGTCGACGATAAGTTTCCAAAAGCTGAGCTCGAGGCGATCGGCTACCACTGCTATTTCGTGGGTCAGCCAACCTATAACGGTGTCGCTATTTTGAGCCGCATGGATACGCTTGGGGCGGCGCACTCGATCGAGATGGGCAATCCCTTTTTCCCGGACGAACAAAAAAGACTCATCCGCACTCGCTTCGAATGTTTTGATTTTCTCAGTGCCTACTTTCCCAATGGGCAGTCTCTGGACTCGGACAAGTATCTCTACAAGCTGGCCTGGATAGACGGTTTGATTCAATACATGAAACAGCTCAAAGGACAGCCAGAGTCCAAACCGCTTGTGTTGGCCGGCGATTTCAACATTGCTCCGGAGCCGATTGACACCCATGATCCAGCCAAGTGGGAGGGTCAAATCCTTTGCTCTCCGCCGGAGCGCGCACGCTTTCGCGAGTTAATCGATCTTGGCTTCATTGACAGTTTTCGTGCCTTTGACCAAGCCCCTAAAAGTTTCACTTGGTGGGACTATCGAGAGCTTGGTTTTCGCAAAAACTCGGGATTACGGATTGATCATATCCTGGTCGACACGAGGCTACGCGACACTCTAAGAGCGAGCCACATCGACAAGGCGCCGCGCAAATTGGAGAAACCCTCGGACCACACCCCGGTCGTCACCGAGCTTGATCTCTAGGTCAAGATAAAACATCCGAATCAGATGCAGCCTCGGTCGCGGCGCCCACGCGGCAAGGCGCCGCATAAACGCTAAGGGTGACTTCACCTCATGGGTCGTGCCGTCTCGCTTAGGGATCCTGTCACCATCGAAAGCTGTTCGAGCCAAAAAATACCGTAGCGGACGGGAAAACGGTCCATGACCCTGTAGAATTCTCAAGGTTTCAAGCGATGAGGAGCCATTCAATGCCTGGGATTTCTATCCATCTAGTTGATGTATCGAAAGGCCTAATTGCCAAGGGCCTACGGGTTCGCCTTTTTCGGGCAATGGAGCCGCGCGAATTGATTGCCGAGGGCCTCATCAATGAGCGCGGCCTTTTCAGCGACTCAGCGCTCGACGGAGTATTCCAACGGGGCTACTACGAACCCCAGTTTAAAGTGGGTGATTTTTATCGGCGCCAAGCCAAGCCAAGTGAATCGCCCGGTACGGGGCAATCACTCGACATCAGTTTCCTGGACGTCGTCAGTTACCGCTTTGGTATCGCAGACCCTCGTCAGCACGTCCACCCGCCCTTTAAAATGACGGCTTGGGGCTATTCATGCTTCAGAGGCGGGGCTTAGAGCATTCAGGTTCAGGTCAGGCGTGAAGCGTGCGAACTCAGAAAATGTGCTAACGTCACCCAATCATGCAGATTCGCTTTGCACTCAACACGTTCTACTCCGGCCCGCAAGCCTGGTTTTTTCTAGGGAAGCGCAGATTTAATCGCGTGGAAGCCTGGCCCTTGAATCGGGATGGGCTACAAGGCGGTTTTTGCAGCCA
Organism: Betaproteobacteria bacterium; assembly: GCA_043760705.1. GTDB lineage: Bacteria > Pseudomonadota > Gammaproteobacteria > Burkholderiales > Burkholderiaceae_E > JAPOKJ01. The sequence continues at coordinate 6,245 of JAYUOT010000374.1, forward strand.
ATAGCACTTGCTATTGGCAAAAAATTCAACGAAGTAGACCACCCGACTCAAGGAGTCAGGAGCCGCGCGATTAAATCTGCGCTTCCCTAGCGGATGATCTCGGACTTTTTCGAGACGAAGGGCTTGAACTTGAATTTGTTCCAGGCGATACGGCAGCCAATGTAGTCTCTCGCATAGCCGAGGCGTCGTTAAGCTTAGATGCTGGCTATGGTGATATCAACGCCTTAATCGAACACCAGGCGCTTACTGGGCAGTGCCCCGCCCGTGTCGTGTACGCCATCCATAACGCCTCGCCTTACACCATTGCTTGTCCTAGCGAGAACAAAGTCCAAGCGCTGGATCAATTAATGGCTTGCAAGATGGCTTCGCACCCCGAGGATGCCGCACTAAAAATGCTTCCTGAGCTTGCACTCCGGCTGGGGCTCAGAGCAGATGATTTCGAGATCGAGCTTTGTAGTGACCCCCACCCCAAGATGTTGCAGGACATGCTGGTTCAGCGCCGATGGGCCGCAGTGTTTGGCTTTGTCAATACCTTAAAAGCGGCCGCAATAGAAGCCAATATCAACGCAGATCAGGCGCTTTCCTTCATCGAGTACCGCCATGTTTTGCCGGAACTCTATGGGCTAGGCGTCATGGTCAGTTCATCATTCGAGCAAGCTCACCCGCAGGCCGTCGTCGGCTTGGTTAAAGCAGTCAATCGGGGCTTAAGAGCCTGTATTGACGATCCCGAAGCGGCGCTTCAAGCGGTTCACCGCCGCGATCCAACGATTGATTTGGCCGCAAACCGGTCCCGCTTAATGGGTACCTTGGCGCTGGAAATGGCCCATCCCGAAAGCGCGACGCAGGGTATTGGGTCGATGGACCCGGCGAGGCTTGTGCAATCGATTCAACTGATCGCCTCTGCAAAGCAATGTTCCTTCCGTCCGAAGCCTGAGAAAATTTACACCGATCAGTATTTGCCACAGGCCTCAAGCCGAATCTACGACTTGGCGCGACCTATGCAAACATCATAACCTCAAGCTTGTCATGGCTAAATTTTTTTAGAAGAGATTGAATGAGGCGATATCAGGCGTTTTTTGATGGTTTATTGATCTCGCTGGGGGTGTTCGCTTGCATTAGCACCTTAACAGTGCCAGCTCAGGCTCAGGAATGGCCGAAAACAACGGTCAAGTTGATCGTTCCTTTTCCGCCTGGTGGCGCGAGTGATCTTGTCGCACGGCTTATTGCGCCAGGACTTACCGACAAGCTCAAACAGTCGGTCGTCGTGGAAAACCGCGCTGGTGGCGGCACGACCATCGGCGCCAAAGCGGTCATTACGGCAAGCGATGGCCACACCCTCTTTGTTTCCAACAGCGCACCAATATCCATCGCGCCTTTGTTGTTTGACACCCCACCCTACGATCCCATTAAAGATTTTGCCCATGTTGGCATGGTTGGAACTGACGCAAATGCGTTTTTTGTATCTCCAAGCGTGCCCGCTGAAAACATGGCCCATTATGTGTCGTGGGTAAAAGCCCAAGGCAAGGCGGTAGCTTATGGCTCTGGGGGTGGAGGGTCCATCGGGCATATTGTTGGCGAAATGTTCAAAGCCGAGCTGGGCTTGCAGATGGATCACGTGCCCTACAAGGGCTCGGCACCGATGTTTCAAGATTTGATGGGCGGCCACATTCTAGTGGGTGTCAATACCCACCCAGAAGTCTGGGAGCTTGCCAGGGCTGGCCGTCTTAAGGTGCTCGCGGTTACCAGCCCTACGCGCGCCAAGATTGCGCCCACCGTGCCGTCCGTTGTTGAGCTTGGGTATGGCAAGTTGGTGGCCGAAAACTTTGTTGGTTTGTCGGCACCGGCGGGTACACCCGCTGTCATTGTCAGTCGCATCAACGCGGCACTGAACGAAACGCTTTCGGACCCCAAGGTGGCTAGTAGATTGGAAGAGTTGGGCTTTACTGTTAATAGGATGAGCCCCGCTGCATTTACCGATTTTGTGCAAAAACAGGTCAAAGAATTTGAGCCTGCCGTTCGCGCCTCCGGTGCAAAGCTGAACTAGAAGTGTTGAGGCAGAGAAATATTGAAGAGAATTGTTGAAACCAAGAAGCGTTGACACCAGGGGTCCTTGCGACTAGGGACCATTGAGATTAGGTGATTTCTGGCCGTACCAGTGGGCCATGACCCGAGGCTACATGCAGAAAGAATCGGCACCAGTCTCGCTGGCACGCCTTCTGCCGTCCAGGCTCCTAGAACAAAGTGACTTGCGAGTCAGGGTCTGGCCAGTGGCTCAAGGCTAGGGAAGCGCGGATTTAATCGCGTGGATGCTTGGCCCCTGAATTGGGATGGGCTACAAGGCGGATTTTGCGGCCAATAGCACTTGCTATTGGCTAAAAATTCAACGAAGTAGACCGCCCGATTCAAGGAGCCAAGCGCCGCGCGATTAAATCCGCGCTTCCCTAGGCATTGCGAATCGTCAAACCACCATCTACGGGCAACACCGCGCCCGTCACAAACCCTGCCGCAGGCAGACAAAGCGATAAGGTCATCTGGGCGACCTCCTCCGGCTCAGCGTATCGGCGAAGAGCGGTTCGCCGTCGCGCAAACTCTGCTTTTTGCTCGGGTGCGATGCGCTGGGTCATGCCCGTGTTGATCGGCCCCGGGCAAATACAATTCACCGTGATGCCCTCGGGACCGAACTCTACGGCCATTGAGCGAGTGAGTCCGATCACGCCGGTTTTGGCCGCAGTATAGGGGCTGATAAAGCGGGTCGCACCCAAGGCTTCGGTCGAAGCAATATTGATGATTCTCGCGTCTTTGGCCTTGCGCAAGTGAGGCAGGGCCGCACGAATCATGCGCACCTGTGCAGTAAGCAAAACATCAAGACTCTTGGCCCATCGCAACTCGAAGTCCTCGGAATCGACCGGGCCATGCATCGAGATGCCGGCATTATTGATCAAGATATCAATCCCCCCGAAATGAGCCGCAATGTCTGCGACCACCCGATCGATGTCTTCACGACTTGATACGTCCAGTAGCCAACCTTTCGCGTGACTTCCCGCCGCGATAATTTCCGCAACCACGGCATCCACGGGTGTCATGTCGGTCACCGCAACGCGCGCCCCTTCGTCGGCGAACAAGTGTGCGGTAGCACGCCCCATGCCGCTGGCAGCACCGGTCACAAGCACCACCTTGCCCGCGACCGAACGGGATAGTTGACTCAGCCTCGCCATAGCTTTCTCCTCCATCAGGTTCCACCGTCCACACGCAAAATTGCACCGGTTGTAAATGAGGAGGCCGCGCTAGCAAAATACAAAGCCGCCCCGACGACTTCATCGGCCTGCCCGCCACGCTTGAGCGCCATCGTGGTTTCAGCACGCCTCTGGAAGGCCTCCAGATCCCAGGCTCTCGAAATATCGGTGAGAAACGGACCCGCCATGATGCTATTCACACGCACCTTGGGGCCAAAAGCAAAGGCGAAGGAGCGCGTCAGATTATTGAGACCCGCTTTGGCAGCGCCATAGGGTTCGGACTTTGGGGCTGGATTGGCCGCGGCGATCGAAGAGATATTAATGATGGAGCCGCCCGCACCTTCAGCCATGCGCTCACCGATCACCGCCGATAAACGAAAAGGGCCTTTCAGGTTCAGCCCAACGACCTTGTCGAACATCTCTTCCGTCACCTCCGAAAGCTTGCCGTAAAGCGGCGACATCCCTGCGTTATTCACCAAGATATCCACCCGGCCAAACTCGCGGTAGGCCGTGTCGATCAGCGCGTCACAGGCGTCCCAGCGACCGACATGCGACGCTACCGCCAAGGCTCGACGGCCCAGAGCTCGAACCTCGGCGGCCACGGCTTGGCAAGCATCCAGTTTGCGCGAGGCAATAATGACCTCTGCACCCTGGGCCGCGAACGCCAATGCCATGGCCCGACCCAGACCTCGGCTACCTCCAGTGACCAAGGCCACTTTGCCGTTCAGGTCAAATAAATCGCTCATCTATGGGCCTCCCGGATTTAATGACTGCAAGCGCTCGACGCAGCAAGCTTCTCATCTTAGTACCCTACCCGCCTGCAATCATTCCGAAGTTTCAATCTTTGCGCCATGACCTCTGCGATAAAAACAGACCACAAGCAAAAACGCCGAGCAGCAGCCCTAGCGTTGCGAAGGTCCATGCAAAGGCCTGCGCACCTGTGTGGAGAGCACGCCAACCGTCTAACAACCAAGTAATACAGGCACCACCGATCACGCCGCCGACCACGCGAGTGACATTAAGTAAGCTCCCCGCCACCCCGCGCTGACTCGGTGGCAAGGTCGCCGTGGTCACGTCCATATAGCCGATCTGAAACAAACCTATCCCGAACCCACAACAGAACAATGGAATGGCCAAGAGCGGCATGGCTTTTAGGGGAATCAAAAAACCGACGAAGAACAGCCCGATCGCAGTGGCTATGAAACCCACCAGCAGCAAGTGTCGTGCAGGCCAATGTGCTCCCAGTCGCGCTCCTAATATTCCCACCGTCACCGCTCCCAAAGGGGACACGGCCAGGACCAGACCGATATCCAGAGCACTTGCCTGAAAATGCGCGTTGAGCACATAGGGCAGAAGCAAGAAGATTGAGAACCCGCAAAGGTTGATGGTCACGGAAGCCAGTTGCAGACTTCCAAACGTCGGATCGCTTAAATAGCGAATA
>JAYUOT010000375.1:0-10903 GCA_043760705.1 Betaproteobacteria bacterium
CCAATGCCGGCTTTTTTTAGTCGCAAAACCGCTCCTTTGATCGGGGTGGACCTGAGTTCGTCCTCGGTCAAGGTCGTGGAATTGTCGCAGGGAGCGAAAGGCGAGATTCGTCTTGAACGCTACGCCATCGAGTTTCTGGAACGAGGCGCGATTGCCGACGGTTCGATTGAAAAGCCCGAAGTGGTCGCCGCGGCGCTCGGGCGTGCTCTAAAACGGAGCGGGAGCAAGGCGAAAGAAGCTGCACTGGCCCTTCCTTCCGCATCGGTCATTACCAAAAAAATCATGCTCCCTGGCGGGCTGCGCGATGACGAATATGAAATTCAGGTTGAATCTGAGGCCAGTCAATACATTCCTTTCCCTATTGAAGAGGTCAATCTTGACTTCCAGGTCTTAGGCCCTTCAGCAAACTCTCCTGACGAAGTGGATGTTCTGCTGGCGGCTTCACGCAAGGAGAAGGTTGAAGACCGGGTCGCCATTGCTGAAATGGCCGGATTGAAGGCGATCATTATGGATGTGGAGCCTTATGTGGTGCGCACCGTGCTCGACTATGTTTCGAGCTACATGCCGAACCAGGGGCAGGGGCAAATCATTGCCGTGGTGTCCCTTGGGCAAACCGTGACCTCGGTGACCATTTCTTTAAATGGATTGACGGTGTTCGAGCGCGATCAGGTATTTGGCGGCGGTCAACTCACCCAGGATATTGTCCGTCTCTATGGGCTTACTTATGAGGAAGCCGAGCTCAAGAAGCGAAGCGCTGAATTGCCCGACAGTTATCAAAGCGATTTGTTAGGCCCGTTTGTGGATCAGGCGGCGGCAGATGTTGGTCGAGCCTTGCAGTTTTTCTTTACCTCCACGCCCTATACCCGGGTCGACAAAATTATCCTGGCTGGAGGCTCTTCAATCCTTCCAGGCCTTGCGGAGGCAGTTGGCCTCAAAACCCAGGTGGCCTGTGAGGTCGTCAACCCGTTTCAAGGCATGGAGTTTGGTGAGACGGTGCGGGAGCGCCAAGTCCGTCTAGATGGGCCTGCGCTACTGATTGCTTCAGGGCTTGCCATGAGGAGGTTTGACGCATGATTCGCCTCAATCTTCTCCCTCACCGGGAAATGCGCCGTGAGCGGCGCAAACGCGACTTTTATGGCGTGGTCGGTCTGACCTCCATTCTGGCGCTCGCCGGGATCGCTGCCGTTTGGTTGTTGTTCACCAAGCAGTTAGATATCCAGATCGTTCGCAACCGCTACATCGAAAGCAAAAACGCGGAGCTCGACAAAGATATTGCAGAAATCAAGACCCTGGAATCTGAAGTGGCAGCGCTTAAAGCCCGTCAAAAAGCAGTGGAGGATCTTCAATCAGATCGAACCATCCCCGTGCATCTGCTGGATGAGTTGGTGAAACATACCCCTGAAGGCATCTTCGTCAAGAGTTACAAGCAGCAAACCGGAAAAATCACCCTGGTGGGAATCGCGCAAACCAATGAAAAAGTGTCGGAGTTTCTTCGTAATTTGGCCTACCAGACGGCTTGGTTAGAAAAACCCCAGTTGATCGAAACTAAAGCGACACCGTTGGATCCTAAAAATCTCAAGGACCCTCGTAAAATCTTCGAGTTCGGGATTACCGCTTTGATCAAGGGTCGAGCCCCGGTCGGTACAGAGCCAGGCGCCCCAGGGGCCCCTATTAAGCCGAAGCAGGGGGCTTAAACCATGGCGAAGAAAGAAACCAGCGCCAAGCTGACCCTGCCAAAGCTTAATTTTGATTTTGACGCTATCAAAGAACAGTTTGAGGGCTTAAGCGGCCAGCATCCCGGATTGTGGCCTGCGGTCCCCAGGTTCTCTCTACTGCTTGGATTGATTGCACTGTTTTGTGTCGCTGCCTATTTTGCGGTGTGGAGCAGCCAATTAGATGAGATCGAAACAAACCGGAAAAAAGAGGACGAGCTGAAGGTTCAGTTCCAGCAAAAGGTCAAGAAGGCCGTCAATTTGCCCTTGCTCCTCAAGCAAAAAGAGCAAGTGCTTCAATACGTTGGGCAACTTGAAAAACAGTTGCCAAGTAAGGCCGAAATGGATGCTTTACTGACGGAAATCAATAATGCAGGGGTCGGCCGTGGCTTACAGTTTGAATTGTTTAAACCGAATCAAGTGATTGTTCACGATTACTACGCCGAGCTACCCATACAAATTAAGCTTGCCGGTGCTTATCACGACTTCGGCTCCTTCACGAGCGACATTTCGAACCTTTCCAGAATTGTGACGCTCAATGATATGAAGATCGATACGATTGATCGCGGCGGTTTAATACTGGAAGCTACGGCGAAGACCTTTCGATATTTAGACGCCAATGAAATCGCTCAAAGGCGCAAAGAAAAAGACGAAGCAGATAAGAAGGCGGGAGCTGCAAAATGATTCGCATTTTTTTCGTACTCTCAGCCTTCTCATTACTTACCGCATGCGATAACCATCAAGACGATTTAGACCAGTGGATGAAAGAGGCTAGAGCCGGTGTTCAACCGATCAAAAGCACTGTGGAGGCACCCAAGAAGGTCGAACCCTTTACCTACGATAACAAAATCCAGGTTGACCCTTTTTCGCCTGCCAAGCTCGCCGTAGCCATTGACCGCGCATCGAAGGCGAAGGCCAATAACGGCGGTCTTGCCCCGGATACCAAGCGTGCTCGCGAAGTGCTCGAAAGCTTTCCTCTGGAGAGCATCAAAATGGTGGGCCGAATTGCGGATTCAAAAGTGACCGCTGCCTTGTTGCAAGTGGATACGCTGGTCTACCAAGCCAAGGTCGGTAGCTACGCCGGTCAGAATTTTGGCAAGATTATCAAGATCAGTGATGCCGAGGTATTTATTAAAGAACTCGTCCAGGATGCGACGGGGGATTGGGTTGAAAGAGAAACCTCTCTGAGAATAAGAGAGGGCATAAAACAATGAGTCAAGTCGCTATGAACCAGTTTGCCTATCGATCCGGCGCCAGTCGAGCCTCTACCTTGCACAGGATGGGACTCGCTGGCGCGATGCTTTGCATGTTGGCCTTGCCTGCCTTGGGCCTTGCTCAGAGCAAGCCTGTGACCGACGCCCCCAGCTCAGAGAAATCCCCAGCCGCGGCGGCGCTACCGGCTGCACAAAACAATGTTGCACAGGGCAATGCCATTGAATCGGTGACCAGTTCTCAGCAAGGCAACATCACCTATCTTCGCATTTCCCTAAAAGATAAGTTGAACGCCGAGCCAGGAAGTTTTTCAGTGGCGAATCCGCCTCGTGTGGCGATTGATTTTGCGAACACCGAAGTGCGCACCGCACAAAATACGCTCGAGCTGAACCAGGGTGATGTTCGTTCGGTCGCCTTGGTCCAAGCTGGCAATCGATCTCGCGTTGTCTTGAATCTCAAGCGTGCCTTAAGTTACACCACGGCGCAGGAAGGCAAGGATCTGATCGTCACTTTGACACCCTTGGCGACCAGTGCCAACGAGCCTTCGGCAGGGCCCTCCTACAGCTTTGCCAAAGCCGAGCCCAAGGTGGGCAGCGCTGCACTTCGTGATATTGATTTTCGCCGTGGCAAAGAGGGGGAAGGCCGCTTAGTAGTCGACCTGTCCAATCCTCAAATTGGCGTGGATATCAAGCAGCAAGGCTCGACTATTATTGTGGATTTTCTGCGCACCGCGTTGCCAGACAATTTACGGCGACGCCTTGATGTGGGCGACTTTGGCACGCCGGTGAAATTTGTACGTGCAGTACAACAGGGCGAGAACGCTCGTCTGATTATTGAACCTACGGGGCTTTGGGAGCACAACGCTTATCAAAGCGATAACCAGTTCATTGTCGAAGTGAAACCTGTCAAGGAAGATCCCAACAAGCTTGTACAGGGGACTCGTTTAGGCTACCGAGGTGATCGCCTGTCTTTGAACTTTCAGTCGGTCGACGTGCGCGCGCTACTACAGGTGATTGCAGATTTCACTAATCTGAATATCGTGACCAGCGATTCTGTTGCTGGATCACTGACTTTGCGCTTAAAAGATGTTCCCTGGGATCAGGCCCTCGACATCATCATGCAGTCCAAGGGATTGGACATGCGTAAGAACGGTAATGTGCTTCTTATCGCGCCCCGCGACGAGCTGGCCACCAAAGAAAAGCTTGAGCTTGAAGCAAAACAGCAGGTCTCGGAATTGGAGCCGCTGAGAACGGTCACCTTCGAACTGAACTACCAAAAGGCTGAAGCGCTTCAAAAACTTTTGTCGGACCAGAAGCAAACCATTCTCTCCAAGCGTGGCAGCGTCGTGGTCGATCAACGCACCAACAAGCTCTTTGTTCAAGATATTGCGACTCGTCTCGACGATCTGGCGCGGCTCATTGCTCAGGTGGATATTCCGGTGCGTCAGGTTTTGATCGAAGCCAGGATTGTCGAGGCGGATGATCGTTTCTCCCGCAATCTTGGTGCCAAGCTGGGCTATAACGATCTTTCCTCGACGGTGTATCGAACCGTTTCGGTGACCGATCCTGTCACGGGTACCGCGCAAGGTTTTAACGTGCCCGTGTATGGCGCAGGACAAAGGGTTTTGGGTGGAACCTACGGAACTTTGTCCGGAAACCTTCGGGGTGCGGCTGATCTTTCGTCTCAGGCCGGCACCGATGTTTCTACTAGCGGCGGAGGCAATGCCCAGGGCTTGGGTCGCTCGACCAGCCTGGACAACACCAATTTTGTGAATTTGCCCGCGCCCGGTATCAACGGGAATAGCCCCGCCTCGTTTGCCATTAGTTTATTCGGCTCGAGCTTGACGAAATTCCTGAACTTGGAGTTGTCCGCTCTTGAAGCGGATCAGCGCGGCAAAGTGATCTCCTCGCCACGCGTACTGACTGCGAACCAAGGCAAGGCCATCATTGAGCAAGGTACCGAACTCCCGTTCCAGAGTGCAACTTCGAGTGGTGCCACCGCAGTGAGCTTCCGCAAGGCCAATCTTTCCCTGGAGGTGACTCCGCAAATTACACCTGAAGGTTCAGTGATTCTAGATGTCAAAGTCAATCGGGACTCCGTCGGCCAGCTCACACCGTCCGGCTTTGCGATCAATACCCGCCGCGTGTCAACCCAGGTGCTGGTTGAAAACGGCGGCACCGTGGTGATCGGCGGGGTCTATGAGCAAACCGAGAGGAACGTGACCAACAAGGTTCCATTCCTGGGTGACGTGCCGATCATTGGGAATCTGTTCAAGAACAATCAGCGCCAAAATGATCGCACCGAATTGCTTGTATTTTTGACACCAAGAATCATGACGGATAACGGTGTGACTCGTTAATCGCCTGAATTCGTGAAGGACCAATAAGAATGACTAGTTTTCTAAGAAAAATCGTATCGACCTTGGGCTTGCTTGTGACCGCGGCTCTGCTCAATGCCTGTGGAGGCTCTGGTGCGGGCGCAGGCGGTGCGGGCGCTTCCGCTGGCGGTGCCTCGTCCGCTTTGAAGGGCAGTACAGCGGCTACGTTGACGATGACGGCCGACTCGACGACGATCGATTCCGACGGAAAGAAGACCATCACCTTGACGGCGATTACTAAAACTGCCGACAACGTGGTCTTGAAAAACGCGCCGATTAGTTTCTCGACGACCGACGCTGGCACTACGCTCACTCCCTCCGATACCAAAACCAATGTGGGTGGCATTGTGACTGCCTTAGTGAAGACTACGGATAAAACGACACGTGTCATCAAGATTACAGCGCAAAGTGATGCATTGTCCGCCTCGGTCGAGATTTCCGTGATAGGTACAACGCTATCCATTAACGGACCGACAGGCCTTGGGTTTGGAGCTGAGGCGGAATACTCGATTGTGCTCAAGGATTCCGGAGGAAACGCCGTCCCAGGTCAGGCGGTTACCGTGACCACAGGGAATACTTTGACGGTTAAACCGGGTTTGACCGATGCTCAAGGACAGGCTAAATTTAAGATTTCGGGTAGCAAGTCCGGTGCAGATACCTTGTCAGTATCGGCCTTGGGCGCGAGCGCTAGTTTCGCCATTTCCGTGACACCGAAGCAGCTCGTCTTCGTGGCGCCCGGATCTCTTGCTGAGTTTCCCGTGGGTGCCTCGCAGCCCGGAAATGTGGTCACGGTAAGCTTGCTCGATAATGGCATCCCGCAAGTGGGGAAAGTGATCAACCTTACCGCCACGCGCGGCACGGTACAAAGTGCAGCAGGTCCCCTACTGGGCAGCCTGACCAGCCTGACAACGGGTGCAGACGGCTGGGTAACGTTCGTGGTGCTTTCGACGAGCGCGGGAGTTTCGACGTTGACAGCGACTTCTGACGATGTCGTGGTCTCCTTGAAGATGGAGTTTGTGGCTAGAGTCCCTTCACAAATTAGTCTTCAGGCTGGCCCTTCGGTGGTGGCCGTCAATCTTACGTCCGCAACCAGCAACTCTGCTCAGTTGGTCGCTCGAGTGACGGATGGCATCAATCCCGTGAAAGGCGTTCGCGTCAATTTCAGCTCTTTGTCCGACCCGAGTGGTGGGCGAATTGAACCAGCCTTCGCCATTACGGATAGTTATGGGCAGGCGACCTCGTCGTTTTTCGGAGGGGCAGCGCCCACCGGGAATGAACTGGTTGTTCTTAAGGCAGATGTCACGACAGGATCTGGCCCGATCGTCATTCCGGCTACCGCAAAACTTACGGTCGCGGCGCAAGAAGTGTCGATTCGACTGGGTAGTTCGACTCTGATTGAAAGTGACACGACCGGAACAAAATACTTCTATCCACACACCGTGCTCGTGACTGACAGTGCCGGAAGACCGATCGCCGGTGCAAAAGTCACCGTCACAGCCCAACCGAGAAGATATTTTAAAGGTCGCTGGACAGTAGTTACTCCAACTTCAGGTGGGACCAAGTATTGGACGATGGATTACAGCGCCCTGTGCGTAAGTGAGGATGTGAATTTGAACGGACAATTGGATCCCGGTGAAGATTCGGCAACCGAACCTTTGAGTTTTGGTAACGGCAATGGTCGCCTCGATCCTGGCAATGTCGCAAGCGCCGAGGTGGTTGAAGTGGATTCAAAAACCGGGGCAGATGGATTTGCAAACATCATGCTTCGTTACCCAAAAGTTTATGGCTTGAATGCCGAGATCAATCTGACGGTTTCTATCCTTGCTCCCTCAGGAACTGAGGCCAAGCAAAACTTCGTCACACTCTTGAATATTTCTGCAACGGATGCCAATCAAACGGACTTGGCCCCGCCAGGAATACTGGTGCCACCCACTATGACAGGGATCGGTACGATCAGGTTTGTCTCCCCATTCGGCGAGGCGGGCAGTTGCCGGGACCCGAGGTAGGGAGTTCATTGTCGATCACTCCCGATCGTGAAGGGCGAGCCCGAAGAATCTTCCTGGTGGGCATGCCCGGTTCAGGCAAGTCAACCATTGGCAAACGGCTGGCGTCCAAGCTCTCCTGTCGCTTCATCGATGCGGACCGCGAGTTGGAAGCACGCTGCGGTGTGGCCATCCCGATCATCTTTGACCTTGAGGGCGAAGAGGGTTTCAGACGCCGAGAGGCGGCCTTGATTGAAGACCTCAGCGCGATTGACGGATTGGTCTTGGCCACGGGCGGCGGGGTGATTCTTCGTGACGAGAATCGAAAAGCTTTGTACGAGCGCGGGTTCGTGATCTATCTGGAAGCCACTGTCAATGAACTGCTGCATCGTCTGAGAAACGATACCAAGCGTCCACTTCTCGCCGGTGGTCAACCGCGCGAAAAACTTGAAGCTTTAGCGGCGACCCGTGTGCCGCTTTACAAATCGATCGCGCACCTCACCATTTCCTCAGCGCGGCAAAGTGCGCAAGCCCTGACGCTCTCTATAATTGAGCAACTTCCTGACTCTTTTCGAAACTCTGGACTGGTCGGTCCGCCGTCCTAGGAAGTGGTCCGCCGTTCTAGGCCTTCATGATCACCATCAATGTTTCTTTGGCTGAGCGCAGCTATCCTATCTATCTCGGGGAGCGCTTACTCGGCGCGGATTTCGCGCCACTTCAAGCGCTCGCTGCAGGGCGACAAATCGCCATCGTGTCTAACCCAAAAGTGTTTTCGCTGTATGGGAGCGCGCTCAAACGCTCGCTGGGTCTAGCCGAGGTTAGTGACCGTTCAAAGATCATTGATGTGCTCTTGCCCGACGGCGAGAAGCATAAAACATTTTCGTCGCTGAACCTCATCTTCGATGCGCTCCTGGCCGCAAGATTTGATCGGCATTGCCTACTGATGGCCTTGGGTGGTGGAGTCATTGGCGATATGGCCGGGTTCGCTGCGGCCGTATATCAACGCGGGGTCGATTTTGTGCAGGTGCCGACCACGCTTCTCGCCCAGGTTGATTCTTCGGTCGGGGGCAAGACGGCCATCAATCACCCGCTGGGAAAAAACATGATTGGTGCTTTCCATCAACCGAAGTTGGTGATCGCGGACGTCTCGACACTCAAAACATTGATGCCACGCGAGGTCGCGGCAGGACTGGCCGAAATGCTGAAGCACGGCGCCATTGCCGATGAGGCCTACTTTGACCAACTTGTCGAAAACCTTGCGCTTCTAAACCAGTGCGATCCTGGAAAAATGATCGAGGCGGTTCGGATCTCATGCCTAATCAAGTCCGACGTGGTGTCGAAGGACGAGCGCGAAGGGGGACTGCGGGCCATTCTCAACTTTGGACACACCTTTGGGCATGCGATTGAATCGGGTCTTGGCTACGGCGAATGGTTGCACGGCGAAGCGGTGGCTGCGGGCATGGTGATGGCGGCGGATTTGTCCGCGCGGCTCGGCTTGATCACCTGGGACAAGGTCGAAAAAATTCGGGCGGCCAATGTCGCCGCGGGCTTGCCGATTGCCGGGCCTGCCTGGCCTGCGGATCGATACCTTGAGTTGATGGCCGGGGACAAAAAATCTGAACAAGGCATCCCGAAATTTGTCTTGCTGGCGCCGTTTGGCTCGGCGCTTGTGCGTAAGGTACCCGAGGCGGAGCTACGTGCAACGCTTCAAGCCTGTGTCATAAAAGGCTAGCGGAAAATTTTGCACGCCCATCCACCCCGACTTGGAATCAATGACTTGCGAGCGGCTTGTGCGTGACTACGCTCCCTTTGCGGCGCAGGCCACCCAGGCCACCCGCCAATTTGACGAAACACGCAATGTCCTTCGCGACCAGCGTAGCGCGCATCGCTCCGAGTTTCAGCGTGATCGCGACCGCATCATTCATAGCACCGCCTTTCGCCGCCTGGAATACAAGACGCAAGTTTTTTTAAACCATGAAGGTGATCACTACCGGACGCGTTTAACTCACAGCCTGGAAGTGGCGCAGATTGCCCGTACCGTGGCTCGTCATTTCGGTTTGGATGAAGACCTTACCGAGGCCATTGCCTTGGCGCATGACCTAGGGCACACCCCTTTCGGTCACGCCGGACAGGAGGCGCTGAACGATTGTATGCGTGACCATGGCGGCTTTGAGCACAATGCTCAGTCTTTACGCGTCGTGGACTTGCTGGAGCAGCGCTACGTCGCTTTCGATGGACTCAATCTTTGCTTCGAAACCCGCGAAGGTATTCTCAAACACTGCTCCAAAACGAGAGCTCAAGATTTTGGACCGGTCGGGCAGCGATTCATCAACGGAGGGCAACCTGGCCTTGAAGCGCAATTGGCCAATATTGCCGACGAAATTGCTTACAACAATCACGACATCGAAGATGGCCTTCGCGCGGGACTGCTCCACCCGGATCAGCTCACCGAGCTATCCCTGCTTGGCGAAGTCGCTCAGCGCATCACGGCCACATACGGAGCGCTCACTAGGCGTCGTTGGGTGGCCGAATTACAACGCCGCTTGATTGATCTGATGGTGTCTGATCTCATCGTCACCACCTCGGCGAATCTTAAAAGGTTTCGCCCCGGCAGCCTCAATGAAGTCCGCAGTTTGCCGCCCTTGGTGGGTTTTTCCACGCTCATGCAGGCTCAAGTGAACGAGCTCAAGGGCTTTCTCAGGCGGCAGCTTTATCGGCATCCGAGCGTTGCTGAGAAAATGGACGAGGCCCAAAGAGTGCTTCAAGACCTTTTTTGGCACTTAAGCCACAAACCCGGCGATTTGCCGGAGGAGCATTGTCTTCGCTTTCAGGCAATGGGTCAGCGCGCCCTCGCGGATTACCTGGCAGGAATGACGGACCGCTACGCTCTCAAGGAAGCCGCCCGACTAGGTATTTCTTTTTCGAAGCTCGCTTAGCTACTAAGGAAACATGCCCTGGTTTGAGGGGCCGAAAACGTCAATGGAGGGGGTTTTGGCGCTATACTTCATAATCCCATTGAAGTAGATTGCTGCACTGCACGTTGGCGAAGCCACTGCGCGGACAGGTGAGTGCCTGTCGCCGCGCTTTAGTCGTCTTTTGAAAAGCAGGGCAGCCCGATTGCAGGTTCCAGCCATGACGATGATGCATCAACCCCCGAAAGCCCAAGGCCTTTACAATCCTGGCAACGAACACGACGCCTGCGGCGTGGGTTTCGTTGCTCATATTAAGGGTAAGAAAAGCCATAAGATTATTGAGCAGGGACTGCAGATTCTATGTAATCTGGACCATCGTGGCGCAGTGGGCGCTGACCCACTGATGGGTGATGGGGCGGGTATCCTGACCCAGGTGCCCGATCAGTTCTATCGTGAGGAGATGGCAGCGCTAAGCATCAAGCTACCCCCCGCTGGCGAATACGGCGTGGGTATGGTGTTCTTGCCCAAAGAAAGCGCGTCGCGCTTGGCCTGTGAACAGCAGCTTGAGCGAGCCGTGCGCGCAGAGGGTCAAGTCGTCCTCGGTTGGCGCCAGGTGCCGATTGATCTTGAGATGGCGATGTCGCCCACCGTCAAGGCCAAAGAGCCCATCATCAAGCAAATTTTTATCGGTCGCGGCCCCGATATCAT
>JAYUOT010000376.1:0-10893 GCA_043760705.1 Betaproteobacteria bacterium
CTAGGGAAGCGCGGATTTAATCGCGTGGATGCTTGGCCCTTGAATTGGGATGGGCTACAAGGCGGATTTTTAGCCAATAGCACTTGCTATTGGCTAAAACTTCAACGAAGTAGACCGCCCGATTCAAGGAGCCAGGCGCCGCGCGATTAAATCCGCGCTTCCCTAGTGCCTTGCCGCATGGAGACAGGCCACGAGGTCGAGGCGGCACCCATTGCATGACCTTGAGCATCGCCCTCGTCGCGCTAAACCTCTTCGTATGGATTTTTGATCTCGAGGCATGGCCAGCCTGTTTTTCGGCGCTGCGGTCACAGTATCGGTTGGCGCTTCGGGAGCCATTTTCGGCTTACAAGGCGCGATCCTGTGTGCCGTCGCCACCAAGGGAAAACTACTGCGCCCCGGCGCCGCAAAGAAAATCGCGGTCTTAATGACATTGATCGTGGTGGTGAATTTAATGCTGGGCCTAGCCACTCCGGCCATCGACAATGCGGCCCATATTGGTGGTTTGATCGGAGTTTTTTTGCCGCCTTGATGCTCGCTGAAATGTTCGATCAGGTGTACTTCAAGAAATATGGCACCTCACGATTGGCTGCGACCATCATCGTCGCAATGATCACTCTGGGATCGCTATGGGAATTCATCGCCATGAAAACGGCTTAAATCAGGCGCAAGGGTGCATGCCCCGCCCTTCTATGGCACCCGATTCAATTTCCTCACCACCTTCCCGGTAACCCAAGGCGTCGTCAGCTCGTTGAAAACTTTGTAATGCTGCGTGGCGAGGTGCGCATGAAAGCCTGCCTCGCCTTCGTAAATTTCGTAGAGAAAAAATCGTTCTGCTTGGTCTGGGTCCAGACAAACATCAAACTGATGGCAGCCCGGCTCATCTTTGACCGACTGGCGGGCGTTCGCCAAAATTTCACGTTTGAAGTCGGCCGCATGTTCGGGCTTCACCGTGAAGTCAACCGCTACTACATAGGTTCCGGTCATTGGTTAATTCCTTATTTTACAGGTTCAAGTCACTCGCAATCCAAGGCTTTGGAGTGTAACCCCAGACGAGGCCAAGCAGGCAGCACCAGCGTAAAAGCTAAAATAGGGGGCGGCACTCACGAACCTCTGAGCAAATTCCCCCATTGAAGCCTTCCCTTGCCCTGTATCGAAACAGCCTCGAAGATTACTCCTTCGAGCTGCCCGCCGAGCTCATCGCTCAAACACCTGCGCTCAGGCGTAGCGAGTCACGTTTGCTCTTGGTGGGGGAAGCGCTCGTTGATGCACGTTTTGCCCAACTCAGTGAACACTTAAGGCCGAACGACTTACTGGTTTTCAACGATAGCCGGGTGATCAAAGCCCGGCTCCTGGGGCACAAAGAAAGTGGTGGGCATATTGAGGTCTTGGTTGAAAGAACGCTCTCTGAGCGCCAAGCACTGGTACAACTGAAAGCCAGCAAGAAACCACAGCCAGGATCCAAAGTCTACTTTTCACCACCTGCGACCTCGAGTCCTACAGCCCAAACCATCAACACCAACGACGCATCAGCGCTGATCGCGGCGAAAGATTCGGCCACGGTGCTGGGGCGACAGGGTGAATTTTTTCAGTTGGAGTTTGAGCGGCCAGTACTGGAAGTATTAGAGGCCCTGGGTCGCCTGCCCCTGCCGCCTTACATTGAACACAGCCCCGACCTGGCTGATGAAAGCCGTTACCAAACCGTCTATGCCAAACATGACGGCTCGGTGGCTGCACCCACGGCTGGTTTGCATTTTGAAGACTCGCTCTTTGCCGCACTTGAGGCCAAAGGCGTCAAACGCAGCTTTGTCACCTTGCATGTGGGCGCCGGGACGTTCCAACCGGTACGTACCGACAATCTCGATGAACACAAAATGCACAGCGAGCGCTTTCAGATTGACCAAAGCTGCACCCAGGCCATCGCGCAAGCCCGTCAAAAAGGGGGCCGCGTATTCGCGGTGGGCACCACCAGCTTGCGAACCCTGGAGAGTGCGGCCTCCCGTCAGGACAGCCGCGGTGAACTCACACCCTGCCAGGGCGAGACCGATCTCTTTATTCGGCCTGGTTACCCGTTCAGGATTGTGGACGGCCTCATCACCAACTTTCATCTTCCTAAGTCGACCCTTTTAATGCTCGTCAGCGCTTTCGCCGGCTATGAAACAATACGAGCGGCGTACGCTCATGCCATTGCAGAACGGTATCGGTTTTTCAGCTACGGTGATGCCATGTTGCTCACTCGCCAGAAGTCCGAACCGCACCATTAGCAAGCCCGTGCCGACGGTCCCGACGACGCCACCTTAACCTTTAGCGTTTCATGCTCAAATTTGACCTCCTGAAAACCGATGGCCTCGCCCGCCGTGGCACCCTCACTTTGAATCACGGGGTGGTGCAAACCCCAATTTTCATGCCTGTCGGAACCTATGGCGCCGTCAAGGCCATGTCACCGCGCGAACTCGAGGAGATCAACGCCCAGATTATTCTCGGCAATACATTTCACCTGTGGCTGCGACCGGGCACGGACGTGATTTCGCGCTTCAAGGGCTTGCACGGATTCAACGGCTGGAACAAGCCGATCCTGACCGACTCCGGTGGCTTTCAGGTGTGGAGCCTGGGTGCGCTTCGTAAAATCTCGGAGGAGGGCGTGAAGTTCAATTCACCCATCAACGGCGACAAACTTTTTATCTCGCCCGAGATATCGACGCAGATTCAGCATGCCCTGAACTCCGATATTGTCATGATTTTTGATGAATGCACGCCCTACGAGGTGGACGGCAAAATCGTGGGAGAAAGCGATGCGGCAAATTCGATGCGTCTCAGCTTGCGTTGGGCGCAACGCTCAAGGGATGAGTTTTCACGCCTGAAAAACCTCAATGCTCAGTTTGGCATTGTGCAAGGAGGCATGTTCGAAAGTTTGCGCGAGGAATCACTCGAAGCCTTGGCGGCCATGAACTTCGAAGGCTATGCCATTGGGGGCTTGAGCGTTGGCGAACCCAAGGAGGACATGATGCGCATCTTGGCCCACACCGCGCCCAAGTTGCCCCTCAATAAGCCGCGCTACCTGATGGGTGTGGGCACACCGGAAGACTTGGTGGCCGGAGTCGCTGCGGGGATCGACATGTTCGACTGCGTGATGCCCACTCGTAACGCTCGCAATGGCTGGCTTTTTACCCGCTTTGGTGATCTCAAACTCAAAAATGCCAAATTCAAGGATGACACTCGCCCCCTCCAATTCAACTGCCAGTGCTATGCCTGCAAGAATTTTTCGCGGGCCTATATTCATCACTTGCAAAAGATCAATGAAATTTTGGGCGCTCGCCTGGCCACGATTCACAACCTGCATTATTACTTACACTTGATGCAGGAGATGAGGGACGCCATTGAAGCGGGCACCTTCGTGGCCTTCCAAGCGAGTTTTGCTCAGGAGCGCGCTAGCGGTGTTGACTAGCATCCGGTTTCGTCGTTACGATTTCGACCGGCACCCGGCTTGAGAAAATAACTTCGCCCCAAGCTCTCAAGGCGTGCCCTGGGGAACGCGAATGCATGTATGCGCATATCGCCGACCCCGCTTGCCCTGTCAACTGTCTTCGCATCCATGCCAACCAAGATTGCGCCCAACATCATGACTTCTGCCAAACTCCCGACCTACTTCATCTCGCACGGCGGCGGCCCCTGGCCCTATGTGCCCGAGATGCGCGCCGAAATGAAAATACTTGAGGCCTCACTGGTCGATATCCCCCGGCAACTGGGCAGCACCCCTCGGGCGATCCTGGTGATCTCCGGGCACTGGGAGGAGGCTGGCTTCGATGTGATGAGCCACCCTCATCCGCCGATGGTGTACGACTACTCCGGGTTTCCCGATGACACCTACCACATCCAATACCCGGCACCAGGACATCCTGCGCTCGCGCAGCGCACCTTGAAGCTGCTGCAAGCGGCTGGGCTCAAGGCCAAGCTCAATGCCGAACAAGGCTTTGATCATGGCACCTTTGCGCCTTTATTCGCCATGTACCCGAAGGCCGACATGCCCATTTTTCAGGTGGCACTCAACGCCAACCTTGACCCCAAGGCCCATTTGGCCCTCGGGCGGGCACTTGCCCCTCTACGCGAGGAAGGTGTACTCATTGTCGGCAGTGGATTGAGTTATCACAATCTGCGTGCCTATGGACCTCAAGCCAAAGTGCCCGCCAAAGCCTTTGACGACTGGTTGCAAGAAACTTTGCTCACCTGCACACCTGCCGAGCGAGAGTCGCGGTTAAACGACTGGACTGCGGCCCCCTATGCTCGACAAGCGCATCCGCGGGAAGAGCATCTCATCCCCTTGATGGTCGCCCTTGGTGCCGCGGATGACGAGGCGGCCACCTGCGTGTATCACGAGGAGGGTATTCGGGGCGGGGTGGTGGCGTCGAGCTTTCGCTTTGGCTAGACCAAGAATCGGCTTTTAATCGTCAGTCGCATAGACTTCCCGGCCGAGACTTTATAATGGAAGGTTAATCTGGCTGATCTAGCCCGAAAAAAACCAAATAGAGGATTTCATTATGTGGATTTCAAACGCCTACGCCCAAGCCGCCGGTGGCTCCATGGAACAACAAATCATGGGTTTTTTGCCCATCATTCTGATGTTTGTAGTGCTTTACTTTTTGATGATTCGGCCCCAGATGAAGCGCGCCAAAGACCACAAAGCCATGCTCGAAACTCTCAAAAAGGGTGATGAAGTGGTTTCGGGTAGTGGCATTGTCGGCAAGATCACCAAGGTCGGCGAGAGCTACATCACGCTTGACGTGGGCACTGGCGAGATGCACTTCCAAAAGGGTGCGATTCAAACCCTGTTGCCGAACGGCACCATCAAATCGATCTAAGCAAGACCCACGTCCGCAAGCCCTAAGCCTGCACCGAAAGCGATTCCCTCATGAACCGATATCCCGCCTGGAAGTACGCGATCATCATCGCGATACTGTTTTTTGGCCTGATCTATACCCTGCCTAATTTTTTCGGCGAAACCCCCGCCGTGCAAGTCTCCAGTGGCAAAGTGACTGTCAAGCTCGATAGCAGTTTGATGGCCAAGGTGGAGGAAGCGCTTAAAAAAGAAAACGTGAGTGCGGACGCGATCCTTTTCGACGGCAACTCGGTCAAGGCCAAGTTTAAGGATAACGACACCCAGGCCAAGGCCAAGGACGTGCTCACCAAGGCCTTGAACCCGAACTTGGAGGATGCAACCTACGTGGTCGCCCTGAACCTCCTCCCGGCCTCGCCTTCCTGGCTCTCCAGCCTCCACGCCCTGCCCATGTACCTCGGCCTGGATTTACGAGGCGGCGTTCATTTCCTGTTGCAGGTGGACATGAAATCCGCGCTCAGCAAGCGCCTCGACAGCCTGGTGGGCGATGCCCGCACCAGCCTGCGCGACAAAAACATTCGCCACTCCGGGATTACACGCCTGGGCGACAGCATCGAGATTAATTTCCGTGATGCTGATACCTTGGTGAAAGCCAAGACCTTGCTCGCCGAACAATTGCAAGATCTTGACTTCATTCAAGCACCGGCCACGAGCGGCGACCCCAAGCTGGTCGCGAACTTCAAACCTACTGCCATCAAGTCCGTACAAGACAATGCATTGAAGCAAAACATTACGACCTTGAGCAATCGCGTCAATGCCTTGGGCGTGTCAGAGCCGGTCATTCAACAGCAAGGTGCGGATCGCATCGTCGTGCAACTGGCGGGTGTGCAAGACCCTGCCAAGGCCAAAGAGATTCTCGGCCGCACTGCCACTCTGGAGCTGCGCATGGTGTGCGAAAACCCGGAGGAGATTGCCGCTTTAACCAACGGTACCGTGCCTTTCGGCTGCGAGAGATACTCTGAAAAAGGTAGCCAACCTATCCTGGTGCGCAAACAAGTCATGCTGACGGGCGAAAGCCTCACCGATGCCCAGGCCGGCTTCGACAATCAAACCCAGGAGGCCGCGGTGCACTTGAGTCTCGATGCTAAAGGCTCGCGTATTTTCAAAGATTTGACCCGTGAGAACATTGGTAAGCGCATGGCGATCTTGCTGGTCGAAAAAGGCAAAGGCGAAGTCGTGACGGCTCCGGTCATCCGCAGCGAAATTGGCGGAGGCCGAGTTCAAATTTCGGGTCGCATGACCACGATGGAAGCGACCGATACGGCTTTGCTCTTGCGCGCTGGCGCACTGGCGGCACCGATGGACATTATTGAAGAACGTACCATTGGCCCCAGCCTCGGCAAAGAAAACATCGACAAGGGCTTCAAGAGCGTGACTTACGGCTTCATGGCCATCGCCGCCTTTATGATGATGTACTACGTCTTGTTCGGCGTGTTCTCCACCCTGGCCTTGGCATTCAACTTGTTGTTGCTGGTCGCGCTCTTGTCCTTGCTGCAAGCCACCTTGACCTTGCCGGGTATCGCTGCGATTGCGCTGACCCTGGGTATGGCGATTGACTCTAACGTGCTGATCAACGAGCGTATTCGCGAGGAGCTGCGTAATGGGGCCACTCCGCAGGTGGCGATTTCCGTCGGTTATGAGCGCGCCTGGGGAACCATTCTCGACTCCAACGTGACCACCTTGATTGCCGGCCTGGCCCTGCTGGCCTTTGGTTCCGGCCCGGTGCGCGGCTTTGCGGTCGTGCACTGCCTGGGAATTATGACCTCGATGTTTTCCGCCGTATTCTTCTCGCGCGGCTTGGTCAATCTTTGGTATGGCGCCAAGAAAAAACTCACGGGCCTGTCGATTGGGCAAATCTGGAAACCGGACTTACAGAAGTCCTAGTCTCCAGCCTCACCCCCTGCTATCGCCGAGTTTAAAAGAAAGTCGCTATGGAATTTTTTAGAATCAAGCGTGATATCCCGTTTATGAAGAACGCCCTGGCGTTCAACGTGGTGTCGCTCGTTACCTTTTTGTTAGCTGTATTTTTCCTGTTTACCCGGGGCCTGCACTTCTCCATCGAATTTACCGGCGGCACGGTGATGGAGGTCGCTTACAAGCAAACCGCGAACATTGAAGCGGTTCGCAAAACAGTGGAGACCCTCGGCTACGCCGACTCTCAAGTGCAAAATTTTGGCACCTCTCGGGATGTCATGATCCGGCTGCCCTTAAAGGCGGGGTTATCTTCGGCGAAGCAGTCCGACGAAGTCATGGCGGCTCTTGAGAAGGCCACCCCCGGCGTTGAAAAACGACGCGTGGAGTTTGTTGGTCCGCAGGTGGGTAAAGAGCTGGCCACGGATGGTGCACTAGCCCTTTTGGTGGTCGTGATCGGTATCATGATTTATCTGGCTTTCCGCTTCGAATGGAAGTTCGCCGTGGCCGGCATCATCGCCAACCTGCATGACGTGATCATCATTCTGGGCTTCTTCGCGTTCTTCCAGTGGGAGTTCTCGCTTTCAGTGTTGGCAGCGGTACTGGCGGTGCTGGGTTACTCGGTGAACGAATCGGTGGTGATCTTCGACCGAATTCGCGAGAACTTCCGCAAAATGCGTAAAGCCACGACCACTGAAGTCATCGACAATGCGATTACCTCAACCATGTCGCGCACCATCATTACCCACGGCTCGACCCAGATGATGGTTCTGTCCATGCTTTTATTTGGTGGCCCTACCCTGCACTATTTTGCCTTGGCCTTGACCATCGGTATTTTGTTTGGTATCTACTCTTCCGTGTTCGTCGCTGCGGCGATTGCCATGTGGCTGGGCGTGAAGCGTGAAGATTTAGTCAAGCCCGTCAAGCCAAAAGAAGGCGCCGAAGCTGAGTTGCCCTAGGTCGAATTCTTGGAGTGCTCGGTGAACAAAGTGTACGTCTGGGACTTGCCACTTCGCATTTTTCATTGGAGCCTAGTACTTTGCGTGCTCGGTTCCATCATTACGGGGAGCCTCGGCGGCAACAGCTTTATTTGGCACTTCCGTTTTGGGTATGGTGTCATTGGCCTGCTGGCCTTTCGTATGGTTTGGGGCTTCGTCGGCACGAAGTACTCCAGGTTTAGTAGCTTCCCGCCCTCGCCTGGCAAGGCCATTGCCTATCTCAAAGGGGAGCCGACGGCCGATCAGGCGACGGGGCAAAAACCAGCCCTCCCTCTCGGTCACAACCCGCTGGGCGCCTTCTCGGTCTACGCGATTTTGCTAGCGCTTATTTTCCAGGTGAGCACCGGCCTATTCGCGAACGACGCCATTATGTGGGAGGGTCCGCTCAGAAACTATGTCAGCAATGACACCAGCGATTTATTGACTTCGCTGCATAAAATTAACCGAATTATTTTGTTCGTCCTGATTGGACTACATCTTGGCGCGATGGCTTTTTACACTTGGGTGAAGAAAGAACCCTTGGTCGCAGCCATGGTGTCGGGATATAAGGACAACAAAACAGAGGGGTAAGCGTCGAAGGATAGACGTCGAAGCACGAACTTCAAGTGAAAAAAAGGGGCTCAGGCCCCTTTTTTATGTTTTGATCGGCCTTCGATCACCGTCTATTAGTTAGTCTGGCGATACTTGTCATGGCAGTTCTTGCAAGCACCTCCCGTTGCACCAACTTGAGCCTTCAAACTGTCTAAATTGCCAGCCGCGCCCGGTAACTTATCCACCTCTGCTTCGACCTTTTCGTGCAGAGATTTAAAGTCGGCCATATTGGCACCGATATCGCCCTTGGTTTTGGCGGGGGCTGCAAAGGAATTCGCGACGAAACCTTCCCAAGGCAAATGCCCCACGGTTGCGACGATACGGGCGGATTCCTGAGCCTTGGCGGCGTCATAAGGGATGGCACCCCGCGCCATGCCGGCTAGCCGACCAAAATGAGTGCCCATGACCGTCAACGCCGATTGGCGATATTTAATCGCGTCTTCAGTCTTGGCGAACTGGGCCATTGAAAGCGTGGTGACTGCCAAGCCGGCCACCAGGGCCAAGGCCGATAAAACGGTCGTTTGAATTTTCATACGTACTCCTCAGGGCTATTTTGTGGACATTCAGGATGAGCTAGCCTGGACAAGGCGACGCGGCCTCGAACGCTAGACAGAGAGAGTCTATCAAGATTAATCAGGCCTGACATCCGGCCTTGGTCTCAATCGACATCGCGTCACGGGCTCCTCGGGGGTCTGGGCGGCAGAAGGACGTGCGCTACGACTCCTAGACGGCCAGCGCCAATTTTTCGGCCAAACCAATATAACTTCCCGGCGTCATGGTCAGTAAGTCTTTTTTGACTTTCTCGGGCAAGTCCAACTGTACGATAAAACTTTGCAAGTCGCTCTGGGTAATCGGGCGACCGCGGGTAAAGGCTTTCAGTTGCTCATAAGGCTCGGGCAGGCCGTAGCGGCGCATCACGGTCTGGATCGGCTCCGCCAAAACTTCCCAGGCGTTGTCAAGATCGGCGGCGAGTCGCTCAAGATTGATCTCCAGTTTGTTTAAGCCACGCAGGCAACTGTCGTAGGCGAGCAAGCAATAACCCAAGGCCACACCCATATTTCGCAGGACGGTCGAATCGGTCAGGTCGCGCTGCCAGCGTGAGATCGGGAGCTTTTCTGAAAGATGACGGAGCAAGGCATTGGCCAATCCCAAATTGCCCTCCGAGTTTTCAAAATCAATCGGGTTGACCTTATGCGGCATGGTGGACGAGCCCACTTCGCCCTCTTTCAGTCTCTGCTTAAAATAGCCCAAGGACACATAGCCCCAAATGTCGCGATTAAAGTCGATCAGGATGGTATTGGCGCGTGCATAGGCGTCGTAGAGCGCGGCCATATAGTCATGGGGCTCAATTTGAATGGTGTAGTCGTTTTGCCGCAAGCCTAGTGATTCGATCACTTTCTTGGAAACTTCCGGCCATTTAACTTCTGGATAAGCGCTCAAATGGGCATTGAAGTTGCCCACGGCGCCATTCATTTTGGCCAGCATTTCAACCTGTGCGATGGCTTGGCGCGCCACTTTCAAGCGCTGCACTACATTGGCCATTTCTTTGCCCACGGTGGTCGGGCTCGCAGTCTGACCATGGGTGCGAGAAAGCATCGGCACGGCCGCGTTCTGGTGGGCCAGCTCACGTAATTTTGCGATGATTTTATCCAAGCTCGGCAGCATCACCGTTTCCCGTGCACCGGCAAGCATGAGGGCGTGCGACATATTATTGATGTCTTCCGAAGTACAAGCAAAGTGAATAAACTCGGTGGCTTGGGCAAGCTCCTGATGATCGGCGACACTTTCCTTCAGAAAATATTCAATGGCCTTGACGTCGTGATTGGTGCGAGCTTCGATGGCCTTGATGCGCGTCGCCTGGGTCAGACCAAAGCCTGTGACAAGCGTTCGAAGAAAAGTACGTGAGGATTCACTAAGCGGGTCAAGCTCATCAAGCCCAGCATCGGAAAGAGCGATTAACCACTCAACTTCGACCCAGACACGATGGCGCATTAAAGCCGCCTCCGAAAAGTAGTCCTGCAGAGGCTGGGTTTTAGCCGCGTAACGACCGTCTAAAGGCGAAATCGACTGAAGTGCATGAAGGGAATCTTGACTCATAAGTGATCAGTAACAAAAATCGGGGAAAGTGGCGAAGAACTGACAGCGGCGAAATGTACACCGTTTGATATACTCAAACGAAGGACGGAGCTATGCAACTAATCGGATCCCTTGCCAGCCCCTACGTGCGTAAAGTGCGTATTGTGCTCTCAGAGAAAAAAATCGATTACAAACTCACACTTGATGATGTTTGGTCGGCAGAAAGTAAGATTTTAGCCTCGAATCCCTTGGGCAAAATTCCCTGCCTGGTGATGGAGGATGGCGGCGCTATTTTCGATTCGAGAGTTATTGTCGAATATCTTGATGGCATGACGCCGGTTCACAAGCTCATCCCAGCCTCGGGTCGCGCCCGTATTGAGGTCAAAACCTGGGAGGCACTCGCCGATGGGTTGACCGACGCTGCGATTC
>JAYUOT010000377.1:0-4817 GCA_043760705.1 Betaproteobacteria bacterium
CTGAACGCTGATCGGGCGAAGACGTTCGCGACGCGCTGGTTTCAGCGAGGAGCCCGTTGGCGGGTATTTCGGCCCACAAAGTAACACCCGTTGGGGTGCTGTGTTTCATCAAGACGCTCGGCTTTAGCCTGCGCAGGCCGCTCACGCTAAATTGAGTCGTACTCACCGGTTTCGGCCTTAAGGTGGACTCGGCTGATGGTTCCTCGATGTTGCTAGGACTAATGATTTGGTCCAAAAATAGCGCGGTTTTTCCTAGTGGGCCACATAATGTTTCCGAGCCGGATGATTCCAGGAAGAAACCGCGTGCGTACTCCGAACGTAGGGAGTGACGGGCTAACACCTGGCTGGCGGCTGGCGTGCAGTCACTGGAGGGAGCCTGAGCCAGGCGATTGAGGTCTTCGGCAACGCTTGAAAACACCAATTCGATGCGCTCGTGTAAAGCCTTGGTCTCGGTTTCATGTTGAACTTTAAGGATCGCGTAAACCTGCCAGGCGGTAAACGCTGCGTACAGCACGGCCACCGACAGTGTCACGAGAATGACTCCGACTCGGCTCAGGTGCGGCGGGCAATAGCCTTCTTTGGCCGAATTGGAGAGCTGTCGTCGCGCAGACAGTATGTGAAGGAGTTGACGAAGGGTTTGCATGGAGGTTTCCAAACGGTATCCTAAGCTTGGCGAGTGCCGGTTCGGGCGATTAGTGGACCAATGGTCGCAATTCTGCCGCCGGTGGTGGGTACGGCAAAGGTGTGGGAATCGCGCGAGGTGTTTGTAAGACAATTCCTACGGCGTCGACGAACAGCCCATGACAAGTACCTCGCCAACCCTCTCACCGAGCTCCCAAGCCGAGCGCCTTGCTCGACTTACTCAGAAGATGCAAAAGACCGGACAATGGAGTGCCGGGCAGGCGGCGGGTCGGCGCTGGACGATCGGTTGCGTTTCGCTCGAAATTACTCAGCGCTGCAATCTCGATTGCACGCTTTGCTATCTCTCCGATTCCTCCGAAGCTGTACAGGATGTGCCCCTTGAGGAGCTATTTCGTCGCATTGATGAAATCGAGCTTCATTATGGGCCGAACACTGATGTACAAATTTCAGGGGGAGACCCGACCTTGCGAGATCGCGCTGAACTTTCCAAAGTAGTGCGCTACATTCGCGCCAAGGGCCTTCGGGCCTCTTTGTTTACGAATGGAATTCTTTTAAATCGCGCCTGGCTCGCCGAGTTAGCGCGAGACGGCTTGAATGATGTGGCCTTTCACGTGGATATGACTCAGGAGCGCAAGGGCTTTTCGAGCGAAGAAGCGCTGAACTCCGTGCGGAGAAAATATATCGAAATGGCTCGCGAATTGCCCTTGTCGGTGATATTCAACACCACCGTCTACGCCGACAATGTTCATGAGGTTCCCGCACTCGCGCGGTTCTTTATCGAACAAAGCGACGTGGTGCGATTTGCCTCGTTTCAACTGGGTGCCGACACGGGGCGAGGGACAATCCCCGGTCGAGATCGCTCGGCCGCCAGCTCGGCCGGCATCCTGAGTAGGATGGAGGTGACCCAGGCTTCAGTGTGCGCGGCCATATCTCGGGGAGCGGGACTCGCCTTGAACTTTGATGCCTTACAAGGCGGGCACGGCCAGTGCAATAAATATGCAATGCTTTTGTCGATGGGAGAAAAGCGCTTCGACGCGCTCGCGGACGGACCGTTTGTAGCCAGGGTGATGCGCGCGACGAGCCATGTGATCTTGCAACGAGATCAGGGCTTAAGTGGTGGCCTCGCTATGTTGCGAGCCGTGCTACTCAGGCCCAGTCTTTGGCTCGGCAGCTTGGGCTACATCTCCAAAGTATTATGGCGGTTTAGAAGCGAGTGCTTGCAAGGTAATCCTTCGCTCCGCAAAATTTCGTTTTTCACCCACAACTTCATGGACGCTTGTGATCTTGATCCGGAGCGCATTGAAGCCTGTGTTTTCATGGCCGCGAGCGTGAATGGGCTGATGTCGATGTGTACCTACAATGCCGAACGCGATCACCATTTGCTCAAACCTATTGTTCTGAAAAGTGGCCGCGTATTTCAACCC
The DNA here is from genome assembly GCA_043760705.1 of Betaproteobacteria bacterium. Classification (GTDB taxonomy): domain Bacteria; phylum Pseudomonadota; class Gammaproteobacteria; order Burkholderiales; family Burkholderiaceae_E; genus JAPOKJ01. The sequence continues at coordinate 2,067 of JAYUOT010000377.1, forward strand.
TTGGTGCTTGCACCGAATGCTCAGGGCGAAGTGGTGATTCCCCTTAAATGGCTGAAGGGCCGTCCGCGCCAGGAGGCTCTGGCTTCGCGGGCCATCGCGCGTCGTCAAATCAATGTCTAAATTATTCCGGGGAAATTTCATGCTTCTTGAGAACTTGCAACGGGTACTCATGGCGTGCTTGCTTGGTTTGGCGCTAAGTGCTTGCAGCAGCCTGGTACGCGTGCCCGGCGACACTGGACGATCATCCGCGCCGGTGAGTGGCGCCAACGCGAACAGCGCTAGCCCAGTTCAAAGTGGGCTCGATCAACTGCGCGACGCCGAGCAAGGCTATGCGAAAGTCTTGGCACAATACGTTGATGAGCTTGGACGAGTAGGATTTGCCGCACTCGGGGCGGATTCAAGTGAAATGGGTTTACCTGCCTTGGAGCGATATGTGCGAGCCATAGGTCGGGTACCTTTGGACCAAGTGCCCGTAGGAGCTCCGCGCCTGGCGCATATGATCAATGCCTATAACGCGCTGTCGATGTATAACGTGATTCGCTCTGGCTTTCCGGCAAGTCATGCCGGATTCGCCAAGCTTCGTTTCTTTGTGCTCAGGAAATTTCAAATTGGCGAGCGCGAAATGTCGCTCTATAGTTTTGAAAATGACATCATTCGAAAACTCAACGAGCCGCGCATTCACTTTGCACTGAATTGCTCGGCGCTCTCCTGTCCGATACTGCCGCGCGTGCCTTTCGCGGCGGCGGGCTTGAACGAAGTCTTGGATCAAGAGACTTGGAAGTTCTTTGCCGATCCTGCGAATTTGCGAATTGACCATGAGCGGCGGACGGTGTATTTCAATGAAATCCTCAAGTTTTACACCGAGGATTTCACGCCTTCGCATGCGCCTTCCTTGATCGCCTATGCCCAGCGTTATAGTGTGGTCGAGATTCCGAACGGCTACATGACCGCCTTCACGCCTTACGATTGGACTGTCGCACATCGACCCTAGGGAAGCACTGATTAAGTATCGCAGGCCGAGCTTAATCAGTGCTTCCCTAGTGTGGAATCGGGTTGTGGCGCGACTCGGCCCCTGCACAAATTAGTTGGCGAAGGCGGGAATGCCCGTCATGGCTCGCCCAAGAATGAGCGCGTGAATGTCATGGGTGCCTTCGTAGGTGTTGACCACCTCCAGGTTCACCAAATGACGAGCCACTCCAAACTCGTCGCTGATGCCGTTTCCGCCCATCATGTCGCGAGCCAAGCGCGCAATGTCCAAAGCTTTGCCGCAAGAGTTACGTTTCATGATCGATGTGATCTCGACGGCCGCTGTGCCTTCGTCCTTCATCCGGCCCAGTCGCAGGCAGCCTTGCAGGCCTAAGGTAATTTCAGTTTGCATATCCGCAAGTTTCTTCTGAATCAACTGATTCGCAGCCAAGGGGCGACCGAACTGTTTTCGGTCCAAGGTGTATTGACGAGCACGATGCCAGCAATCTTCGGCCGCGCCCAGGGCGCCCCAGGCGATGCCGTATCGGGCCGAGTTGAGACAGGTAAAGGGCCCCTTGAGTCCGCGCACCTCTGGAAACGCGTTCTCCTCAGGGCAAAAAACTCCATCCATCACAATCTCACCGGTAATCGAGGCTCGCAATCCGACCTTGCCGTGAATTGCAGGGGCGCTTAGTCCTTTCCAGCCTTTCTCAAGCACGAAACCACGGATTTGACCACTATCGTCTTTAGCCCAGACGACAAATACGTCAGCAATCGGGCTGTTGCTAATCCACATTTTCGATCCACTAATACTATAGCCACCGGGCACCGCTTTGGCGCGCGTGAGCATGCCGTTCGGGTCAGAGCCATGATTGGGCTCGGTCAGTCCAAAACATCCGATCCACTCACCGGTCGCCAACTTGGGAAGATATTTTTGCTTTTGGCCTTCGGTGCCGAATTCGTTGATCGGCACCATGACCAGGGAAGACTGGACGCTCATCATGGAGCGATAGCCGGAATCGACTCGCTCAACTTCGCGAGCCACCAAGCCGTAGCACACGTAGTTCATGCCACCACCGCCATAGACCTCGGGGATCGTGCTTCCCAACAGACCTAGCTCGCCCATTTCGCGAAAAATATTAGGGTCGGTTTGCTCATTGCGGAAGGCATTCAAGACACGGCTGGCCAGACGATCTTGACAATAGGCGCTCGCGGCTTCCCGTACTTGACGTTCGTCTGAGCTTAGTTGGTCGTCCAGAAGCAGGGGGTCGGACCAGTTGAACGAGGCAGCTTTTTGAGGGTGGGTCATAAAATTTGGTTCCGGTTCGGCGTCGATCTGGGCATGTCCAGTGATTGAGTGCTGGAATGTTGGTGGGGCCTCATTTTAGCTGCCCGACTCAAAACCGATGCTTCCAGTCCTGAAAGTAAGGTTTTAACGGCAGGAGTTTCCTGAATACTGTGCGTTTCACCCCTTCAGCGGGATTTTCCGCACGCGAGTCGCTTCTGGGTGCATGGCTGGCACAGACTTTGCGTTGCTCACCATGAAGGCGGACAACAAGCAGTCTTAAAACACTCATTGAAGCCTGAGGATGAACTCTTTATTAAACCTAATTGCCTGGAGTACCCATGAAACGTCGTTTCGCACTTAAGACTTTGACCGCCGCAGTAGCGATGGCCGGAGCCGTGAATCTTTCTTACGCGCAAAGCACCATCAAAGTCGGTGTGTTGCACTCTCTTTCCGGCACGATGGCCATTCAGAGACCGTCCTGAAAGACGTCGCATTGA
>JAYUOT010000378.1:0-10883 GCA_043760705.1 Betaproteobacteria bacterium
GATCCCCGCCCGGCGGCATGCGGCGATCACGGCATCGGCATCAGTGTCATCGTAGGGCATTGGCAAACCGACCTTGCCATGGTCGGCGAATGCGGCGAGCGTTTTCTCCGGAATCGTGTTGATCGTATCAGGTGCTATCAGGGCCTCGATGTACATGGTATCGGGCGCGGATGGGTCCTTGGTGCCGGTACTGGCCCACAGCAGGCGCTGCGCGCGTGCGCCGCGCTCTCTGAGCACACTCCAGCGCTCCGAGGCGAGCAGCTCGCGGTAGGCGCGGTAGGTTTGCGACGCAACGGCAATACCGAGCCGATTGCGCAGCGCTAGCGGCAACTGGTCATGCGTCGCCACATCCCAACGACTGACGAACAGCGAGGCCACCGAGTCGACCAAAGGATCTCGACCGGCCGCGATGCGTCGCTCAATGCCGCGTAGATACGCCTCGGCAGCTGACAAATATTGCGCGCGCGAGAACAGCAAAGTCACATTGATTGGCACGCCGTCGAAAATCGACTCCTCAATCGCCATGATACCGGCTGGGGTGCCGGGGATTTTGATGAACAGATTAGGACATGCAGCGCGCGCATGCAGCCGGGCAGCCTCCGCGATCGTCTGGGTCGCGTCGTCGGCCAGCAGCGGCGACACCTCAAGAGACACCCAGCCATCGGCGCCGCCGCTGGCGTCGAAAACCGGGCGGAACAACTCGGCCGCGCGCCGCAGGTCTTCGATGGCAAGGTCGAAGAACAGCGCGTCGATTGAATCGTCAGCGCAGGCCTGATGGCGGATGGTCTCGTCGTAGGCGTCGGACTTGCCGATCGCCTGCTCGAAAATCGTGGGATTGGACGTTAAACCGGTCACCGCGAAGTCCTTAATGTAACGCGCCAGCGTACCGCTGGTCAGTAGCGAGCGAGTGATGTTGTCGAGCCATAGGCTCTGGCCCAGGTCGTGCAATAGTCGAGTCGCATTCATGGAATATCCCTTGACCCCGCGAGGGCTGGCCGCTGCCCGAGCAACTCAGGCGGATCGGTGTGGGCTAGGTCGCCGATGCGCTTCAGCGTGATGTCGACGGGCGGGTAGTTCGCGTTGTGGTGAGGATCAAACGCATAGTGGCCCTGGCGCTCGAACACTGTCGTGATCCGATCGCCCAGCGTTCGCTTCATCGCCGAAAGCAGGCGCAGCTTGTCGTCAACCATGACGTAAAGTTGCGAAGGGAAGCGCTGCTGCATCGCACAGAGCATGCGCTCCTTGTGAATGTAGATCATTACCCTGCCTTCGACGGCCTGCCACAGCCCGGAGCGCTGCACTTTGCGCGGCTGGAACACGACGTGGCCATCACTCAGAATCGCGGTGGGACCGAAGCGTCGAAGGTGTTTAATGGTGCACAGCGCACCCGGATACAATCGCTCGGCAAACGGATAGTCGATCAGGTAGTTTGAAAGCTGCAACAGGTTCGAGTCGAGCGTCGCATTGCACATCGTTTCGACCCGGGAGCGCTGACGTGCGCCCAAGTAGTCGGCATATCCCAGTTCGCTGCGGATCTGCTCGAACAGTGCCCGGTAGCGATCAGCGCACAGGCTGCCTATAGTCTGCAACAATCCACTACGCAAGTTGTCGATCATGGCGCCCACTCACTGAACGCTTGGGTCTGTTCGACACTCTCTTCGTCCAGGATCTGCTCCGTGCCGTTGAGGTGATACGGTGGGTACTGCCTAAAACCTATCAATGGCGAGTTCTGATTCTGCATGGCTACACTGCGCAGCGCGGAGATGGCCATTGCTTCGATAGCGGTCGTTCTCAACGCATATGTGGATTGCATTCGAATCCCTTTGACAAAGACTGCTCCGAATCGATTGCAATATCGTGGCGTGTTGATTGGGCGGCTTCAAATTGCGATGCAGAATCAATTAGGGAGTATTAAATGATTGAGCCACGCGAGTCTGTGCGATTCCGTACACATCATGGGTCCTGGCCGACTGAGTGGACCTACGTGCGCAGACAAACAGAGGGAATGTCGTGCTTTGGATTAAAAAGAGAAGAGTGATATTGGGTTCGCCGACGAGTTACACGCTTACTGTCGTTCTGAACTTCGTCAACGACTCGACGGCTGGCATTGCGTCGAACGAGCCAGCTGACCTTGGCGGAATTGTTGTATGGGCGAAGGTCGTTGTTGCGAACTCGGGTAGTTAGATCGTTCCCAAAGCCACAGTCCCCGCGCACTAACTTGGCTTTGATCCCCGTCCATGCGCAGCAGCGCCCGACGCAGCGCATCTTCACTGATGATCTAGCTTATGCCCACGCAACTGAGCGCTGACCTTGTCACCTCGCAGGGCCGTCACATGGGCGTAGCGTTTCTGGCCCGAGAATATCGCCAGCTACCACGTCCCCAACACATCAACCAGCAACGGCGCGTTGCGACTCGTGTAGTGAATCGGACAGGTACTCACCCAGCCATCCCACAGGCCCGTCGTCTGCAAAAACTCAGCAAAGAACGTCAACTGAGCAGCTGGCGTCGCTTGAGCCTCCCTATCCCACTTCACCTAAACACGCCCACCCGGCGTAACTTGGGAAATGATCTCGGGGGTGACTAAGCACACTTCAAATTGCTGCCAAAACCACAGGCGGCCACGCACGTTGACGTGAGGTAGCTTGAGCTTGTTTAGCGCGATGTTGCAATATTCATTCAGCACTTGGGTAGAGATTACGCCAGCCCCTGCATCGCGCAGTTGCCTGATTAGGTTGATCGCTTTCTTTTGCTTGGCGGGCTCATCGGGGCTGTCGGCATAAGCCAAGATGTTGGTATCGATGAAGCAGCGGCTTCTCGCTGGCAGTGACGCGGCTGGCGCGCCCTGCTTAGCGGCGCGCATTGGCTTCTTCGCGATTAAATTTCCAACCGTTCATGCGCCCTGGGCTGGCCAGGCAACTGCGTTCAAACTCGTCCCACTCTTGCTGGCGGCGGTCGCTGCCAGCCAATTGCTCCAGGTAATCGCGCACGGCCTGATTAAGGCTTTTGCCCATTTTTTGAGCTGCCTCACTTAGGGCCAATAACATTTGCCCCGCCACTGCTTCGCACCAAAATCAGGCGTCAATCTGTCGCGCATACAGCGGCTCACCCTCGGCTTGAACGGCCTCGCCGTACAACGCCTTAACATCGTCAACGAGAAACGGCAGAGCAAGCGCTGGGCTGTCGTGAAGTGGCAAGGTCGGCATGTGCCTGCGAAAAAGGCTGCAATCAAGCTCGGCCACTCAGAGACCGCAAGCCCGGTCAGGCCAACGGTTGTGCGCACAAATCTAGACTTGAAACACTCCCAAGCGGGGAGTACCAAGCTGAGTTCTGCGCTCAATGCGCTCTCCCATGCGTTCGCCTCTAGTGACGCACTCGACGCTGGAAGTGCAGCAGCCAGCTTCCAATCGCGGCGATCATCCCTGGCTCGCCTCCACAGTTCGGGCAGTGTTCAAGATCAATGTTAAACACCCGCTTCTAAAGCTTCGCCCAACCGATGTGCGCTGAGCGTTGCATGAACTCCAAGGGCGACATCACTTGGTGTGTCGTGCCATCGCGGCACGGGGTCTTGAGTTTGAGCACAACTTGCCCGGCGTTGTTGATCTTGACTCGGTCGTTGGCCAGAGCTGGACGGGTGATATACCGGCACAACCTCTCCAACTTCTTGCGCTCGCGAGCTGAGCAGCGCACCGCCGCATACAGGCCAAAGCCTTCCAGATTAGCATACAGGGCTTGCTTCTTGTTCCTGTTATCGGCGGGTGGCGCTCCCTGAATCGTCAGCACCTTCTGGCCCGCCCGATCACCGAAGGCTATACGGTACACGACCGAACCCGCTTGCAGTCGCCTCAGCGGACCGGCCTCGCTAGCGCCCTCGTCCTCACCCGTTCAGAATCGCTGACACTCCCTTAGCAGCGGCCTATGGGCAAGACCTTGACATTCCCCTTCGCTCCTCAAAAAACTTTAGTTTCTAAAGTTTTGAAATGCCAAACCCCACAAGCCACTCAAATAAATATATACTTTAAATAGATACATTGCATGAGGATGAACATGTCGAAAACCGCAAAGATTTTTAAGAATGGCGCAAGCCAAGCCGTAAGACTTCCGTCCGAGTTTCGATTTGAGAGCGATGAAGTATTTATCGGACGAGATCCTTTGACAGGCAACGTCATCTTGTCCGCGATGCCACTAGACACTTGGGATAGTTTTTTCGAGCTACGACGTACCCTCCATGTTCCGAAAGACTTCTTGGATACGCGGCCAGCAAACGTACCCTTGGAAACAAGGGAGGTATTTTGACGTCACGGTACATGTTGGACACCGACACTTCAAGTTATTTCATTCGGGGCGCTTACCCCAATCTCGATGCTCGGGTCCGGGCCTTGACCAACGACAAGCTATGTATTTCCGTCATCACTCGCTATGAGTTGCTTTTTGGACTTGAATTCAAGCCCGATGCGACAGCACTGAGAACCTTAGTGAACGCCTTTCTTCAAAGGATAACGACACTGCCTTTTGACAATGGCGCAGCCACAACCTTTGCGCTTGTATCGGCCGGTTTACGCAAAGCAGGTATCGGGATAGGAACCATGGATGCCATGATCGCGAGCCATGCACTCTCTCTCGATAGTACGGTCATCACAAATAACGTCAAACACTTCGAAGTCGTACCCGGCCTCAAAATCGAAAATTGGGTCAGCGTGCATTAGGGGTCAAGTCGAAAATCTCCCCCAATCAATGGCCACAAACTGTCTCTTTAGCGATGAAAACTGCCTGCATTGTCGTTTGGTTCGGCATTCGGTGTGACCGGGTTGGTTTCGAGATGCTCTCCTGTCTCTGTGAAGCCATTCTGTTCTGCCTTTTGTTCGACACCCGCTCAGCGCTCCGCCTGAGCTAATCGCATTCGAGGTCACTATCATCTGAGGCCACTTTATTTTGGGTCGCGATATTCTGGCTTCTCGCCATGAGAGGTGCGGCTTGCCTCGTGGCTTTACTGCTCCGCAAAGCTCATCTGCCCTCGCGCAGGCGTTCTTGGCGGCGCTCGGACCTCAAGCCCCAAGTGCGTAAGGATCTTCTCGATGCTTGAGCGTTGCACAATCGCTGCGATGATCCTCAGCTCTCCTGCGCAGTTCGGGCAGTGTTCGAGGGCCAGGTTAAACACCCTCTTCAGAAGCTTCGCCCAGCTGAAGTGCGCTGGACGCAATCTCTGGGCTTCTCCCAAGTCGGGTTGGGCCTCCTGAGTTTTGGCTCCCCCAGGCATGGGCACCACCTTCCCCCGCAACTTGGCGTTCGGCGCCACCACGCCGTGGAACCGGATCAGATGAAGCCTCGGTCGCGGCACCAACGCCGCCAATCTCTGCATAAACTCCAGGGGCGACATCACCTGATGGGTCGTGCCGTCTCGCCATGGCGTCTTCAGCTTCAACACCACTTGACCCACGTCATTACACCGAACTCGGTCATTGGCCAGGGCTGGACGGGTGATATACCGGCATAGCCTCTCCAACTTCTTGCGCTCGCGGGCCGCGCAGCGCACCGCCGCATGCAAGCTAAAGCCGTCCACATTCGCACACAGGGCTTGCTTTTTGACCTGGCCTTCGGCAGGTGGCGCGCCCTTCATCGTCAGCACCTTCTGGCCTGCTCGATCTCCGAAGGCAATACGGTACTCGGCTGAGTCCGCTTGCAGTCGCCTCAGCGGACTGGCCTCGTCGCAATCCTCCCCAGGGTCGGCCCTGTACAACTCTCCCCGCTCCTCAACAAGAACACCGCGCCGTACCAGAAGTCTCATCAAGCCACGGATGATTCGGCTCAACACTTCTTGCAATGCTTCACCCCTCGGCGCAGTAACTTCTACAAACTCAGACTCACCTGCTATTCATCGCTCGCCTAATGGCGACGCGTTCATTTCACCAAGGTCAAGATTGATCGATCTTTTATCAGTGGCTTGGCGACCGAGACTCAGTCGATTGCCATCGTTCACGCCATCATTGCTTTGTGCAAGAGCTTGAAGATCGTTGTCATGGCCGAAGGCGTAAAAACCGAGGTCCAGGCCGATATTCTTCGCTTGGAGAACTGCGACTATCTACAGGGATTCTTGCTGGGCAAACCGACACCTAAAGATGACCTCGCAAGCGCTTTTCTCGGATCGCTAGCGACGGCTGGAAGTGCAACTGAAACCACGGCTTCCTCCGGAAAAGTTACTTCTGTATAAGCGCCAAAACATCGGATCCACCTTGGGTTTTGATTCTTACTAAAATTAATTTTTACCGGTGCTTGTCCAGCTAGCGGCTCGCCCAGTGCGAATCGCATCCTCGGCACTAAAGTTCAATTCCACTTTGAGTGCGACGACTCTCGCTAACTCATTCAAGGTGGCACGCAGCGCGGCTTCTCAACATTAAGCCTTAACACGAGGCCGCCCCTTTGCACTACCAGAGTCGTTGAACCGCGAATCCGTCAAACAGAGTTTCGTTCGAGACCAACACCAGAGCTTCAACTTGAGCCTGCGCAATGAGTAGGCGGTCAAAAGGATCTTTATGCAAAATGTTCATTTCACCAGCGACACGAGCGTGTCGAACCGAGATGGCCAGTTCCATAAAACCTTGACTCGCAATCATCGACTCGAAACTATGGGCGAGTAGGGTCGCGTCGGGCAGCTTGCCAATGCGATATTTGGTGCTCACTTCCATCGCCGAAGCTGCACTGATCAAGACGGTATTGTTCTCGTCAGCAATCGCCGCTCGCGCAGGCAAACTCAGCGATTCATGGCCCGCGAGCCACCAAATTAGTGCATGGGTGTCGAGAAGTAGATTCAACTATTCCAATCTCTCAGTTCAGCTTCAGGTAAGGCTTCATCAAAACGAGCGTCAATTCCGATTTCACCCTTGAAAGCACCAAACTTGCGTTTTCCAACCGGCTTTACAGGGACGAGGCGAACCACCGGGATATTGCCGCGGGCGATAACAACCTCTTCACCTTCAAGAGCAGTGGCGATCAACTTAGATAAATTTGTTTTCGCGTCGTGAACAGAAAACTGTGCCATGGCATTCTCCTTAGCTAAGTATATAGCTAACCCGACGATTTTTCAAGATCTAGCCTTTTCTAACGTAGTGTGATTCTGGTGAACTTGTCGAAAATGTCGGGAACTCATTGAAACTGTATGTGGAGGACACTCATCAACCTACCCTTACTAGCCCGTCCCTTATTAAAGAATTCTAAGACCGTATCAAAGCTTGCCATGGGCGCTACGGTTTGTGATATCGCCCGAGCTTCAGATCAAGAAAAATATACTTGCCGCTTGCGATCAGCTCGCGGATTAAATCAGGTCTAGCTTCGGTCAATAATTGCAGCCCGATCTTATAGAAATTTGAATTTTTACCCAGGCCCGTGACCAAGGCAATCGCCTCGACATGCGACTCACAATCCAAGGCGACGATGACTGGGGATGTTTTAGGTTTCATACCCGAACATCCAGAAGTTCTCTAGTTCTTTGAAAAAAGAACGTTTGCCGATGTGTTCAATCATCACCTCAAGATCTTGCTTCGTCGGAAAATTCTTCAGCACACGATACTGACTTTGCGAAGACCTCGGGCTGCCCGCTTAGGCGAGAGTTATAAACCAACTTCAAATTAGCGTCGACCAAAAATGCCAGACAGATCCTCCGGTGTACATATTTTCACTCCCGGGCTCAAAGTGTTCGAGGTGAGCACGCGAGTGGCTTGTCGGTGTACTAGCCAAGCTTCAATTTCCGGAGCTGGCGCGCCGGCCTTTTTCCATTGCTCCAATAGCGTTAACATCGGCTGGGCCATGGCGGCAAGTGGGGTGCGGGTTGCCTTTGCCTCAAGAAAGGCGATGGTGCCCCTATTGGTTGGCGCAATGAAGTCTACTTCTAAGCCTTGCTGATCACGAAAGAAGTAGATTTCTTTGCGGCGACCTGCGTTGACCTGAGCTTTGACAATTTCGAGCGCAACGTGACCTTCGAATACTGGGCCCAGAAATGGAGTGCGAGTGAGGTGAGCTTCGGAGTCAATTCCTAGAAGGTGGCAAAGCAGGCCAGAGTCTGTCCAAAATATCTTGGGAGTTTTGAGTAGGCGTTTGCCAAAGTTGTTGTAGTAGGGCGGCACGACGAGTATGAGTCCGCTTGCCTCGAGAATGTCGATCCAATGCGAGATGGTGGGAACACTCGCGCCTATTGGTGCTGCTAGCTCGGAGCGGTTCAGCAATTGACCGTGCCGAGTCGCAAGCACGGCCATAAGTCGGCGAAACTTCGGCAGATCTGAAATTGCGCTCACTGAGCGAACGTCGCGCTCAATATAGGTCTGCACGTAGGATGAGAACCATAGCAGAGCCGTTCTTGGGCGCGCCAGCACTTCGGGGTAGCCGCCGCGAAGCAGGCTGACTTTCGGCGATTCTGATACTGAGATTGGGAGCAGCTGAAAGATTGCTGCTCGGCCGGCCATGGATTCGCTGACGTTTTTCATTAACGCCGCTTCTTGGGAGCCTGTTAGAAGCCATTGCCCTTTCTTGGATGGTCGCTCGTCAATTCTCGTGCGTACATAGTTAAATAACTCGGGTACGTTCTGCATTTCGTCGAATATTGCGGGAGTAGTTACATCGTCCAAAAAGCCTTGCGGATCGGCCCGGAAGCGACCGATCACGTCCGGATCCTCAAACAGGAAATACTGGGCCTTGGGAAAGAGTTTTCGTAACAGCCAGGTTTTCCCGCTTCGTCTTGGGCCGGTCACAACGACCGCTCCAAAAGCACGCGCGGCTATAGTGATCTGTTGGGCTATTTGGCGAGGTATTGGAAGCATTCTAGGTACTTACGCTACTTTTTACAAGAATGAGAAGTTTAAGGTGTTGCTTTAAATAAAGCAACACGGCACCGTAAGCTGAGGGCATGGCGCATTTCGCCACTACCCTCACCCGGATTACCTTACGACAGCCGCGCCTGCCGCTGCGATTTGAGCATCTTGAGCAGAGGTAACCCCGCTAACTCCAATTCCGCCCACAATTTTTGCTGCAACCACAATTGGGATGCCGCCCTCAAGCGGGGTAATGCCGGGCACCGCCAATAAACGCAAGCCCGCACCTCCCCCCCGGAAGGGACTCACAGTCGGCGCGTCGTAACCGGTCAACCAGCGGCGTTATAGATTTCGTCAAATGCTTGTAGGAGACTAGTCCTCTTTAAATTGAGGTGAACTGGTTGATGGGCGCTACAAGCATGCAAGTAAATAACGAGGCGCTGTGGCGGCAACGGATGAAAGACCACGCGGGCAGTGGTCAGAGTGTTGTGTCCTATTGTCGGGATCATGGCCTTGTTGTTGCGACGTTTCATTGGTGGAAGGCTCGGCTTCGTAAATCGTCGAGTGCGTTGGTTGTGAAGAAGGCGCTCAGCGAGGTGCCGTTCATTGATTTAGGTTCGGTCAACCCAATGGCAAGCACGCACACTGTGCCGGTGGCGGGTGCTTGCGTGGATATCCGGCTCGACCTTGGGCTGGGTATGGTGCTAACGATCACGAGGCGTTGATGTTCTTCCCTGAGCAGAATCTGCGGGTGTTTCTGTATGGTCAGCCGGTGGACATGCGCGGCTCCTTTGATGGCCTGTATGCAATCGCTCGGCACGGCATGCAGCAAGACCCGATGTTGGGGCAACTGTTTGCCTTTGTGAACCGTCGAGCTACACAAATCAAGGTGTTGTATTGGTACAGAAATGGTTGGTGCGTGTGGGCCAAGCGTCTTGAGCAGGGGCGTCTGATCTCGGATTGGAAAAGGGTTGTGACGGGCGAGATTGATTGCATGAAGTTGAAGCTGTTGCTTGAAGGCGTCGAAGTCAAGCGGGTGCGTCACCGGTATCGAGTGCCGACTAAAAATGCGGTGTAAAAGTGCTATAAAAGTACTGACTTTGAGAGCTCAATGGCGGTAAAATTGGGGCTATGCAAACAGCCACAATCGACACCGTATCCAGAGTCCAATACGATGCGTTGAAGCACGAGATCGTTGATCTTCGCAGGCAGCTCGATTGGCTTCGCCGTCAAGTGTTCGGCCAGAAGAGCGAGAAGCGTTTGGTGGGTGCAGGCGCAAAGCAAGCGGTTCTGGGCGAGGGATTTTTAGCTATTCCCGAAGTGGCGCCGCTCAATAAAAAGAGCCGGATCGAGGCCCATGAGCGCGAGTACAAACCCAAGGTGCCCACGGGTGATGAGAGCGCTCTGTTCTTTGATGATAAGGTGCCCCTTGAAGAGGCCATCGTCGGCCTGTACGCTGTAGAGAAAGAAATACGAGACCAAGAACTGGACGACGAGGCCAAGCTGGAACGTCGGCAAGCCAAGGCCAAGCCCATCGCCGAGCGCTTCTTCAAATGAGTGGACAAACAGTTCGAGCGCCAAGGCTTCCTGCCGAGCAGCCCCTTGACCAAGGCGATGTCCTACGCCCGTGAGCGACGTGAGGGATTGACGGTCTACTTGGACGATGCCGCGGTGGCCATCGACACCAATGCCATCGAGCGAGCGCTACGGGTCATCCCGATGGGACGCCGCAACTGGTTGTTCTGCTGGACAGAGTTGGGGGCGCATCAGGTGGGCATCATGCAAAGTTTGCTCGTGACCTGCAAGCTGCACGGGATCGACCCGTACGACTATCTGGTCGATGTACTTCAGAGGATCAGTGAACACCCGGCCTCACAAGTTCATGAACTCACGCCAAGACGGTGGAAACAATCGTTCGCAGACAAACCATTGCGCTCCGATCTACACCAGGGCAACCGGACTGTAAACAACGCCGCTGGCTGAACGGTTACGCTGCGACGTCGCTCGGGAGCTTCAGCTAAACGTACATTATTTCAAATGAAGAGGGGCTACTAAGAGACAGCCCAGAATATCAAAAAAATATCCAC
>JAYUOT010000379.1:0-10834 GCA_043760705.1 Betaproteobacteria bacterium
GGTGATGCCAAGGGCTTAACTGACTTCCCTGTTCATATCGTATCGACCGGCTCGCGACAACCGCTCCCAGTCTTTGAGGAACGACTTTGCGTAGTCCGCTGCACGCGGCAGCGGGGCGCGCTTACTTGCGGCTGTTCTTTTCGAGGTCATCGAACAGTTCAGTAGCCGTACGAAAGCGAGCGTGGCGCGTGTTGGCGATGTCGTCGGCTTCGGCCATCGCGGCGCGAGTTTCTACGTTCGGCACCTTGAGGGCGAACGGCATTTGCTTGTCAGCAACTACGCGCATTAAGAACACGCGCACAGCGTCAGAGACGGATAAACCCATCGCGGCTAACGTCTCCCTGGCTTGCGCCTTAACTTGTTCGTCCACGCGAACGTGAACCAATATCTCAACTAGACAACAAGCATTGCATCGATTTAGTACCTGCATTACAATGTCATTCGATTGATCAAAGGAAATTCATCATGGCAGCCAACCAACTCGTGCAAACGCGTATCGACGGTGCAATCAAGGAAGAAGCGGCCATGGTTCTGGCTGCGATGGGCTTAACTGTTTCCGACGCCGTCCGCCTAATGCTCACAAAAGTGGCGCAAGACAAAGCGCTCCCCTTTGAACCACTAATTCCGAACGCGACGACGATCCAGGCCATGAAAGACGCCCGTGCCGGCAAAGTGACCAAAGCTGCCAACCTCGAGGCTCTGTTTACCGATCTCAATGCGGACGCCTGACTACACCGGTCAGTTCAAGCGCGACTACAAACGGGAGAAGAAGGGCCTGTACCGCGCCACGCTGGATGCCGAACTTCAGGCAGTCTTGTCTGCCTTGCTGGAGGATGAGCCGCTGGAGATTCGTCATCGTGACCACGCACTGACGGGCGAGTGGAAAGATCACCGGGATTGCCACGTCAAGCCCGACCTGGTGCTGGTCTACCAGAAACCCGATGACGAAACGCTACGCCTGGTCCGCTTGGGCTCACATCGCGAACTCGGGCTGTAAGTCTCATTGCCCTCAAATCTTGTGCCCGCGAAGACCGTCATCGGCTTAACGTACTTTAAAGTCCGTTTTCTACAGGGCCCACGAGGAGTGTGTTGCCTTGCTCCTGGAGGCCAATGGTTTCGAAGGGGATGGCGTTTGTTGTCATATTTAGGAGGCGATCCGCAAATATGGCGTGGCCGGCGATAGGACCCATCAGGCTAGTGGGGGATCTCAGGGGGTTTCCACATGACGTCTAATGGTCCAGGACGCAGGTCATTGGGCTTGGGACGCCGCCGAGTTCACCTTGCATAAAACCTCACTCGCGCTTCGCTAAAAACCCGGATTCCGCCATCAAGCGCACATGCTCAATCTCGGCCTTGCGCAACCAATCTTTGAATGGATCTCCGGTCAAGAAGGTATTGCGGAACGCCCCAGTTTCCATAAAGTCACGCCACTCGGGCAAAGCCCGGACTTTCTTGAGAATTTCGACGAAGTAATCGACTTGCGCCTGCTTGGCGCCCGGCCCCATAAAGATGCCACGAAGCATCAAGTATTCAACATCCAAGCCCTTGCTTCGGCACGAAGGAACATCCTTCCAGCTTTGGCTGGCGGTAATTTTCTTCTCGTAAGGCATTGAAGTGGAATCAAACACACACAAGGCCCGCAGGGTGCCCGAGCGCCAATGGGACATGGCCTCCAAAGGGTTATTGACGGTCACATCGATATGCTTGCCGACCAACTGCACGGCCACCTCGCCGCCGCCTTTGTACGGAACGTAGGTAAATTTCTTCCCGGCGACCCTTTCCATGGCGACGGAAATGATTTGATCCTCCTGCTTGGCTCCGGTGCCACCGAGCTTGATTTTTCCATTCTCCGAGGCCTTCAGATGAGCCAGAAATTCCTCTGTGGTTTTAGCTGGGTGATCTTGATTCACCCACAGTACAAATTCATCCAGGGCCAGCATCGCGACGGGTGTGATTTCCTTCCAATTGAATGGCACGCCCGTTGCTAAGGGTGTGGTAAAAAGGTTCGACAGGGTAATGACCAATTTGTGTCCATCCGATCCTGAACTCTTGATATCCAGGAACCCTTCGGCCCCTGCCCCTCCGGCCTTGTTGACCACCACCAGCGGCTGAGCCATGAGGTGATGCTTGGCAATCACGCCCTGTAAGAAACGAGCCATTTGGTCAGCACCGCCGCCAGGGCCTGCGGGGACAATTAATTCGACGGGTTTCGTCGGTGCCCAGGCCGTTTGTGCGGATAGCGAGGGACTCATCATGCCGCACGCAAGGCTTGCAAGGGCCAGGGTAAAACGCGCTAACGAATTTTTTTTCATAATCGAAGTTCCGGTCAAACCGCTTCAAAACGCGAAGCTCATTGCGCAAGTTTAACGATCTGAATGGCCTTGACTTTGGCTTTTCGGAAGGAATGACGTCCTTGCCCGATCAAAGGCATGGGCCCGCTATTCAACGGTATTTCTAGTGATTTTTTGCAACTGTGGGGTCACGATGGGAGACCTCAACCACCCTGGCGCGAGCCGCAAGTTGTTCAACCAAAGCCTCGGCAATGGCACGGTTTTCGGCGTCTAAATTAGCGTCCCATTCGTCAAGCAAATAAAAGTCTGAGGCAGTCCGATCCACAATCTCTTGAAGGGTGGCGATTTGGCGCTGTCCTGCCGAAAAGCCGCCCTCACCTCCACCCTCGCCGTGACGCTTACTGAAACTGAAGGCGAGGCGATCCGTTGTGGGCCAATAGTAAGCTCGCGGGCCCAGTTGATTTTTCATCAAGGCAAGTAAGGAGGATTTTCCGCTTCCGTTAGGGCCTCGAATCAGTACCCTGCCCTTGCCTTGCGCGCGCACTCCCGCAAGTGCCTGCTGCAAATCCTCAGGCCTCAGCTCACCCATCACGGAGCATACGAGGAGAATTTCATGCAACTTGGTGCGGGCTTCAAAGCGCTCCGGGTCAGCGGGTGCAAAATTCTCAACAGCCCCACCGATGCGTGTCCACAAGGCCACCAAATCATTCCAGCCTACCGCCAATTGCTGCACACTGTGGGCCAATTCAATTTGCCGCGGTAGTGTGGCGGCCAAGGCAATCATGGTTGCACTGGCGCCGCGCGAGTTCCAGGCCACCCAACCCGTAACGCCGAAGACCACGGCCAGACTAATGACGCCACCGAGCGAGCTTAAGCCTTCACGCGCCACAATCGCGCGGATCTGTGCTTTGAGGGCGACGCGCAAGCGAGCCTTGAAGACCTTGTTCCAAACGCCGTAGTTATAGCGATTGCCGCTGAAAATGTTGTCCCAGGCGGTATAGCTGTGTGCTGTCAATAGATTGGTGCGCCTCTGATTATTGAGGTAGGCTTTCCCGACCGGTTTTCGCAAGCTGTACTGCAACCCCAGGCAAAGTGCGATGATCACCACGTATGACACCGACAACCAGCCGTCAATCTCTACCCCCAAAACAATCGCGTTGAAGATCACCGCAAGTAAAAGCCTTAAAACCGACTCCAGCTCATACACCAACTCAAAAAAGATATGAAAGGTTTCACCCGTAAGAAAAGGCTCGACCACTTCGCGCGCGCCGCTTTCGCCAAGCAATAAACTGCGGCCACGATTGGTATGCGCAAAACGGTGCATATACCGGCCATAAGCACCGAAACCCGCCTGTTCACCAAAGACCCAACTCACGGCACCGACCAGATAGGCCGTCGACTGGACCACCAGGATCCATACCAGATCCATTACTTGAAAGTCGTCATTGGCGACGTTTCGGCCCGTTTTGATGAGCAAATAAGTAGTCGCTGCGGACAAGACAGCCTCGATCACCAATAGAAAAAACATCATCATGCCAGGCCGCGACCAGAGCAAGCGGGCGAAGTCTATCTGGTTAGCGAGAGCGTGCCGAAGTGCGGCCATGTTTCAGTCCAAGAAGTTGATGCGGTCAAACTTTTCGGTCGCGCCCGTTGACGGGTTCGATCTTCCGATTTTGGCTTATAACTTACCCTGCTCTTTCAAGACTTTTCTAGCGACTCTGAACCCGTCCAAGGCGGCCGGCGCACCGGCATACACGGCAGCCTGTAAAAACAACTCTTTCATTTCATCCATGGTGACGCCATTGTTCAAGGCGCCGCGCACATGGATTTCGAGCTCATGGGGACGATTCATGGCGGTCGTCATGGCGAGCACCAATAGACTACGGATTTTTCGGGATAAGCCAGGCCGGGTCCAAACGGCACCCCAGGCATGCTCATTGACGAAATGCTGGAGATCGGCCGTGAACACATCGGCTTCTGCAATTCTTTGCTCTACATAAGCTTTGCCCAAAACTTCGCTACGTACTTTGAGTCCGGCTTGATAGGTGGCGTTTTTCTTGCCTTTAAGCAACTTGGCTCCGCTTGCCGGTGTAGCCTTGATACTGCTTTTAGGATTTCTTTTTTGGGTTTGATTTAGCGTAGATTTTTTGACTGTTTTTTTGACCGGAGATGCCAGAGTGTTTGCGGCTTTGGAATGACTAGTCGTAACGATGGGAGTTTTTTTCATAGGGGATGATCTCAAAGGGATGGATTTCGAACGAATTCGTAGCGAGTTTGCAAAACAATAGATTCAAACTAAATGGGCTCAAACTAAATGGGCTCAAACCATGAGGAGGCGAACACTTGCGCCGAGCTCATTTAATCAGCCTTGGCGCCTGAGTCCTTGATGATTTTGCCCCAGCGGCCGAATTCACTTCGGATGTAGCTGCCATATTCCGCCGCCGAGCTGCCTAAGGGCTCCGCGCCCTGAACGGCGAGCTTGGCTTTGACATCGGGATGGCGCAAGGCTTTATTGATTTCTTCATTCAGGCGCTGCACGATGGCCGCCGGTGTCCCCGTCGGGACAACCACACCCTGCCAGGCACTCATCTCAAACCCCGGCAGAACAGTCTCGCCAAAGGTCGGCACATCCGGTAAAACCGAGGAGCGCTTCCCGGTCGCGGTCGCAAGTGGCTTGAGCTTGCCATCGCGAATCAAAGGCAAGGTACTGTTGATCGTGTCTATCATGAACTGCACCGAACCGCTGGCGACATCCAACAACGCCGGGTTACTACCCTTGTAAGGAATATGGGTCGCGTCGATGCCCAGTTCCTTGACGAACACGGCGCCCGCCAAATGCGTAATCGTTCCCGTGCCCGAAGAGGCGTAGTTGAACTGACCGGGTCGCGATTTGGCATAAGCCACGAACTCTTGCACCGTCTTCACCGGCAAGCTTGAGTTCACCACCAACATCAGAGGCACGGCCGCCGCTAAGGTGACCGGCGCGAAATCTTTTAGGGTGTCGTAGTTCACCTTGGCGTAGAGACTCGGTCCAATCACAATCGCCGAGGTGTTGTAGAACACGGTATAGCCATCCGGGCTCGCTTTGGCGACAAGCTCAGCCGCCAAATTTCCACCCGCGCCAGGTTTGTTTTCCACGACTACGGGCTGACCCAGCTGCTCCGAGAGTCGTTGCGCCAATACCCGTGAGACCAAGTCGGTTGGACCGCCGGGCGGAAAGGCGACCACCAAACGAATCGGTTTCGACGGCCAGGCACCGGAGGGGGTCTGCGCATGGGCGCCTGAGCTCGGCACCAGGCTTGACATGAAACCGGCCAGACCCATCTCGAGAGCGTTGCGACGACTGAGGCCTTGGTCAGGCGAGCATTGCGTGAAGGGTGCCAAGTCGCCTTGAAGCGTTTTTCGGGCATGAGAAGATTGCATAAAAGCTAATTTCCGGACTGGATTGATTTCTAAGGCTTGAACAAGGTGTTAAGCGCCGTATCGTAGCTCAGGCGCGGCGACGACGCGTTTCAATTCAAACAAAGGGGGTCCAAAACTAGCCCTCAAGGCCTATAAAAACCTGCTCTCTCAGCTATTCTCAAGGCATTCGCTCGAGACGAGCTTCCCCAGGCGTCGTTTAATCACTGCCCCTGTCATGCAACGAAATCATCAGTAGAGGCCCGCATGTTTGATTTAAGAATAGACCACGCACAAATTTTTGATGGTGCAGGCGGCCAACCCTATGTAGGCTCCTTGGCCGTCACGAACGGCAAGATCGTCGCCATCGGCAAGGATATTGGCACGACCCAAGCCAAGCATCATATCGATGCTCAGGGATTAAGCCTCATGCCCGGCATTATCGATAGTCACACTCATTACGACGCCCAAATTACCTGGGATGCGTACTTGGCTCAATCAACTCAAATGGGGGTCACCACGGCCCTGATCGGCAATTGCGGTTTTACCATCGCGCCCTGTCTGCCGAAAAATCGCGACCTGGTGATGAAGAACCTGACGCAAGTGGAAGGGATGTCGCTGGCCAGTCTGCAAGCGGGCATTGATTGGGACTTCGAGAGTTTTCCGCAGTATCTGGATTTGATCGACAAAAAAGGCTGTGCGCTGAATCTCGCCGCTTTCGTCGGCCATTCCACCTTACGCACCCATGTCATGGGCAGCGAGGCGTCGGAGCGGGCCGCCACGCCTGCTGAAATTGCCGAAATGCGCAAGATGCTGGAAGAAGCGCTGCAAGCGGGTGCGATAGGTTTCGCCACCACGACCAGCACCTCGCACAGCGCCTTCGATGGTCGCCCGATGCCCTCCCGTATGGCGCAACAGGACGAAATGGATGCGTTCCTGGATGCCATGAAATCCAAGCAACTGGGTAGCTTCATGTTGACCAAGGGTCCGGCCTCTCCCACACCGAAACTCATGGAATGGGCCGAGCGCTGCGGTCGCCCGTTTCTAATCGCTGCCCTCTTGCATTCGAGCCTGCAACCGCAAGGCGTCTTTGACGACCTGGACACCATTGCCCAAGGTGCCGCCAAAGGCCTGCGGGTGAAAGGTGCGGTGGCCACCACCCCGCTCAGCTTCGACTTTACCTTCGACACGCCCTACCCGCTCGAACCTTTACAGGGTTGGAAGCCTTATTTTGGCGCCAAGGGTGAAACCTTGAAAGCCGCGCTTCGCAGCACCAGCTTGCGCGATCAAATTCGCGCCGAGTTGGCGAAACCTGCACGCCGCCTGTTTTCTGGCGACTGGTCCCTGGTGCATGTCCTCGAAACCAAACTACCCCAGTATCAGCGCTTCGAGCACCAAAGCATTGCCAGCATGGCCCAGGCGCTTGGCAAGGACCCTTTGGATGCCATGTTCGATTTGGCCCTTGAAGAAGATCTCGCCACCTTGTTCTCAGTCGTCTCCCTGAATAACGATGAGGAGGCCGTGACCCGCCTGCTGTGCCATCAACATAGCCTGATCTCGCTGTCGGATGCGGGCGCTCATTTATCTTTCCTCGATGAATCAGGCTTTGGCTTGCACTTACTGGGTTATTGGGCTCGCGACAAGCATATTATGAGTACCGAGCAGGCAGTGCACCGCTTGACTCAAGCCCAGGCTTTGTTCTTTGGCATCCCCGAGCGGGGTCTGCTCAAGGAGGGCTTCCACGCGGATCTATTGCTCCTGGATCTGAAGGCGGTCGGGCGCAGCAATAAGCGGCGCTTGAATGACCTGCCGGCCCAAGCCACGCGGGTGGCGACAAACGCAGTGGGTGTTCATGGCGTGTGGGTCAACGGCCAGCAAGTAGTCAACCAAGCCGGGCCCTTGAATTCAGCCAAGCCAGGCAAGCTCCTGCGCGAGTTTGCTCCGGCTTGAGGGACACCTTACTTCTTCATGGTGGCTAGAAAGCCTTCCACGGCGCGGTCATGCTCATCGGTATGGTGAGCAATGGCCTGCAACGCTGCAGACAACTCTAGCACCTCGGCCAAACGCGCATGTTGAGCCGTGCGCAGTAATTTCTTGGTCATGCGAAGCGCCGGACCAGGGTTCTGCGCGATGCGAGTCGCCAGAGACATCGCCTCGCTCATCAACTGATCTGCGGGGACCACCGAATTCACCAAGCCCATGTGCAGCGCCTGCGTCGCGTTGATCATGTCGCCCGTAAAGCTCAACTCTGCGGCCTTGGCATAGCCAATAATTCTCTGTAAGAGCCAAGCCCCACCGTCGCCAGGAATGATACCGAGCTTGGTAAAGCTCTCGGCAAACTTGGCATGCTCGGAGGCGATGCGAATATCGCACATACACGCCAGGTCGCAACCCGCGCCAATCGCCGCGCCGTTGACGGCCGCAATCGTCGGGATGTCGAGATCCACCAGGCTCAAGGGAATTTTTTGAATCCCATTGCGGTAGCCGTTGCGAATTTGGAAGGGAGAGCCTGAGGCAATCCCTTTCTTGTCACGCATGTCTTTGACATTGCCACCCGCCGAGAACGCGCTACCGGCGCCGGTCAGGATGAGCACCTTGACGCTGGAGTCCCGCTTGAGCGCCTCGGCAGCCTCACTGAGTTCGTCCCACTGAGCTTGGTTGGAGAGGGCATTACGCTCCGCCGGGCTGTTCATCGTCAAGGTGACAATATCGCCGCTACGCTCATGAATTAAAAAGGCCGGGGTATTGCTCAAAATGGTTCTCCTGAAAATATAGTCTATGTGGGATGGTTATAGAAAACGAAATTTCGAGCAGGCGAAGCCGACGGAGGCTTCTGCGAATATTTAGAACGGGGTCTCATTAGTCAACGGAGTGTAAAGCACGTTTGCATAAAGAAGCAGCAAAAGCCGCCGGGTCTGATTCTGGCCGGGCAGAGTAGCGCGCGCCGAGACGACATACGGTTCATGATCGCGTTGGGGCTTAGACTCTACCCGCTTCGATCCACAGATCGGAACTGAGCCGAAACCTCATTGCACTCATCATAAATAATCCTCGCACACTGGTGTTCGGGTTAGCGCGTTGGCGGCGATGCATGCTCTTGATTTCATCCTTTCACGCCAAACAGGAAAACCCTGTACAAATGAACAATTTTACCCTCTAGCCAATGGACGTACGAGTTAAGCCCAAATCGGCCTACACTCCGGGGATATGATTGCAGAACGTGATGCAAAAATAAATTTAGGTTCAGAGTGATTCATGAAAGTTAAACGCATCTCTTCCAATACGGTTGCATTGGACCTCGACAAGGTGAAGGGCTTTTATGGGGACATATTGGGTCTTGAGCTACTTATGAATCACGGTTGATTTCAAACGTATGGCTCAGATGAAAAGATGTCGGTTCAGTTGAGCTTTGGATCTGAGGGGGGCTCAGGAACTCCCGTGCCCGATTTATCCATTGAAGTCGATGATCTCCAAGCTGCTTTAACTAGGTGGCCATGGCTACTTATTCACTTCTTTAAAAATATGGACGATTCTCTTTACTAATTCGGTGCCTGTGATTTTTTGGTCGTTCAATTCTTTCACCAATGGCACTAATTGCTCCATCCCGCCAAAGAATGTCTTTGGGTCACCAATTACTTCATTCCAAAGCTGCTCAGCGACATAACCAGTCGCCCCCACTGGGATTGGCAATAGGCCGTTCTCAATTGCGATTTCAAATTCACGCCGCATACCATTCGCGTCTACTATTTTATCGTCTTGGAGTTTGTTACCAAAGACAAAAAGCGCGATGCCCGCCAATGAAATCATTCGTTGGCGATACTCTTCCCATAGGCCTACGAGGTTGTCTCCATGCTGTGGAAACAGACGCATGATGAGTTGGTCTTCCGAGTATTTATGTGGGCTTCCATAGATAGCCTCAAGGGCACCATTTATGACGCTGCTCCCCACCCCCCAGCCAAAGCCATTTATGACGCGAAAGTTGGCTTTGACAATTTCCGAAGACAACTCGTGGACGAACCCCAGCGCTTCGGTCCGTGACCAGCGACCGTATTCTTCGGCGCTTCCCGCAATGAAGATGGTTTTCTTGCGATAGCGTGATTCAATTTCACGCAGAATAAGTGGTATCTCGCTAAATTCGTCAATGAGTAGCGTTTGAATCCCGAACCGCTTAAGGTCATCAACACGTAGTGCCTGCTTCCTTTTCTTATAGTCGGCTACCGCATCATCATCACCTAGCAGCGCGCGCTCTTTCCGCATGAATGAGTAGTGATTTCTCTTTGCTGAATTGTCTACATGTAGACGGCTTAGAACGTAGTCAAGATTCGGATCGGTGAAGCTGAATCCGATAAAGAGAAATGTCTTAGATACTAAGTCGCCGCTGAGCGCGGTCACGAAAGGTGCGTGTGTTTGGTAGTAGCGCTCGTACTGCTCTTTGTAGAGCACCGCATCTTGCGGCATCGTCACGTCCCCATGCATTTTGTAGACCACCGCATCTCGTTTGGATCGGGTGGTGGTGAGCTGCTTGATACTGTGCTTGACGTCCGCGACCTTGTAGGCCTTTTTCATTGCGTCTTCCAGCAGCGTATCGTAGTTCGTTGTCCAATAGGTTCCGATGGGGAGTCGCGCCAGAATGGCGTGGGTCTCTGTTGGTTCTGCTTGTTCTGAAAACTCCTGCAATATCTTTTTTGCAAGGCCCGCGCTGCCCTTTTTGCTGTTGACGTGAAACTGGGCGACAGAAATGAGGTCGGTTTCCTTTTCAACTGCTAGACCAAGTTCTTTTGCAATATCTCTGAGAAGTTCTGGCCAATCGACATATCCAGCGCTTTTAGACGCGCCTGCACCCGCGAAAATTGCTACGCTCCCCTCGTTTAAGTCCTTAACGAAGTCATTGATGAAGGCATCTATCGTATTGTTGAATTGCATTTCAGACCATTGCGAATGGGGTTACCAGGTGATGCCGTGTCGCCTTATGGCTTTGGCAAATGCCGCATGAGGCTCATGTTCTGGTGCAAGATACGCACGACACCCACCACCTTGTTTTGGAGGCGGTAAATGATGATGTGTTCGCCGACCAAGTATCCGCGATGTGTATCAGGCAAGTCTTGCCGATGATGCCCTATGTCCGGATTTTTATTTAGCGTCCG
>JAYUOT010000380.1:0-4802 GCA_043760705.1 Betaproteobacteria bacterium
AGCTGGGGCTGGACTCGTGCTCGCAATAGCAGAGGTTACAAGATCGACCGGTCGAGATGAAGTTGTTTCGGACGGCGAAATCACTTGTTTTTGAACAAGCATACGACTCAAACCACGGGCTAGCTGTTGATTGACACTGTTCGCGTTGGGGCTGACCTGGCCACCCCGGCCGATGACAGGATCTATGCGTCGCCGGACTTGCTTTTCATCCTCGGCCATCAAGGGGGTCACTGCCAACTTCTTGGGCTGAAAAGATTTCAGGATCGGCCAGCGTTGCTCAGCCGTGGTCGCGGCGCCATTGCTGATGGGCTGCGTGCTCGGCGGGTCCGCTCGCAGGCTGCGAAACAGATCGGACATATCGGCTTTGGGGTCACTCATGATGTTCTAAAGGTTGGTGGGTCAACGAAATGATTCTGGGGAATGCATCACGGTGCTAAACGTAAATGAATGTATTGACCGTCATTTTGCTGAGTCACCAGTCGAGCGACCATCTTTTCGCTGAGCCCGAACGAGTGAAACACCGCTTGGTAAAAGCCTTCCAGCAAACCCAGACTCCAGTCCAGCATTTCGCCTCCAAAGGCCTCTGCGATCGGGGCGTAACGATGCTCAATTTCAATGCTCCCGCTGGCCTCGGTTAACTCGACCCAACCCCAGTTGGTGCGGCTCCAGAGATCATTCAAGGCATCGGTGAGTTCGGCGAGCGTCTGCGACCCCTGAAACTGTGACTCCATATCCAGAGCAAAACGCATGCCAATCTTGATAAAGAACTGACGCAAAGCTTCAACATCCACATCGGCCTGGGTGCGCAGCTCTTGCGCGAAGGCGCGCAAAACGGGCGACCATTGCAGTGAAACCTGCTGGGAGCGAAAATAATCATCGAGGGCATAAGTCATTTTTTTCTAGCTTCTTACTATTTTGGTGAATCACTTTTGGGCTCACGGGCGGCTTTTATGAATTGCACTTGCCATCGATAGGTGCCAGGGGCCAGGCCAGACACAAGCACACCAGCTCGCCATGGATCCACCGAGGTGATCGTAGGCATATTTTCTGCGGGACCGACCGTTGAGATCGGAATCAGGCGTAAACTCTGGCCCGAAGTTGGCAAATTAACCCAGACCGTGACGGCCTCTTTGATCGGCTCTGTGCCCAGAACTTCCAAGGTCAACACCGGGGCATCCGCCGCACCGTCCAAGCGCACTGCGACGCGCTCACGCTCCCGCCACCAATCGGCAATTCGCGCAGCCGTCGCCATCCAGGTGCGCTCGCGTCGCGTTTTGAGTTCGTCGACAATTTCTGCCATCTGATCGAGGGTGAGCAAACCTTGATTCGGCAGGCGGATGACCGAGAGCCCGGCCATTTTTTCGACGAGCGAGATTTCGGCAAAAAAGGACTTGATACCATCGTCATAGTCGCCTTCTTCAGTGGCATCTTCCGGGCCGCGCTGGGTTCGAGGCAACACAATCGTATCGACCTTGGCAAGATCAGTCGAAGTCACGGTCGCTGCCGTCAAAGCGGACGCTGCACCACTCGCCAAGCCCGGGGTTGAGCGCACGGAAAACGGCAGGCGCGCATCGGTCGCATCCATAAACGCAATGTAGTGACCAAAGCCTCTTTGCCGCAGCAAGGCTTCGGTGTTTTTGTCATAGGACTCCGTCGGTGCATGAAAACCCGGATGGGTCGGGAGGCTCAGACCTGCATCCTTCACGCGGGCCAGCATGTTGTCCAAACGGCCGGCCTGGGTAGCGATCGCTTGGCCCCTAAAGCCCGCAAATTTGTCTCCCATCAAGGCTAACTCGTGGCCGCGAGACTGGAGTGCTTTTAAGTTTGCGGCCGACTTTGCAGCATTGTCCCCCAGGGTATAAAAGGTGGCCCGAGCACCAATATCTTCTAGGTACTTGGCCAAGGCCAAATCTGCCTCGACAATGTTTTCGGCGGCGTCAACAGCGAGCAGAAGTGCGCTCGAATAGGGCGCAGGCCACGCGGCCGTGTAGGCGCTCGGCAAGCGTCGCAACCAGGTCAGTGCGTTGTGTGCGATGGCTTCCAAATGTTTCGGATCAGCGGTACGCCAGAGTCGCTCGGGATACCCTAAAACAACACTGCGTGACGTGCCGCCCGAGTCTAAATCGCGCTCATCAAAGGTAATCGCCGAGGTCGTTTTTTGGATTGCGAACGTCCTTGACCAATCCATAATATGTGCCGCGGCAAAGCGCCCAGCCAAGCGCAGGGTAGGCCATTGCTTGGCGCGCTCAAGCCAAATTCTTTGCCCCGCAGGCAAATAATGGCTGATCGGACTGTCGCCGTGGGGCATTAAAAAGTTATCGTCTTTGTCGGCTGCGGTATCGCCTGCGACCTTGACGTCGAATGCAGCCTCCATAAAGCCGAACCCAAGCCAGACACCCTTTTCATCTCGAACGCCGCACAGCCAGGAGGCCAAAACGCTTCCACCGCGAGCCCGAAAGTCAACGATGGCCTGTTGCTCTTTCTTTGAAAGGGCCACGCTGGACGGCAGGATGAGCACCCCTGAACGGCTGCGCTCGAGCTGGGACGGGTTCACCAAGACTTTGAATGGGATCTTGTACTTTTTCAGAAAAGTTTCCCAGGCCGTCCTGCTTTCAGAGGCGTCGAGCTCCCCGGCCTCGAAGTAGACCTGAGTCGTTGGCGAGGCATAGAGCAGCACCTCTGCGGCTAACGGCACCGGCGACTCCTTCGAAATCAAGGGCTGGCTCACGGCGGGCGGGCTCACGGCGGGCTTATTTGCAGAGTCCTGGCTTGCGGTGGGCTTGTTTTCGGCGGGCTTCGGAGCAGACTCTTTGCCAAACGCACTCTTCGGTAGAAAAAACCCCGCCGAGGGCTCCTCCTTGATCACGTAGCTCAACTTCGCGACCACAGGCTTGTCGGAAGCGCAGGCCGTGAGCAGGACCATCAGCGACGCGCACGACAACCCCGCTAGCCGGCTGAGCGAGGCGGGTATGAGACGTCGAGCCAAAAAGACAATTGCGCGCATGAGTGAAGCATTTGCAGAGGTGTATCGGCGTAATCGTTCAAATAGCGCGCCCTTGGCTCATAGAATCTATCTATGCAAGCCGATCTTTTGACTCAACCCTGTGCGCTGCTGTATCGACGTTTACGTGCTGGGTGCCGTAGAACTGTTCGTTTCCTGTTTCAGGGTAGTTTTTGTTACTTGCGGGATACGGTCAAGGTGACCCCGACAGGCGGTCTGCGCCAGCCGCAGAACTCAAGGAGCGTGGGCGGCAGGAGGCGTGCGAGCGAGATTGGCGATCACCGACACGGGAAAACCGAGACGCTTCAGCTCTGATTCAAGCTCAGGCCACCACAGGCCTACCGCTCCAGAATACTCGATCATGCCATGCGAATCCTGCCCGAAGGGCCCAAAGTTGACGAGGCGTGCTGAGGGCGTTCCGGAGCGATTCGACCCGAGGTAGGCGGTATGCAGTCGCTTCACTAAAGCCGGATCGAAGAAGCCGTCGTTCTGCCCATAAAACCAAAGCGACGGAAGCCGGGCACCTTCCCCATAGCGCTGAAACGCCAGCACCATTTGCTCTTGCCATTGGCTTTTGCAGCGCCCCGCATTGGAGCGCAGTCCACCCGCAAAATTAACCAGCAATTGAACGCCTGGGGCCGCGTGCTCCGCCAAGGCCATGCTGACCAGCCCACCGTGGGACTGACCCACGACCAGCACCTGATCCGCTCTGATCCAGGACTGCTTTTGAAAGTGTCTGATGACCGTATCGACGTCTTTGGCTTGCTCTCGACCATTCGCGTAAAGATCACAACCCGGAGCCGCATAGTTGCCACCCGATTGGGAAAAACCTTGCCGCATCGGAATCACCACCACGTATCCGCGCCGCACAAACTCCTGACTGATCACGGGGTAGCGAGCACGTGCCTGCTGCGCGGGCGCAGTGAAGGCCTTGCCATGATTCATGACGACGAGCGGGAAAGGGCCAAGGCCCTTCGGTCTAAACACAGTAGTCTCTAAATGAATGCCTGAATGGGTGCTCACTGGCACAAAAACCACTTTTTCTGTTCCTTGCAGAGAGCTAGCTTGCTTGCTGAAATTTCGCCCTCCTTCGGAGGAAGAAACTTCCTTGCCGAACGCATCGGAAGAAAGCAACAATCCGATCACAGCCACCCAAAGCGTCGCCATAACGAACCAACGTCTCACCGATGGAAATAGGTCCGAAATTGATCGAAGCTGGCCCGATTCAGTGCTGCGCCGCGCTGCGAACTTCGATAAAGTACTCAAAGCCTACCCGCACCGAGGTAGTTAACTGAAGGCAACCCCATGAAATCCTGTCTCATCGTCATTGACGCTCAAGAATCGTTTCGGCATCGCGACTACTTCACCGATGCAGATCTACCCACCTATCTTAGCGCCCAAAATCAACTGATCACCGGCGCCGTAGTGCAAAGTGTACCGATCATTCGGATCTTTCATCGCGATGGCCCGGCCATCGCGAGTCATCCATGGGCCAAGGAGTCTGGATATTTAATTCCCATCCAGGGACTGACGCCTTTTGAAGCCACACAAACTTTTTATAAGGGCAAGCATAGTGCACTGGTCGGCACGGGATTGGAACCCTGGCTCCGCGGGCAAGGCATCGAACGGCTGATCGTGAGTGGCATTCGCACCGAGCAATGCTGCGAGACCACCACTCGTCATGCCAGCGACCTTGGTTTCGACGTAGACTATGTTGTGGACGCTACCCTGACCTTCGATATGCAACTGCCCGATGGCTCAGCTTTCAAAGTGGCCGATATCAAGGCGCGAACGGCAAGTG
>JAYUOT010000381.1:0-26739 GCA_043760705.1 Betaproteobacteria bacterium
GGCGGAAAGCTCCGTTATTTTTTTCGCGTTGAACTTTGATGAACCGACTTTTGCAAGCCTTACTGTGTTTACCTTGCGCGCCACAGGGTCCCGCGCACACGCTTCAACTAGAGCTTCGCCATGCATAAGCTGGGCCTGGTGTTGTTGGGGTTGTCCTGCCTGCTTTACCTCTTTAGTGTGGTGCGTTGGTTGAAGGCTGATAGCCGCTTAGTCCTATTGGCCTTCACTTTGCACTTGTTAGGACTCGCGCTCCAGCTATTCACTCAGCCGGCTCGCTTTGGTTTTGCTCAGGCCCTTTGTGCAACCCTTTGGGTCTCGCTGGCAGTACTGCTTTATGAGTCCAGGACCATGGATCTGCGTTCACTTTTGCGAGTATTGGCACCTGTGGCGGCGCTCACCTGCGCTTTGGCTGTGCTTTTTCCCGGTCAGATCTTGCCTGTTTCAGCCTCTCGGCCCAGTTTCGTGGCCCACCTGCTGATGGGCACAGCGGCCTACGGCGTGCTCCTGATGGCGGCCTTGCATGCCCTGTTGATGGTGAGCGCCCAACGGGCCTTGCAGTCGAGCGGCGGGGACGAAAGTCGCAACCTGGGTCCACTACGATTGGTGGGCGAGTTACCGCCCTTAATGGCTCTTGAAAAGCTCTTGTTCAGTCTGATCGGACTGGGCTTTATTCTGCTCAGTTTGACGCTGCTGAGCGGGACTTTGTTTTCCGGCGAAGTGCTGGGCCGGGCGTTTCGCTTCGATCATAAAACCCTGTTCACCCTTTTGGCCTGGCTGGTTTTTGCGGTGTTGCTGGTGGGCCGAAAGATTCGAGGTTGGCGAGGACGTACCGCCTTGCACTTCACCTTGGTGGGCTTTGCCCTGCTTTTGCTGGGCTATGTCGGAAGTCGTTTTGTACTAGAGGTGTTGCTTGGTCGATAATAAAGAGAGGCCTGGATGGGTAAGCTGTTAAGTTGGGTGGCGATTGCTTTCGCTATTTATGTCGCCTATA
The DNA here is from genome assembly GCA_043760705.1 of Betaproteobacteria bacterium. GTDB lineage: Bacteria > Pseudomonadota > Gammaproteobacteria > Burkholderiales > Burkholderiaceae_E > JAPOKJ01. Next base: position 992 of record JAYUOT010000381.1, read on the forward strand.
AGATCGTCATGGCCTTACAACGCAAAGCGCATTTGCGCCAGTCCGCAGAGCCAGGCCCTCGAGCGAATGAGGCCTCTCAAAAACACTCTCAAGCCGAACCCGGGCAACTCACCGCCTTGATCGCCTGCGCACACTGCGGCCTGCAATTGCCTCGAGATGAGGCTCTCAAGGTGAGCGATAGTTTTTTTTGTGGCGACGCGCATGCCCGGCTGGGTGTCAAAAAATCGGGTGAGGCTTGAGGCCATCGCAGTGGCGCGCGATGCGTTGGCTCGGAGCGATGCGCATTGGCGTCGCACTGGTCTTGCTATGGGTTGTGTTTGCCAACTGGTCGTCTTCCTTAGTTGCGCTAGATCAACGTTCTTGGGTGCAACCGCTCGCCTGGGGCTACGTGCTGATCGCACTGGCGCTTTTCGGCGCCCATTGGAAATGGCTCCGGGCATTTTATTGGCAATGGGCGCTGGGCAGTTTGCTCGATGTGATTGCTCTTAGCTTGATCGTTTTTACAACGGGTTCACGCGCCGGTTTGGCGCCTTTGATTCCCATTATGGTCGCAGGTGCTTCGGTGCAAGTCCGCCCGCGTTGGGCTTTGAGCCTGGCCGCGGGGGCCACTTTGGCACTGCTCGTGGCCACCGTGATGCGAAGTATTGCCTTCGATGAGACGGATACTGCCAATTTTTTGGTGGCCGGCCTGGTCGGCGCGGCTAGTTTTTTAGCGGCCTTGACCATGAGTTGGTTGGCCACCCGTCTGCAGGCTCAAGAGCAGCTTGCTGAAGCGCGCGGCCAAAACTTGAGAACGCAGCTTTCAGTCACCCGGCGAGTGATTTTGGAGCTTGAGCAGGGCGTGGTGCTTTTGGGGGCGGACTCCCACATCAAGTTGCTCAATCCGGCCGCTGAGCGCATGTTAGGCGAAGCGCGGTTAGGCCGCTCCTTGGAAAATGCCAAGCTGGGTGATGCCTGGACGGCATTGAGGCGGATGATGACCGCCTTGCCGCATCGCGGGGACCAAAGTTTTGAGCTCGGCCTGCCGGTGGCTGAGGGTCTGTCGGCAGGTGCCCTGCGCCAAGTGCGGGTGCGCGTCTTGCAGATTCATGGCTCGGAGGCCGACGGGAGTTTGTTGGCCGATGTCAGCTCCTATTTCGGTAGTAGCATCCACGCCGGCCTCGAAGGTGACTCTGGCGACACGCTGATTTTGCTGGAGGACGTGCAATCCTTGCAGGATCGGGCGCAGCAGCTCAAATTGGCGGCGATGGGACGACTTTCAGCCTCCATCGCTCATGAGATCCGCAACCCCTTGGGCGCGATTCGCCATGCCAACAGTTTGCTCGGCGAGCACCTTCAAGGTGATCTGGATCGAGCCGAGGAGCGCGTAAGCGATGCCGGTGAGGTGGCCACCAAAACCCAGGTCCCGCCAGTGGCTCAGGCCAAGCAACAGGCACGTCTGTCGAAAATTATTGAAGACAACACGGTGCGCATCAATACGATTGTCGAGGATGTTCTGGCCATCGCCCGGCGGGATCGCGCGCAGATTGAGCCGATCAAACTCGCCGCCTTTTTGCCCGGACTTTTAGACGAGCATTTGGCGCACAAGCAAATCGCTGTCGATCAGGTCCGGCTCGTATTGGCGACTGAGGCGCCGTGTTGGTTTGATGCCGGGCACCTGCGTCAGGTCTTGATCAATTTGCTGGATAATGCCTTGCGTTTTGCGCCCAGAGGTGAGGCTAGCGTGAAGGTGGAATGGGCCCGTACTCCTTCAGGGCGCTTGCAGCTTTCGGTGGCGGATGCTGGGCCGGGCATCGATGGGGCGCAAATCGAACATGTGTTCGAGCCATTCTATACAACCCATACCCAGGGGACCGGCCTGGGACTATTTCTGGTTCGAGAATGGTGCCTTGCCAATCAGGCCGAGATTGGCTACCAGCGCTTGCCCGATTCTTCAATTTACTCGGGTGCCTTTATCATTGAGCCAGATTTCAAGGCGGCCTAATTCTTTTTGACTCACCACACTGTGATCGACAGGGTGTTTACGGTTCGGTTTCAACTATTCAGGATTAAAAGTTTCAATGAGCAGTGTGCCTCGAGTATTGGTAGTGGATGACGAAGCGGACCTACGGGAGCTTTTGGAGCTAACCTTGGTGGGGATGGGTCTGGACGTTGATTGCGCAGCGAACCTGACCCAAGCCAAACAATATTTGTCTTTGCATTCCTATGGCTTGTGTCTGACCGACATGCGGCTGCCCGACGGCAATGGCCTGGAGCTCGTCGAACATCTGAACGAAAAGTTTCTGAATTTACCGGTCGCTGTATTGACGGCTTATGGCAGTGCTGAAAATGCAGTGGCGGCATTGAAGGCGGGCGCCTTTGACTATTTGAGTAAGCCCGTTGCCTTGGACGCACTACGTAACCTGGTGCGCGGCGCCCTCGGTCAGCATGGACCGAATGGAACCCAGTCCAATGCGGCGGCAAGCGCAGGTGGCCGACCGACCACCCGCCTCCTAGGAGACTCGACGGTCATGGCCTCCGTGCGCGAGCAAATTGCGCGCCTGGCGCGCAGCATGGCACCGGTGGCGATTCACGGCGAATCAGGCTCGGGCAAGGAACTTGCCGCACGGCTGATTCATGAGTCTGGCGCTCGTCATGGCAAACCCTTCGTCGCAGTGAATTGCGGCGCGATTCCTGAAAATCTGATGGAGTCAGAGTTCTTTGGCCACCGTAAAGGTGCGTTCACGGGCGCGGATCAAGAGCGCGAGGGCTTCTTCCAAGCGGCTCATGGCGGTACCTTGTTCTTGGATGAAGTGGCCGACTTGCCTCTGGTGATGCAGGTGAAATTGCTGCGAGCGATTCAAGAGAAAAAGGTTCGAAAAGTGGGGGCCACCTCAGAAGAGCCAGTCGATGTGCGCATCATTAGTGCAACTCATCAAGATCTCGCTAAATGTGTGGCGGTCGGCCGCTTTCGGCAAGATCTGTTTTATCGACTCGATGTCATTCGGCTTGAGTTACCGGCGCTGCGCGAGCGGCCCGAGGACTTGTCCGAACTGTGTGACGCGATCCTCCTGAAGTTAGGCGAACGGGCCGGCATGGCGCCGATCCCGCGCTTGTCGAGTATGTGCTTAAGATTTTTGGTCACCTACCATTTTCCGGGTAATGTCCGCGAGTTAGAAAATATTCTTGAGCGTGCTCTTGCCTTCTCGAATGGCGAAGTGGTCAACGTCGAAGATCTCGGTCTCAAGCCGCTCACCACCGAGGCCTTGGCGAGCGAGCCCGCCGAGGCCGATCTTTTTCCCGAGGGTGATTTTTCAGGTCATGCAGGCCATAGTGCGAGCACGACTCATTCGGGCCCGGCGAGTGCTCGGGCTCTGCTCTCTTTGGATGGCGTGCCCGAAAGCCTGCCCGATTATCTTGATCAGATTGAGCGCGAAGCCATCGGAAGAGCCTTGGAGAAAACAAAGTACAACCGAACCGCAGCCTCTAAGCTGCTGGGCATTAGTTTTCGAGCGCTACGCTATCGTATGCAGCGCTTGGACATCAATTAATGTCTTCAGGCATCGTGTCATGAGAGGAGCGTAGCGCTTGAGTTCTTCGGTTTGGCAGGAAGGTGGCTGGTTGGCTCGCGCCAAGCCAAGGTGCTCGCCCAATTTTGACTCGCGCCCCGTGGCCATCCCCATTGACTTACTGGTGATTCATTACATTAGTCTGCCTCCTGGGCGGTTTTCAGGATCAGCGGTGGAAGATTTGTTTTTGAATCGCCTGGATCCGCGCAGCCACCCGAGTTTTATAGCCTTGAAGGAGCTGAAGGTCTCCGCTCATTTTATGATTCGAAGAAGCGGCGCTCTGTTGCAGTTTGTGGGTGGTGATGCGCGCGCCTGGCATGCCGGCTCATCGGAATTTGAAGGTCGTAAGGCCTGCAACGATTTTTCGATTGGTGTTGAGTTGGAAGGTGACGGCGAGCATCCTTTCACCGCGCGCCAATATGCCCGTCTGTTAACGCTGAGCCGAGATTTGCTGCTTCGATACCCGCTGCGGCATGTATGTGGTCATAGTGATATTGCTGCGGGGAGAAAGTTTGATCCCGGGCCTTACTTTGAATGGCGACGTTACGGGGAGAGCGTTTTGACCTTGTCAAGAGATTCGCGCCAAAATTTATTTTTGTCGCAAAAACTCGCCGAATTAGGGCGCTCCGCTTTAAGACCGTGTTAAATCTTGAAAAATTTCGGTCCTGGCAAATTCGGGCTGAAATTTAGTAAAGCCTTACGGCATGGCGGTTTGAGCCGAATTTCACCCGCTAGCCCGCACCGGGGCTAAGTTTCCCTCACCTGCTTTAAGGTTCTTAGGGTTTCCCGACAGGTGAGGAGATGCTAGCTTTAGCCTTTCGCTCAGCGAAGCGGCCAAATGCTTTTTCGAAACACGAAAGAATAGGTGTAACTCTCTGTTTTTGTTCGAAGTGTTCGGCTTGCAAGCCTAGGCCAATAGCACTAGAATTAGGGCTGTGACGAGGACAATACCCCATATCTAGTGGTGCCAGCTGCTTCGCGCAAACAAAAACAAATAGCAATTTCACTCGCAATTTCCACAAGTCCGACAGTCTGGAGGCTAAACAATGCAAAGGGTCAGTTCGCAAACCCAGGGTAGTTCTTTTCATCCGAGCGCAACGGGTGCCACTCATCTTACGTCCAAGATCGATGCGAGCGCAGGCGCAGATTTTTCCGATTACAAAATTATTCGCCGTAATGGCTCGGTGGTGGCTTTCGAGCCAAGTAAGATCGCGATTGCCTTAACCAAAGCTTTTCTGGCCATTTCTGGCGGTCAAGGTGCGGCCTCCGCGCGTATTCGTGAGCTGGTTGATCGCATGACTCAAACGGTCGTGCATGGGCTCACTCGCGCCAAGCCTGCGGGCGCAACCTTTCATATTGAAGATATTCAAGATCAGGTTGAGCTCACATTAATGCGCTCGGGAGAGCATGAGGTCGCGCGGGCCTATGTGCTGTACCGCGAGCGTCGCTCCCAAGAGCGTGCTGCGAAGCGGCAAGAGTCCGCTGTCGAACAGCCCAGCATTAGCGTGCTCGATAATGGTCAGCGTAAGCCCTTGGATCATGCGGCGCTGACTCATTTGGTGGAGTCCGCCTGTAGTCATTTAGGGGAGTACGTGACCGCTGAGCCGATCATTGCCGATACCGTCAAGAATCTGTACGACGGTGTGCCCATCGAAGAGGTGTATAAATCGGCCATTCTGGCGGCTCGAGCGCTGATCGAAAAAGACCCGGCTTATAGTCAGGTCACGGCCCGAATTTTATTGCATACCGTACGCCGCGAAGTCTTGGGTGAGGACATTACCCAAGAGCAAATGAAAGAGCACTATCGCCAATACTTTCCCAAGTTCATTAAGCGCGGGGTTGAGGGCGGTTTGTTGAATGAGTCGCTCTTGCAGTTTGATATGCAAAAGATCGGCGCCGCTTTAGTGGCTGACCGTGACTATCAATTCACCTATCTCGGTCTGCAAACTTTGTATGACCGTTATTTCCTGCACATTGATGAAACCCGCATTGAAATGCCCCAGGCTTTCTTTATGCGAGTCGCGATGGGCTTGGCGCTGAACGAAGTGCACCGCGAAGACCGCGCTATTGAGTTCTACGAGCTGCTCTCGAAGTTTGATTTCATGAGCTCGACGCCGACGCTGTTCAACTCAGGTTCCTTGCGTTCGCAGCTCTCATCGTGCTATTTGACGACCGTGAACGATGATCTTGAGGGTATTTACGACGCCATCAAAGAAAATGCTTTGTTGGCTAAGTACGCCGGTGGTTTGGGTAATGACTGGACGCCGGTGCGTGCTCTCGGTTCTCATATCAAGGGCACCAACGGCAAGAGCCAAGGGGTGGTGCCTTTTCTCAAGGTGGTCAATGACACGGCGGTTGCTGTGAACCAAGGCGGTAAGCGTAAGGGAGCGGTTTGCGCCTATCTCGAAACTTGGCACCTCGATGTGGAAGAGTTTTTTGAGCTGCGCAAAAATACGGGCGATGATCGCCGTCGCACTCACGATATGAACACAGCGAACTGGATTCCCGATTTGTTCATGCGCCGCGTCAAAGAGAACGCGGAATGGACCTTGTTCTCACCGGCCAACGTACCCGATCTGCATGACATGTTTGGCAAGCCCTTCGAAGAGGCCTATGTACGTTACGAGAAAATGGCGGCGGCGGGACAGATCAAGCTGTTCAAGAAAGTCCCGGCGGTGCAGTTGTGGCGCAAGATGCTCTCGATGCTGTTTGAAACGGGCCATCCTTGGATCACCTTCAAGGATCCATGCAATCTGCGCTCGCCGCAGCAGCATGTCGGCACGGTTCATAGCTCCAACCTGTGTACCGAGATCACGCTCAATACCAATGAAAGTGAAATCGCCGTATGTAATTTGGGTTCCGTGAATTTGGTCAACCATATGGTTGAACGCAATGGCGTCCAAGAGCTCGATCTGGATAAGCTTAAAGCGACCATCCAAGTGGCGATGCGCATGCTGGACAACGTGATTGACATCAATTACTACGCCGTGGCCAAGGCTCGCAATTCCAATTTGAAGCATCGCCCGGTGGGTCTGGGCATCATGGGCTTCCAGGATTGCTTGCATATGATGCGTACACCCTACGCTAGTCAAGGGGCGGTAGAGTTTGCGGATCGCTCGATGGAAGCCGTGTGTTACTACGCCTACTGGGCGTCCAGCGATTTGGCCGCCGAGCGTGGCCGCTACTCGAGCTATCCCGGCTCGCTGTGGGAACGGGGCATTATGCCGAAAGACACCTTGGATCTTTTGCGCGAGCAGCGCGGCGGGTATGTTGAGGTTGACGATTCAGAGACTCTGGATTGGGCGGCTTTACGCCAGAAAATTCAGTTGCACGGTATGCGTAACTCCAATTGCGTAGCCATTGCACCGACAGCGACTATCTCCAACATCATCGGCGTTTCGGCCTGTATCGAGCCGACCTATCAAAACCTCTACGTCAAGTCTAACTTGTCGGGCGAGTTCACGGTCGTGAATGATTATTTGGTGCGCGATCTTAAGGCACAAGGCTTGTGGGATGAAGTGATGGTGTCGGATCTCAAGTTCTTCGACGGCACACTGTCCCGGATTGATCGTATTCCTACGGAGCTTCGTCAGGTGTATGCCACGGCTTTTGAAGTGGATCCTTCATGGTTGGTCGAAGCAGCATCGCGTCGTCAGAAGTGGATCGATCAAGCGCAGTCTTTGAACATTTATATGGCTGGTGCATCCGGTAAACGTTTGCACGACACCTATATGCTGGCCTGGGAACGCGGATTGAAGACGACCTACTACCTTCGTACGATGGGGGCGACCAGTGCAGAGAAATCGACCAGTGATCGTATCGGGCAATTGAACTCAGTCTCGGTGGATGGTGCATCGAACGGCAACTTCTCTTATGCCACGACTCAGGTCGGTCCAACTGCAGTGGTTGCGAATGGAATTATGGCTTCAGCGCTGGCTGCCGTCGTAGCGACCGAGCCAGCCTATGCCGATATTTCGAGCGAAGAGGGCGTGAAGTTTTGCGCACTTGACGACCCGGATTGCGAAGCCTGTCAATAGGGTTTGAGGCTTGCTTGCAAGCCTCAATGAACCGGCTGACGGCCTAAGCAATTCTGTAGTTCCTTCGATTGATCCACTACTAACGGTGATGTTGAGATGATGGCCTTTTCAAAAGTGTTGTTGTCTCTGCAACACTGTTGTCAAGAGGTATCACAAAGCTGTTGCAACTCGTTGACACTCAGCGTACTATCTGCCTGTGTATAACTACATAATCTCGCGATAGTACAAAGAGTTACGAGTTGGTTTTGAAGTTAATGTTTTTAAGTTAATGTGAATGGTTGTCCGGAAGTTACTGAGTAATCACTAGGTTTGAGTCGTCATCAAGTCATTGTTCATAAAGCCTTCGTAAGCCATCTAAAAATTATTCGTCACTAAGTGTTATTGAGCGAGAAAAATATGTTGTCCTGGGAAGAATCGAATCAACCAACTCCTTCGAGGCCTGTGCCTGTGAGAGTTCCATTGGCACCCGCAGCCCACCTGGCGACGGCCGTCAGCCACGCCTCGCAGTCGGCGTTTGCCGCACAGCAGGCGATGGCCGCTAGAGGTGTTGCGCCGAATCTGGTTCAGAGCGTGAGCGCCACGAAACCGGCGCTTGCCGTTTCGAGTCTGCAAGCCTCGGGCGCAGAGCGACGCGTTCGGGTTGAAGACAAACGCATCATTAACGGCGCCTCCGATGTCAATCAGTTGGTGCCATTCAAGTACAAGTGGGCCTGGGAAAAGTACCTCGCCACCTGTGCCAATCATTGGATGCCCCAAGAGATCAACATGAGTCGCGATATTGCGCTCTGGAAAGATCCTAATGGTCTTACGGACGATGAGCGTCGCTTGGTAAAGCGCAATCTTGGCTTCTTTGTCACGGCCGATTCCCTCGCCGCAAACAATATTGTGCTGGGTACCTATCGTCACATCACCGCACCCGAATGCCGTCAATTTTTGCTGCGTCAAGGTTTCGAAGAAGCGATTCATACCCATGCTTATCAGTACATTACTGAGTCGCTCGGGCTGGACGAAAGCGAGATCTTCAATGCTTATCACGAAATTAAATCCATTCGTGACAAGGATGAATTTCTTATCCCTTTCATTGATACCTTAACCGACCCGCACTTCAAGACAGGCACGCACGAAAACGATCAAAAGTTATTGCGCTCGCTGATTGTCTTTGCCTGCCTGATGGAAGGCTTGTTCTTCTATGTCGGTTTCACGCAAATTCTTGCACTAGGCCGCTCGAACAAAATGACCGGAGCTGCTGAGCAGTATCAATATATTTTGCGTGACGAGTCCATGCACTGTAATTTTGGTATTGATCTGATCAACACCATCAAGCTAGAGAACCCGAACTTGTGGACTCCAGAGTTTCGCGATGAAATGCGCGGCCTCTTCAAGCAAGCCGTGGATCTTGAGTACGCCTATGCCGAAGACACCATGCCACGGGGTGTATTAGGTTTGAATGCATCAATGTTTAAAGGCTATCTGCGCTATATCGCGAATCGTCGCGCTCAGCAGATTGGTCTGGATGCCTTGTTCCCCAACGAAGAGAACCCCTTCCCCTGGATGAGCGAAATGATCGATTTGAAGAAAGAAAGAAATTTCTTCGAAACCCGAGTCATTGAGTATCAGACGGGAGGCGCTCTCAGTTGGGAGTAGTGAGTTTGCGGCCATAGTGGTCGATACGGAATTGAATTGAGGTCGAAGACAGTCGTTGTTGCCATTAATCCATTGAACCGAAGGTCGCGGAAAAACTCTGCGTCGTTTGGTGGCCAACTGCCCTCTTCGATTTTGGAAGCGCCGGTGCTATTTGCCCGGCGCTTTTTTTGCGCTTTGCGCAATCCCTCAGCCCCATTCATTAGCGTAGGTCGTATCGCCCGAGATTCATTTCTCGGGTTTGGACCTGCGCCGATGAATAGCTCGTACGGTCGTGATCGAGAAATCGGTCACCCGAACGGGTTTCTTTTTCACTTATCCGTTTAAGGAGTTTCATATGGCCACTGCCAAAAAACCCGCAGCGAAGAAAGCTGCTGCAAAGAAGCCTGCTGCAAAAAAAGTAGCTGCAAAAAAGCCAGCCGCCAAAAAAGCTGCTGCTAAGAAGCCTGCGGCTAAAAAAGCTGCTGCTAAGAAGCCTGCTGCTAGAAAAGCTGCTGCTAAGAAGCCTGCTGCTAAGAAAGCTGCTGCTAGGAAGCCTGCTGCTAAAAAAGCTGCTGCTAAAAAGCCTGCTGCTAAAAAGGCTGCTGCTAAAAAGGCCGCTGCTAAAAAGCCAGCCAAAAAAGCTGCTGCTAAAAAGCCTGCTGCTAAAAAGGCCGCTAAAAAAGCTGCTAAAAAGCCAGCTAAGAAAGCCGCGAAAGCACCTGCTGCCGCTGCACCCGCAGCAGCAAAGCCTCTAAATCCTGCTGCGGCATGGCCTTTCCCGACCGGCAACAAGCCCTAATCGGAAAACGTCTGCTGTTCAAGCAAGATATTTGTCGTGTAAAGTCCGCTCATCACTGAGCGGTACTCTCCTAGAAAACGACACTTGCCCGGGTGACGCGAGTCGCCCGGGTTTTTTATGCCAAAATTTCGACCTTGAATTCATTCCCGTAGGATTGCGCCATGCAGGCTCTCTGGTTTTTAATTGATACCCTGGCTAGTTTCCTGGCAGGAAGCTTGTTGTTACGCGGCTATATGACTTGGTTAGGATTGCGCGGACGCGACCCTCTGAGCCAGTTTATCTTTGCGATTACCGACTGGTGTGTATTGCCGCTGCGCAAAATGATGCCCGCCAAAGGGCGTTGGGACGTGGCGAGCTTCATCGCCGCAGTGCTCGTGGCACTGGTCGCTGCCATCGCGTTTAATCTCATCGTGGGCCGAGGCGTGATTCCGATGCTCGGCGGCTCTTTGTTGTTAGCGCTCTCCTGGCTCGTCAAATGGACCTTGTATACGGCCATGATGATCCTTTTGATGTCGGCAGTTCTGTCCTGGGTGAACCCTCAGGCGCCCATGGCTCCCCTGCTCAACGCATTGACTCGGCCCATTTTGGAGCCTATTCGCCGCGTGATCCCCTTGGTGGGCGGCGTGGATCTTTCACCCATGGTCGCCATCATCGCGATACAGTTTTTGCTAATGTTGAGCAGTAGCTTGTTCTCGATGGGCTGGTTGAAGTAAGCCCAGCCAAGCGGCAATTTGCATTGCCAAGCTCAGCTAGGGCACGGGGCGCCAAATGCGGCCTGAAAGCGTTGCCGAATGCTGGACCAGTCCAAGGTGTGATTTTGTGCGCCCGACTTTTCAATCTTGATGCCACCGAGAACGCTTCCGAGGCGGGCACTGTCGAGCCAGGACCAGCCTTTGGCAAGACCGTATAAAAGGCCTCCACGGTAGGCGTCCCCGCAGCCAGTGGGATCGACCGCTTTGCTGATGGCGATATTGGCGATCACGACCGGGGGCTGTCCTTTTTGATACAGAAGCGATCCCTCACCACCCTTGGTAATGATCAGGGCCTCAACTTGTTCGGACAATTGCTGCTCACTCCATCCGGTTCGATCACAAAATAATTGAGCTTCGTAGTCATTGAGCGTGATGGCGTGCGCGAGTGCGGTGATTTCCCGCAATTGCGCACCATCAAACATTGGCAGACCTTGGCCGGGGTCAAAAATTAATTTGGCGCCGGCGGCCTTAAATTCCTGGCTATGACTGAGCATCGCATCCTTGCCATTGGGTGATACGATCCCCCAAGCTAAAACGCCGGCATCCTTCACGTGAACTTGATGCGCAAAGGACATCGAACCTGGGTGAAAGGCGGTGATCTGGTTGTCGGCAAGATCGGTGGTGATGAAGCACTGCGGGGTGTAGCAGTCATCCATGCGATGAATGTTGGAGATGTCAATCTTCAGACCTTCCATCCGTTCAAGATAGTGTTGGCCATCCATTCCGACGGTGGCAAGTACTACCGGCGAGCCGCCCAAACCGGCCAGGGAATAAGCAATGTTTGCGGCACATCCGCCAAACTCTCGCTTCAGGCTTGGGGTCAGGAAGGACACGTTGAGCATGTGCACTTTGTCGGGCAGGATGTGGTCCTTGAAATGTCCATCAAACACCATGATGTTATCGAAAGCAACCGAACCACTAATGCCAACACGTTGTGTCATAAATCTTCCTATGGATAGAAAAGCACGGCCGAATAGCCGTTAGGTGTAAGTTGGTTAAGGCTCAAGCGCACACGGATATTCTTTTCCGAGCGTGGGGCAAAGCCTTGGTCTTTTTGATCTGAATGACTCAGGTAGTCTGTCGCCAGTAGCACCTTGCGAGCCAGGAGCTGACCGGACGGGTCGGTCAAGCTCAACTCAATGGCCGGCCACTGCACCGCGTGTCCGGCGCGATTACGAAGGAGCGCCTGCGCAACGTAGGTTTGCACCTCGCCGGTCACGAAGTCACTGGCTTGAAGTTCGAAAGATTCAATGGTCAGCGCGTCAAAGCGACGTGGCAATTCGACCTTGAGTCCGAAGGGTTCGCTCATATTAGTCAGCACTTGGCGAGTCTCTGGGTATTGAATTGCCAGCTCATTTCGGTTCAGAATCAGGCCCTGAATCAGCGCTAAAACCAGGAGCAGCCCACACAGAGCCAGCCAGAGTTTCGAATGCGAGGCAGACGTGGTGCGGTAGTCGATCGTCGAGATTTCACCGGGGCTGACGATTTGCCTGTCATCCTCGGCGACGGCAAGGTAAGCATCCTGGGTGCTGGGCAAAAAGGCGCTATCTTGGTGTTCAATTTCGAGGCCTTGCGGGATGCGACTCAGCTTGAGCGCAGCAGCTTCTACAGCACTGAAAGTGCTCGGTACTTCATCGCTTAGCAGGTCTGACTCCGGCGTTTCAATCCAAGCGCTCGCTGTTTTTTGAGGGTCGTCGGCAGATGTCGGCGCCTCGTGAAAGGCTGCACGCAAATCGCCTTCATTGGAAATTTTTCTAGCGACGCCGGATCCAATGGCAAAAGGATTCACCTTGGCAAGGGCGGGCCCCACGTCGCCGGAAAGGGACTGTTCCGGACCCTCCCGTACAGAGAAACTTGTGGAGACTGAGGGCGCGGCCAAGGGGCTGGGGATATAGGCTGGAATGGGCGCCTGGATCGTCATCGGGTCAACCTGCATCGAGGCGTTGAAGATCGTCTCGGGCAAAAAGAAAGCGGTCTTCAGGTCTTCCAGATTAGGGGTCGACTGGGCTGTGGCCACGGGGGCAGGTGCCCGAGGTTTTGGATCGTCGATATAGCGTAAATAATCGACCCCAGAAAAGACATCCTGACACTTTCCACAGCGCACCAATCCACGCCTCAACTTAAGTTGATCGGCGACCACCTTGAAGCTTGTTTTGCAGTGCGGACAGGTTGTTGCTAATGCCATCGTGGGCGCATTTTAATGCGCTCTTGAAAAGTTCGCGAATCGCAAGGGTGAATTAATGCTGAATGGAACTACTTTGCCCGGGTTCCGGCGAGGCAAGACCAGCCCTCGCGTGATCGAAAGACCTTCATTTCAATCTCAGTGTAAGCGGCTGCAACTTCTTGGACTTGACGATCCAGCAGGCCCGCCAGAATCAAATGCCCGCCCGGCAGGACAAGCGCCTCGAGTGCTGGCGCCAATACTTTGAGCGGATTGGCCAAAATATTGGCGAGCACCACCTGAGCGGGCTTAGGAGACGCCTGGCGAGAGTTGTGCGCGATCACCCTCACGTTGTTGTTCTCGGCATTGTTCTGGGTGCTGAGGACAGCCTGTTCGTCAATATCTACGGCGACGACTGATTTGGCTCCCAATTTCGCAGCGGCAATCGCCAAAATGCCGGAGCCACAGCCATAGTCGATGACCGTGACGTCGTTTTGCAGGTATTGCTCGATCCACTCCAGGCACATGCGCGTAGTGGGATGGCTACCGGTACCAAAGGCTAAACCCGGATCCAGGATGACCTCGGTGTGCCCCATTTCCACAGGCTGATGCCAAGACGGTCGAATGGTCAGTCGCGGACCAATTTGAATGGGTTCAAACTGTGATTGAGTGAGGCGGACCCAATCTTGATCGGCGATCTCACGAAAAATGGGCTCTAGGGGTTCTTCGAGGGCGCACTGTTTTGCGGCCTCTTGCAGCAGCCGCTCACCGGAGGTGTTGGACTGGGGGTCGAGTAAGGCAATCAGGCGCGTCCGGCGCCAAGCGTTGTCCGCGACCGGCTCGCCGGGCTCCGCGAATATGGCCACTTCATCGGTGGTATCGGCATCAGCATCCTCGGCCTGAACGGACAAGACCCCCAGCTCAAGCAGGGCGTCGCTCAGCACCTCGGCGACGTCACGCGCGACGATCACGACCAGTTCTCTATACATAGGGTGCCTTGGCTGCGTTGGTGCTTAGATTTTGCGCAAGGCAAGCTTATGCTCAAGATAGTGAATCGAGGTGCCACCATTCACAAAATTGGCATCGGCCAAGAGTTCTCGGTGTAAGGCCAGGTTGGTTTGAATCCCTTCCACCGCCATTTCGCTGAGCGCTATTCGCATGCGCTTAATGGCTTGGTCGCGAGTCGCACCATAGGCGATCACTTTGCCGATCATGGAATCATAGTGGGAGGGCACCGTGTAGCCTGAATAAGCGTGTGAATCTACCCGTATGCCCGGGCCGCCAGGGGGATGCCAAGCGGAGATCTTGCCGGGCGACGGGGTGAACTTAAAGGGGTCTTCAGCGTTGATCCGGCATTCAATCGCATGCCCCTTAAGTTCGATGTCGCGTTGACGAAAGCGCAGCTTCTCGCCCGCAGCAACCCGAATTTGCTCTTGCACAATATCGATGCCGGTGATCAGCTCGGTCACCGGGTGCTCCACCTGTACGCGGGTGTTCATCTCGATAAAGAAGAACTCGCCCTTCTCATACAAAAATTCGAACGTCCCCGCACCTCGATAACCGATTTTCTTGCAAGCATCGGCACAGCGCACGCCGATTTTCTCGATCACGCGCCTGGCAATGCCTGGGGCCGGGCCTTCCTCCAGAACTTTTTGATGCCGTCTTTGCATCGAGCAATCACGTTCGCCAAGATACACGGCGTTTTTATACTCGTCGGCGAGGATTTGAATCTCAATATGGCGAGGGTTCTCTAGGAATTTTTCGAGGTAGACCGTGGGGTTGCCAAAGGCGGAGCCCGCTTCTGTGCGTGTCATCGAAATGGCATTCACGAGGGCTGCTTCGGTATGCACGACGCGCATGCCGCGACCGCCGCCGCCACCGGCCGCTTTAATGATCACCGGGTAGCCCACGGACTTGGCAATGCGCAGGCATTCCTTGGGGTCGTCGGGGAGAGCTCCTTCTGAGCCCGGTACGCAGGGAACGCCCGCGCGCTTCATGGCATCCTTGGCCGAAACTTTGTCGCCCATCAGTCGAATCGACTCGGATTTGGGGCCGATAAAGACGAAGCCGCTGCGCTCGACACGCTCGGCGAAGTCAGCATTCTCGGAGAGAAAACCGTAGCCCGGATGAATCGCCTCAGCGTCCGTTACTTCTGCCGCGCTAATGATGGCGGGTATGTTGAGATAACTCTCTCTGGAAGGGGCGGGTCCAATGCACACCGACTCGTCGGCCAGCTTGACATATTTGGCTTCGGTGTCCGCCTGAGAGTGAACCACGACCGTTTTGATGCCGAGCTCGCGACAGGCGCGCTGTACACGAAGGGCAATTTCGCCGCGATTGGCGATCAGAATCTTTTCAAACATTCAGAAAAGCTTACTCAATAATAATGAGGGGTTGGCCAAATTCCACCGGCTGACCGTTTTCGATCAAAATGGATTTCACGGTACCAGTCTTGTCACACTCTATCTCATTGAGTAGCTTCATCGCCTCAATGATGCAGATGGTGTCACCTTCCTTAACCTGGCTGCCCACTTCGACAAACGGAGGTGATCCGGGCTGAGCTGATCGATAAAAAGTACCAACCATCGGCGAAGTCACAGAATGACCTGCAATGATCGCGGGAGGCGCGACCACCTCGACACTGGCGGCAGGCGCGGCTGCGCTGGACTGTATGGGCATCTGCATCGAGCCTTGACCTGGCATCGATTGGTAGAAGTGCTGGGTCGGTCCGGGATTCGCACCGGCCATTCCTTTGACAATTCTGACCTTACCTTCCGGCTCGGTGATCTCCAGCTCGGCAATGCCAGATTCTGACACTAGATCGATGAGGGTTTTGAGTTTGCGTAAATCCATGTGCGGCTCCGAAAGGCAATAAGCGTTGATTCGTCGTCTAAATCGTCGATCTTCGCCGATTTTGTACTTATTTCTACGGCTTGGGCGAGGTTTTTATGCGGCGGGCTCTTTGCAGTAAGGGCAAAGTTTACCTTCTTTTTCGAGTTTGGGTTAGGTTCTGATTCTTTGCTGGCGATGGGAGGCTGCCTTGCGAACTGCGATATCGAGTTTGTTGCCCTCAAATCGACCTAAAATGCGCTCGGTAATCACGCCCTTAGGGTTAATGATCACGCTGAAGGGAAGGCCACCCGCAGGGTTTCCAAGCAAGCGAATAAGCTCTAAACCTTGCGCATTCGCCGCTAAAAGATCGTAACTTACAGGCAATGTTCGATAAAACTTCTGAATGTTGTCAATCGAGTCGATCCCAATTCCGATGGTGCTCATTTTGGAGCCAAAATCCTTCTGCCAAGCCTCTGCCAGTTTCGAGAGTTCGGGCATTTCTTCGATGCACGGTGGGCACCAGGTTGCCCAAAAATTAAGCATGACGGTCTTGCCGTCTAGCGAGCTGAGCGCCAGGGGGGCCGCGTCAGCCCTGTGCATAGGACCTGCTGCAATCGGGTAGCTTTGCTTGAAGAGCGTTCTCACGGCTTCATCTTGCGCTTCACGGGGTTGAAGTTTCCAGGTGGATACGGCGACGCCGGCGAATAAGGCGGTTGCCCCCGCGCCTAACCATAGTCTTCTTGAGCTTTGATTCGAAGCGAATGGCCCTCGATGACTCATGCTTGCGAGTTCGCTGAATTCTGAGGGGAGGAACTCATCCGGGCCAGCAAAGCCTCGCGGTTCCCGCGCGCCGCAATACTTTCCTCGCCGAGGCGAATTTTGACTTTGAGAGCGCCGCGCAGATCGTCAGTTTCATAAAGCGAAATCAAGACGGGCACCTTCTCGCCATCTTTTTTATAAAGAAGGGCAAGCGCTTCGGTGTCTTTGTCACCGCGCCAATGGGGGACCGTTTCGGCTTCGTAAGGAATGTTCAGGTTAAGCAGGGCGTACTCCACTTCCTTGGTATTGTCGTGAAAGGCCTGGAGATGGACATAGGCATGTTCAGCGCAAATACCTTTCCAAGCGGGCCCTGTCACATAAAGTTGAAATTCGGATAGGCTCTCCATCAGGTCGAGCGCGACCTCGCGCATCTGCTGCACCCTGGCCGCATGGCCGGTGTCAAAGAACGCCAAATGGTCCAGTAAGGAAGCATCCAGTTCTTCGTTATTGGGCAGGCAGTCCTTGGGCAAACTACGGGTTCCGCAAACGTCGAAAGCAGCCTTGCGCTTGGCGCTGCCATAATCCAGCCCGGAATCCGCGATCATTTGGGCCGCGCGGGCGGCGATCTCGTGTTTTAAAGCATTCATAAAGTAGAGCGATTGTAGTCTCATGCACATTCATATTCTCGGTATTTGCGGCACGTTCATGGGTGGCATTGCGGCCATCGCCAAGGAAGCGGGCCACCACGTCACGGGTTGCGACGCCAATGTCTACCCTCCCATGAGTACCCAATTGCAGGCTTTGGGGATCGAGCTCATCGAAGGGTTTTCCCCGGAGCAGCTCAAACTTAAGCCTGATTTGTGGGTGATTGGCAATGTGGTGTCGCGCGGCAATCCTTTGATGGAGGCGATCCTCAATGCCCGTCGGCCCTATATATCGGGCCCACAGTGGCTGGCTGAAAATGTGCTTCATAAAAAATGGGTATTGGCCGTGGCGGGCACCCATGGGAAAACGACCACGTCCTCGCTCCTGGCTTGGATTTTGGAGTACGCGGGCCTGAAGCCCGGGTTCCTGATCGGTGGTGTGCCTGGCAATTTTGAGAGTTCGGCTCGACTTGGCGGCACCGACTTTTTTGTTATTGAAGCGGATGAATATGATACGGCGTTCTTTGACAAACGTTCGAAGTTTGTTCACTACCGGCCTTTGACGGCCGTCCTCAACAATCTTGAATTTGATCATGCCGATATCTTCAAGGATCTCGATGCGATTGAAACCCAGTTCCATCACCTCGTAAGAACAGTGCCTGGCCAGGGGCGACTTCTGGTCAATGCCAAGGAGGCTACGCTCGAACGTGTCTTGGCACGCGGTTGTTGGAGTGAGCTCGAGCGCTTCGATAGCCTCACTGCTTGGCATTTAAGTGATCTCAAAGAAGGCGCTGAGATCAGCGAATTCAGGGTGCATTTTTCCGATCAAGATTTTGGCCTGTGTCATTTGCAACTTGCAGGTGCGCACAATCGCAGCAATGCATTGTCGGCGATCGCCGCGGCCCGCCACGTCGGCGTGACACCGGCTGTGGCGATCGCAGCTCTGGCTGAGTTTAAGGGAATTAAGCGCCGCTTGGAGTGGCGCGGTACGGTTCGCGGTGTGCAGGTGATTGATGATTTTGCACACCATCCTACCGCGGTGGCTTCGACCCTCGCTGGATTGAAAACCCGGCTGGTCGCCGGAGCTGAGCCTCACCGGATTTTGGCGGTACTGGAGCCGCGCTCAAACACGATGAAGCTTGGAGTGGTTAAGGCACAGCTCCCGCAAAGCTTGCAAGAGGCCGATCACGTGTTTGGTTTTGGCGGCGGTTTGGGCTGGGATCTCGGTGAGTGTTTGTCACCGCTTGGCGAGCGCGCGGAGGTCCATGAGCACATTGATTCTTTAGTGGCGGCGATTGCAAGTTTTGCGCGGTGCGGTGATCGGATCTTGGTGATGAGTAACGGCGGTTTTGGTGGGATTCACTCGAAGCTTCTCAAGGCTTTAGAGCTTCAGCCGAAATAAGATCATCGTGCCACCGAAACACCTGTGCGAACCTCTTGGGTGTTGAAATGAAGATTGTTTATTTGCATGGCTTTCGGTCCTCGCCGAACTCTGCCAAGGCCCAGATACTTAGTGCAGGTTTTACGGCGCTGAGATTGACTGGGACTTCGAGCATCGAGAGTTTGGCTGCGAAAAAAATTTCACAAAACCCATCGATTGCGTGGGAGTTCCATTGTCCCCAACTTCCGGCATCTCCCAAGCAAGCCATCGAATTCATTGTTGACCAATACGCGCCTGGCCCGCAGGATTGCCTGATCGGCAGCTCACTCGGCGGCTACTACGCTGCCTACTTGGCACAAGCCTTTGGGTGTCGCTGCGTTTTGTTGAACCCGGCCGTGGCTCCGAGTCGCGACCTCGCACCTTATGTGGGTGAGCACAAGATGTTCCATAGTGACGAAGCCTTTTTTTTCAGGGCTGAATATCTGTCACAACTCAAAGCGTTAGAGATTGACAAACTTTCGCAACCAGAGCGCTATTTCATGATTGCCGCAAAAGGCGATGAGCTCCTCGATTGGCGCGAGATGGTGGCTCGGTACCCGAGCGGAACTCTCAAGCTCTTGCAGCATGGCGACCATGGCTTGTCGGATTTTAGCGAACATGTTGACGAAGTGATTCATTTTTGTATGTCCGGCCATGGGCGAGGTGTATAGTCCTGCGAGCTAAAGCTTACTGCCGCGGCACACCATTATCTTTCTGGAGGAAGAATATGTCTGTCAATTTACTTGATATCGCGAGCGCTGCCACCGGCGGTAACTTTGCTGGAGCATTGGGTCAATTTCTCGGGGAAAGCCCAAGCGTTACGTCCTCTGGCTTGTCAGCAGTGCTGCCAGCCTTAATCGGTGGCCTTGTGAATAAAGGTAGCACGGCCGAAGGCGCTAATGGTCTGCTCACCATGCTTAATAATCCGCAAATTGATTCCGGCATTCTCGGGTCTTTGGGTAGCCTGTTTGGCAATGGCTCCTCGCAAGCATCGGGCCTGGTCTCTTTGGGGACGACCTTGATGGGCTCTCTGTTCGGCGACAAGGTTGGCGGATTATCGAGTGTCATCTCTTCGGTGGCTGGCCTGAAAGGCTCCTCGGCGACGAGTATGCTTGGCTTGGCCGTACCCATTATTTTAGGTTTGCTGAAATCTCATGTCGGTCAAAATAATTTGAATCCCTCGGGCTTGATGGATTTGCTCAAAGGGCAGGGGCAGCATCTTTCCAATAAGATCGACCCACGTATTGCGGGTGCGATGGGATTTCCATCCGTGGGCTCGCTTTTGGGCTTGGGTGGCTCAACCGTCAGCCAAGCGGCGGGTGCCGGTGCAGCCGCTGCAGGCGCCGCTGCTGCGCTCGGGAGTAAGGCGGCATCGATGGGTTCGATGGTCGCGTCTGGAGTGGGTACAGGCGCTGCCGCTGCGACGGCCGTCGCAGCAAAAGGTGGCTCGTCGCTGATGCGCTGGCTGCCCTGGATCGTCGGCGCGGTGATATTGGCTTGGGCGCTGAGTGGCATGCGTGGTTGCGGTCAAGCCGAGAAGGTCTCAAACGCACCCGCGACTCCCGCAGTGAGCGCGCCGGCGGTGCCACCCGCACCGGCTCCTGCGCCTGCTGCAGAAGCTCCAAAACCTGCTGTCGCGGCGCTTGCAAAACCCGAGCCTGCCAAGATCTACTTTGCTTCCGGCAAATTTGATCCCCCAGCAGATTTAGGAAAAATGCTCGACGCACTCGTGGTTTACTCGCGTTCGGATGCGAATGCCAAGCTATCGATCTCGGGCTTCCACGATAAAACCGGGAATGCCGAGGCCAATATTGAGCTCGCCAAGAGTCGCGCCATGGGCGTCAAAAAAGCCCTGATTTCCGCGGGTGTGCCGGAAGATCGCATCATGATGCAAAAGCCAAGCGAAAAGACTGGTGGAGGCGATGACAAGGAAGCGCGGCGCGTGGAAGTGGCGGTTGCACAGTAAGTGTTTGTGGCTTGACGATAAGTTCACGGTCAGAAGCTTATTTTTGATGCGGCGAGTTCACCAGCGGTGAGCTCGCCGTTTTCAGGGCTTGCTAGTTCGCGACCGGTTTTCTGACGCTCGCCCCACTCGGGGTGTATAGTCGGATCATTCTTGGTCGCCGACTTGTCCGCGTTTGCTTGACCACCATTTCTGAAGGAAGTGCATGTCAGTAAACCTCTTGGACTTGGCCCACCAAGCCATGCGCGGGTGCGCGCCGGAGGCTCTGGCTCAACACTTAGGCGAGTCTGCGGGAACGGCTGTTGAGGCGATGGCTTTGGCACTTCCGGCCACGCTCGGTGGGTTAGTAAATCAATCGCTGACCTTGAACACGGCTGGCGCGCTCTTGGAAGTGCTTGATCTGCCGCAAATTGATGGCAACTTTGCCAACAAAACCGGTGGTCTGCTGTCCGATGGAGCCATCAATTTTACTTATTATTCCCAGGTCGGCACAAAACTGATGGGGAGCTTGTTTTTGGATCAGGCGTTAGCTTTGGCGAAAAGCCTAGCTGCTCTCACTGGTCTCAAGGTTTCCTCGGCGAATCATTTGCTTTCGATCTCGATTGTGTTGAGTCTGAGTCTACTCAAAGGCCATGTGAGGGACCATAATCTTGGTGCTGCGGGATTGGTTGAAGTCATGAAGTCGCAGCGCCCAGGTCTGCTCGCGAAAATAGATCCAAAGCTTGCACTCGTGCTGGGGGCACCGAGTCCCGCGGCTCTGTTGGGTTTGAGCACCACTGACACCGAGTTTCCCGAACAAGGTCCCTTCCCGACAGGGGAGGTCGTGGTGGTGCCAACAAGCTCCATCGCAAAGTCACTGCCGTGGGCCTTCGGTATTCTATTTCTTCTTAGTATGATCGCCGTTCTGCGCTCCTGTGATTCGCCCGGAGCCGGCAGTGCCAGCGCCCAGAGTGCAAGCGTTGCTGTGTCAGGGGGCAAGTGGCCGTTGGCCCCAGTGAACGATCGCGCAACGCCTGCCAAGCCGTTACCTGCGCTCGAAAAGATTTATTTTGATACGGGTCAGTACGAGACGCCGGACAGCGCACCAGGCGGCCGTAGGAGATCGTGAGGCGACGCGTGTGGAAGTCTCGATTACGCCGTGAGCGGGAGGCGTTCGTCCTGTCGATACTTCGTCGGTACTTCGGCGCTGCTTGCCTGCCGATCACGCAGATTGAAATCGCGGGAGATGTTTCCAACGGAGTCCTTTAAAATTGGTGGATGGAAAAGCTCAATAACGGTGCAGACCTTCTCTGCGAAACCCTTCTCGCCAACCGTGTCGACATGTGCTTTGCGAATCCTGGTACGTCGGAAATGCATTTTGTGGCGGCCCTAGATCGCAAACCCCAGATGCGTTGTGTGCTGGGCCTCTTTGAAGGCGTGGTGACGGGTGCCGCAGACGGTTATGCGCGCATGGCTGAACGACCCGCCGCGACGCTTTTGCATACCGGGCCCGGGCTAGCTAACGGGTTGGCGAATATTCACAACGCCAAACGCGCTGCCTCGCCCATGATCAATATTGTTGGTGATCATCCCGACGATCATTTGCCCTTTGATGCACCGCTCACCTCCGATATCGTGAGCCTAGCCACGCCCATGTCGCATTGGGTGCATCGCATTCCCGGCGCGGATCAAGTGGCTTCCTCGGCGGCTGAAGCTGTAAGCGTTGCGCGGAGCGCGCCCGGTCAGATTGCGACTCTGATTCTTCCAGCCGATGCTGCTTGGAATGCTACCCAATCGGCGGTCGTGCTTGCGCCTGCGCCCAAGTTCCTTTCCTTGGATGAGCAGGCGATTACTCGGGTTGCGCGAGCGCTCAAAGCACCGGGCAAGTCTGTTATTTTGCTGTCCGGTAAAGCTCTTCGCGACCCGGCTTTGTCTTTGGCAAGTCGTATTGCTCAAGCGAGTCAAGCAGGGCTACTGGCCCAGCAGTCCAATGCCCGCATGGAGCGCGGGGCAGGGCGGGTGCCAATCGCACGCGTACCCTATGCCGTCGATCAAGCTCTAAAGATGTTTGCCGGGGTCGCAAGAGTCATTCTCGTCGGCGCCAAAGCTCCGGTGGGCTTTTTTGCCTATCCCGGAAAGCCTGGAAGCATGTTGCCCGCTGGCTGCGAAGTGATCGAATTGGCCTCGCCCGGGATGGATAGTTTGGCCGCGTTAGAACAGTTGGCCGATCAAATCAAGCTGCCGGGCGCACAGGCACCGATTCTTCATGGGCGCCTGCACCCAAGTGTACCCTTGGGCAAGCTGACTTCGGATTCCATCGCACAAGCAATCGCCTTGCATCTGCCTGATCAGGCGATCATTTGTGATGAAGCGGTCACCTCGGGCCGAGAGTTTTTCGCGCCAAGCTTTGGCACCGCCCAGCACGACTTTCTGCAAATTACCGGGGGCGCGATTGGCTTGGGACTTCCGCTTGCTGCGGGTGCGGCTTTGGCCTGCCCGGACCGAAAAGTGTTAGCCATGCAAGCCGATGGCAGTGGCATGTACACCGTGCAAGCGCTCTGGACCCATGCGCGAGAAAAATTAAACATCGTGACCGTGATTTTTGCCAATCGGCGTTACAAAATTTTGCAAGGTGAACTCAAAGCCGTCGGTGCGAGTGAACCAGGTATCAACGCTCGCCGCATGCTTGATCTGGATGACCCCGCCCTTGATTGGGTCAAGCTTGCCAATGGAATGGGTGTCGAGGCTGTGCAAACCCACGACAGCGCTCAATTCAGCGACTTGCTGGCGAGTGCGATGCGTCGACGCGGGCCTTTCTTGATTGAGGCGTTGATTGATTGAGGCGTTGATCTTGCTGATAGGCCATGCCCAAGGGCACTCCGCGCACAGGAAGCGTCTTTCTGCCGTCCAGACTCCCAGGTGACTGAAATTGGATTCGAATTGTAAAGGCTCACGGGGACATTCTTGCGCGCCTTCTATAATTCACCCCTATGAAATACGCGTTACTAGAAGAAGCCGGGGAACTGAAAACCGGCACCGTGCTGTCTGAAGCGGAAAGCACCTGTCAAATTGAGCTGGATACCGGCCGTCGACTGAAGGCCAAGGCCGCTCAGGTTTACCTGCGCTTTGAGCAACCAGAGTCGCGTCTGCTCCTGCCCCAGGCACAGGCCATGGCTGATGCCATGGAGCTGGACTTTCTATGGGAATGTGCTCCCAAGGAAGAGTTTGGATTTGCGTCTTTTGCCGAAGATTATTACGGTGAAAAACCGAGCAGCGTGCAAAGTGCTGCCCTACTCATTAAGCTGCAATCGGCGCCGATCTATTTCCAGCGCCGTGGCAAAGCTCAGTTTTTGCCCGCGCCGATTGAAACCATCCGCATTGCTTTGGTGGCGGTTGAAAAGCGCAAAGCGCAAGAAGCCCAGGTCAGTGAATGGGCCGGGCAGTTAATCGCTGGGGCGTTGCCCGCCGCCATCGGTGAGCAGGCCTTGCGCTTCATCACCCGTCCAGACAAGAATACTTTGGAATACAAGGCCTTTGATAAGGCCTTGCAAGAGCTTAAGACTTCGCCTGAAAAATTGCTGCTCAAACTCGGCGCATTTAGCTCGGCCCATGCCATTCATCATGCCCGCTTTGAGCTGGACTTGTTCCCTAAGGGGATTGCTTTTGCCCCCCATTTGTTAGCGAAAGAGGCTGAGAAGACCGCAAAATCTGAATCCCCCACGGGGACCGGGCTTGGCCTGCTCGCGAAGACCAAGGCCGATCAAGCGACGCCAGGCAAGGCTAGTGGTTTAAGTAGCCTGAGCGGTTTGGCGGGGCTGGGTCAGTTGGCGGGTTTGGCTCAGCTCAAGCAACTCGTGAAGGGTCCCGACAAAGCGCTTGAGCTGTCCAAGGCGCAGCCCTTTTCAATTGATGATTCCACCACCACCGAGATCGATGATTGCCTATCGGTGCAAACCCTGCCGGATGGCCGCTTTCGGGTCGGTGTGCATATTGCCGCGCCAGCGCAAGCGATTGACCATGACAGCCCCTTAGACAAAGCCGCACGCGAACGCATGTCCACCGTGTATATGCCCGGTGAAAAAATTACCATGCTGCCCGGCGAAGTTGTGGCACGTTATTCCCTGGATGCTGGTCGTGAAGTGCCTGCACTGTCCATTTATGTGGATCTGGACGAGACGGGCCAAAAGATTGTCGCCACGGAATCCAGGCTGGAGCTCATCAAGGTTTGGGCCAATTTGCGTCATGATCAACTGGATGCCCTGGTCAACGAAGAGGCCTTGGAGCAACCCGCAAGCAGTGCGGGCCAGGCCATGGAAGTCTTGCCACAGGCGGCAGCCTTGAGGGTATTGTGGAAGCTTACGTTGGCTCAGTGCTTGGAGCGTGAGAAAGTGCGCGGAAAGCCGGAGGCCCGCTTTCGCACCGATTTCAGTTTCTATGTGGAGGACGACTTTGTACGGATTATTCAACGCCGTCGTGATGCACCGCTTGATCGCATCGTCGCCGAGTTGATGATCCTCGCCAACAGTCGCTGGGGCAAGCTGCTTGCCGAGCACAAGACGGCCGGACTGTATCGCTCGCAACAAGGCGGGCGAGTTCGCATGAGCACCCATGCTCTTCCCCATGAAGGGCTGGGCGTGGCTCAATACATGTGGAGCACCTCACCCCTACGGCGCTATGTGGATTTCGTGAATCAGCGCCAGTTGATCTCTGTGTTGCGCGAGGCGCCGCCCCCTTACGGCGCGCGGGATCCCGCGCTGTTCGCCATTTTGTCGGATTTTGATGCTCGCTACGGGGCTTACTCCGACATTCAAGATCGCATGGAGCGCTATTGGTGCTTGCGTTGGTTGGAGCAAGAAGCCGTCCAAGCAGAGGGGCCTCGGCGCCACTTCGAAGCCGTCTGCGTGCGCGAGGAAACCGTACGATTGGCCGACGCCCCCTTGTACTTCCGCGTGACAGGTTTGCCAGCGATGGCTCCAGGTCGTCGCTTCGAAGTGGAGATTCTCGAAACCGATTTGATCGAGCTCTCGGTGCACGGACGCTTTGTCAAGTTAATGCAAGGCGAAACCGTGGTTGAGGAGCCCGAAGAAGAGCGGCAGAGCGAAGTGGTCTGTGAACTCGACGAAGGCGAGGTGGTCTCTGAACTCGTCGTAGGCGAGGCGGCGCTTGAAGTAGCGGCCGGCGGTGCTCCGTCATGAATAGCCTGAGCCTTGTGCCGATGAACGAGAGCTTGA
>JAYUOT010000382.1:0-4791 GCA_043760705.1 Betaproteobacteria bacterium
TTGGGCATCAAGACTTCGGCCTGGACCTCGGCGGCCGTAGCGCTCACCCTCTACGCCAGTGCCTTTCTCACCGAAATTTGGCGAGGTTGTGTCGAGGCGGTGCCCAAGGGCCAATGGGAGGCCGCACAAAGCCTGACCATGAACTTTCGTGAGCAATTGCGCTACGTGGTGTTGCCCCAAGCGAGCCGAATCGCCATTGCACCGACCGTTGGCTTTCTGGTGCAGGTGATCAAAGGAACCGCACTGGCTTCAGTGATTGGTTTTGTGGAATTGACCAAGGCCGGCACCATGATTACCAATGCCACCTTCCGCCCCTTCGTGGTCTATAGCTGCGTTGCCTTGTTGTACTTTGCGCTGTGCTTTCCCATCAGCCTTTACGCCAAATCCCTCGAGAGGAAATTGAATGTCGCCCATCGTTGAAATCCAGGGTTTGCGTAAATCCTTTGGGGCGAACGAAGTGCTCAAAGGCATCGACCTCGACGTGCAGCCCGGCGAAGTGATCGCCATTATCGGCAAAAGCGGCTCAGGCAAAAGCACCCTGTTGCGCTATATCAATGGGCTGGAAGCGTTTCAGTCCGGGCAGTTGAAAGTCGCGGGTCAGCCCTTGAAACATAACGACCCCAGTGCGATGCGCGAGCTGCGGCAAAAAGTAGGGATGATTTTTCAAAGCTTTAATTTGTTCCCCCACCTCAATGTGGGACGCAACATCATGCTGGCCCCAAGTCTCTGGTCAAAAAAAGCTCGGAGGCGGTGGCCATCGTGCAAGCCAAGCGCTTGCTCGAAAGAGTGGGTCTCGCCGAAAAATTCGAGGCCATGCCGGAGCAATTGTCCGGTGGCCAACAACAACGAGTGGCCATTGCGCGTGCGCTCGCGATGGAGCCTGCTGTGCTTCTGTGTGACGAAATTACCTCGGCCCTCGACCCGGAATTGGTGGGCCAGGTGCTCAGAGTGGTCGAAACACTCGCCACGGAGGGGATGACCTTGCTCATGGTCACCCATGAGATGAGCTTCGCTCGTAAAGTGAGCGATCGGGTGATTTTTATGCACCAGGGCAGGGTGCATGAAATGGGAGCCCCTGGGGAAGTTTTTGGTAGCCCAAAGACGCCGGAGTTAATACAGTTTTTGTCTTCGATTGAGGGCTAACGTTGTATTAAGGTCGAAACTGTTAGAGCAGTACTAGGCTGTCTCCGTTTGCACCAATCACCGCGCTCAATGGGATGCGTCGATCAAAGCTCACCAAGCGCCCGCCATTCTTAACCGCTAGTCCCAGCAAGTACAGGTCGGTCAATTGCGAGTGACTATGAATATGGTCGTGCTTGAAGTAATTTGAATTGAGAAGGCTGATATCGTCCGGCCAGGTTTCATGAAAAGACGATGTTGTTGAACGCTTCAACATAGAAATGAGAAGCGCAAGTGGTTGAGCTTGACTATACGCTGGTTGACTCATGATGCGCAGACAGCCGTTTTGGGTGAGCGGACAACTGGCCCAACCGGTAGCGATATTCACCTCAAACCATGACGCGGCGCGATGGTGGTGAACGTGGTCGCGATCATGAAGTGCAATGAGGACGTTGATATCCAAAAGCGCCCGCACTAAATTCCCTCTAGATCCCGTAAACGGTCGATCAATTCATTGGAGACGATGCCGCCCCGGGCAGGTAAGGGGTGAATACCATACTCCGCAATGCGCTCGGACACCTTCGGGGGGCCCTGCGCTGACAAGGCGGACTGAGACAGGTGGGTGGGGTTGGTCCCCGCGGCTGCCGCTGTTGCAAACGCGCTGCGACTCAGTTCGCTAAGAACTTGGCCAAGCGTCTTCTTTTGAATCTTCGCCAATTCTTTCGCTGCGAAAAGTACATCGTCGGAAATGTCTACGGTCGTTCTCATTCATTTCCAAATTCATATAGTGATGCGTGATGCTAACGCATTGCGCATCAATTATCAAGTGACCCCAAAAGCCCCAAAACTTATTCTCAGATTGCTAGGTACATAGTGAATCAAAGATGGTACGATTGACAGGAACGTTTAGCGAAAGACGATGCAATGCCTATCGGTAGCAAATTTGATGATTTTTTGAAAGAAGAGGGCATTTACGAAATCGTGACCGCTTCGGCGATGAAACGGGTTTTGGCGCTACAAATTGAAGAGGGTATGAGAGCGCAACGTCTTACAAAAACGGCGATGGCGAAACGCATGCACACCAGCCGCGCTGCGCTGAACCGCTTACTTGACGATAGCGATACTAGTTTGACGCTAACGACGCTCGCCAGTGCTGCCGCCGCGCTAGGGCAGGCGGTTAGGCTTGAGTTAGTTCCATCTCAAAGCTGAACCCTCTGCCTAAGGTTATTTCGACGAAACCTTGTGGCTCCGCAGCTAGATCTAAACCCCCCAATGCGGAATATGATGCGGCTGAATCGACACCGTCACATTCTGGGTTTTCGCTAAGAATTTGGCCAAGCGACTTCTTATTTGCACAACGAATTCTTTGCGCATAAAATATGCGCATATAAGCTTCTATAGGAGGATCTTGTGAGCGCTGTTTTTGATGTGTCCGCTGCCAAAAAACCGACAAACTTGAGTATCAACGGAGATCTCCTTGCCAAGGCGAAAGCTCTCAATATCAATTTGTCGGCCACCTTTGAAGCTGCACTGGCGGATCTTGTTCAAGATAAGGAGCGCGAAAATTGGAAGCGAGAAAACAAAGCCGGAATCCAAGCCCATAACAAGTATGTAGAAAAGCACGGGCTCTTCAACCGCGACCAGCGGAAATTTTAATGTCTCAGTTTTTTGTCTACGAAAACCCGAATCGAGACACTAAAAAGGCCTATCCACTCTTGTTGGATATTCAGTCTAATTTGATCGAAGATTTGACCTCCACCGTCGTGATCCCTTTGGCATTAAAAAGATCAGTCGGTAAAGTGATTGCGAAGCTGACGCCCGTGGTCCAAATTAACGGCGACGCTTACGTCTTGCTTACTCAACAAATCTCGGGGTTAGACCGAAGCGGGCTTGGCAGGCAGGTTGCTGATTTGTCAATTTATCGCTACGAAATCATTACGGCAATAGACTTTGTAATTTCCGGGGTGTAAATCTCCCCTAAATCTAAACCCCCCATTGCGGAATATGATGCGGCTGGATCGACACCGCCACGTTCTTGGGCTCACAAAATACTTCAAAGCTCCAGGTGCCACCTTCACGTCCGGTGCCCGAGGCTTTCACACCGCCAAAGGGCTGACGCAGGTCGCGCACGTTCTGGCTATTTACAAAACACATCCCCGCTTCAACGGCCGCGGCAACGCGGTGAGCTTTTCCAATATTCTCGGTCCAAACATAACTGGACAAACCGTACTTGATGTCATTGGCCAAGCGAATCGCATCGGCTTCGTCTTTGAAGGGAATCAAGCAGGCGACGGGACCGAAAATTTCGTCCTGCGCGATCTGCATGCGATTATCAACATCGGCAAAGACGGTGGCGGGCACAAAGTTACCCTTGCGCATCGTTTCCGGTAAGCCCGCCACTTCAGTGCCGCCGCACAGCATTTGCGCGCCTTCCTTCTGGCCTAACTCAATGTAGCCTCGTACCTTGGCCAAATGCGCCGGGCTGATCATCGGCCCAACGATAGTGTTGTCGTCCATCGGATCACCGACGCTGATGCGTTTCGCACGCGCTACAAACTTCTGAACAAAATCGGCATAGATGGATTGTTGCACCAGGATGCGTGAGCCAGCCGTGCAGCGCTCACCATTATTGGAGAAGATCATGAACACGGCCGCATCAAGCGCACGGTCCCATTGCGCATCTTCAAAAATAATGAAGGGTGATTTGCCACCCAACTCCATCGAGTATTTTTTCAAGCCGGCTTGCTGGACAATCCGGTTACCCGTCGCGGTGGAACCGGTGAATGAAATGGCGCGCACATCGGGGTGCTTCACCAGCGCTTCGCCTGCCTCTTTGCCATAGCCATGCACAATGTTCAGAACACCGGCGGGAATGCCCGCTTCCAAGGCCAGCTCGCCGAGCCTTGAAGCGGTGAGCGGAGATAACTCGCTCATCTTGAGCACGGCCGTATTGCCCAGCGCCAGGCAGGGCGCCGTCTTCCAGGTGGAGGTCATAAACGGCACGTTCCAAGGGCTGATCAAGGCGCACACACCGACCGGATGAAACAAGGTGTAGTTCAGATGTGTTTCGGTAGGGTAGGTATGGCCATCGACACGGGTACACATCTCCGCAAAATAAGTGAAATTGTCCGCCGAGCGCGGGATGAGCTGCTTACGCGTTTGGCTGATCACCTGACCGGTATCTTGCGTTTCCGTCGCCGAAATGTCGTCAACATTTTTAAGAATCAATTCGCTGAGTTTTCGCATCAGCTTGGCACGCTGCGCCGGTGCCGTGCCAGCCCATTTTGGAAAAGCTTCTTTTGCCGCCGCCACTGCAAGCGCGACTTCCGCCTCACCGCCAGCGGCGACCTCGGCGATCACCTCCTGGTTGCTTGGATTGATGCTCTCGAAGCGCTGGGCACTGTCGACCGATTTGCCGTTGATGAGATGTTTTAGGGTGATCATATTTTTTTTGATTTGCATTCGATAGGGTCGGGAGAGAGCTAGCTTGTCTCGCGCTCTGATTTGTTCAAGGCTTTTTCCCCGCCAAGGCTTCTTTCTTCGCCGCATCATTGGCACGCTTGCGCTCGCCGCCAGGGCTGGGCCCATGCTTGCCCGATTTTTTATGCAGCGCGGGGACCACCAAGGGATTGCGAGGCTTGGTCGCCGGTAAGACCACGGTGATTTTCTCGG
>JAYUOT010000383.1:0-4784 GCA_043760705.1 Betaproteobacteria bacterium
GCCGTTCCAATCGTGCGATCAATGGTCGACGGGGCCGGACGCTTCGCGGCCATGCTAAGTTTCGCTTCGCCAACCTTGTCGCTCAGCTTGGAGGTCCGAGAGGCTTGGGTCGCTTTTGTTGAGTCGGGAGCGTGGGTCGAGCCACCCGCAGAAATGGGTATAGGGGCTTGACTGGTGCCGGTTCCGGCACAGGCTCCAAGTAGACTTGCCAGGCCGATGATTATCGCGGCTAAACCGCGCTGAGATGTATTCGTAGAAGTCGCATTTTGAGTCTGCTTCAAGCCAAGCTCCTAACTCATTGATTTTTATGGAAAACTTGCGATATTCAAAGTGAATCCTCGCGCGAGGTTGGATAGTACCCGAATTCGCACTGTGAAACAATTTTTTCTACTAGGAAGAATCCCCTAGTGGGGCCCAGAAATGCCTCCACAAAATAGCGCGTTTTTAGCATGTGCAGCCAACGCCACCCAAGTCGTGATAAAAAGAGCCTTAGCACGGGCTTCTTGCCGTAATGGCCAACGCCCACTTGCCTCTTTCCGACTGCTTAGACTTCAAGAGTTTTATGACTGTTCCTTCTCCGGGCGACGTTAGCGCCGATTTTTTGGATACCGATTGGTCGGCGTGGTTAGAGACGGCCTCTGGGCAGTACCTACTGGCTTGGGAACAAAGTATTGCTGATGATCGGGTGAGCGATATTTTTGGCTTTAATGCATTTCAGTGCGGTACACCTGCTCTTGAAGCCTTGCGCGCTAATCGAATGCCCTTGCGTCGAGTGGTTTTAAGTGCTCAGTATGCCAGTCAGGTCGCGCTGTTTTCACAGGAGCTGCCCGTGCTGACTGACCAGTTTGAAGCTCTGCCCCTGGAGTCGCAATCGGTTGATCTCTTAATCTTGCCCCATGTCTTGGAGTTTTCTGCGGACCCCCATCAGTTATTGCGCGAAGTGGAGCGAGTGCTGCGACCCGAGGGCCGAGTGATTGTGTTGGGTCTGAATCCATTTAGCCTCTGGGGGGCACGCCATCTACTGACCTCCTGGTGGTTTACTCCCAAACTTCCGCGTCAGACTAAAATGATCCCGCTTTCCCGGCTACGGGACTGGCTCAAGCTGCTCGAAATTGAGTTTGATCGTGCCAGTTTTGGGTGTTACCGTCCTTTGAGCGCTAGTGAAAAGACCTTGAGCCGAACTGGTTTTTTTGAAGTTTTGGGTGATCGCTTTTGGCCCGTGTGTGGCGCTGTGTATTGCGTCACTGCTGTGAAACATGTGGCGGGCATGCGTTTGATTGGTCCAGCCTGGAAAGGTAAAGCGCTACGCGGCAAGGTCGTTCAGGTTCAGGGTGTGCGACAGGATGCAGCCAAAGAATTTTAAGACAAAGAAAGTTGAATCAACATGATGGACCGATTGGACGATGATAGAAATTTACAGTGACGGTGCCTGCAAAGGAAATCCGGGGCGAGGAGGTTGGGGCGCATTGATGAGTTCCGGGACACATCGCAAAGAGCTCTTCGGCGGCGAACTGGAGACCACCAATAATCGTATGGAACTCACGGCGGTGATCGAATCTCTGAGGGTCTTGAAGAAACCCAGCGCCGTGCGTATATATACGGACTCACAGTACGTAAAAAAAGGTGTGCAGGAGTGGATGGCGGGTTGGAAAGCACGCGGCTGGCGGACGGCCGACAAAAAACCGGTCAAAAACCTTGATCTATGGCTGGCACTCGAGCCGCTCCTTGCTCTTCATGAAATTGAGTGGCGTTGGGTGAAAGGCCATTCTGGCAATCCGGGCAATGAACGTGCTGACGAGCTAGCGAATTTGGGCGTGCCAAGGTGAAGCGCGCGCCTGAACACCACTTTACCTCACGGCCCCATCCTGAAGCGCCCGAACCATGCGGCTCGCGCCTTCGTCCAGCAAGTCGGTTGACTTCGCAAAACACCAGCGAATAAACCCAGCCGACTCCGGGCCGAAGGCTGAGCCAGGAGCCAATCCCAAGCCGTAATCACGCACCCAAAGTTTGCAGGTTTCAAGACTGTCCTTCATGTCTGCAACTTTAAAGAACAAGTACATCGCCCCGGGCGGGCTTGCCACTTGAACGCGATCCATCCGTGCGATTAATTGAATCAAATGATCGCGCCGCAGTTTAAGTTGATCGACGAATAGTCGGGTGCTTGCTTCTCCGTGAAGCACCGCCTCAAGGCCGGCCTTTTGCACGAAGCCTGGAGCACAAGAGGTATTGAACTCGATCAGTTTACCGATTTGCTCAATGACGTTTGTGGGGCCGACTAACCAACCTAGCCGCCAGCCTGTCATTTGCCAGGTTTTGGAAAACGTATTGGCGATGAACACTCGATCATTGGCTTGCATATGATCAAGCATTGAAGGGGCTTGATAGGAGCCATCGAACACGATGCGGTCATAGGCTTCGTCAGAAAGTATCCAGACGCCTTTCTCGCGACAATGGGCGAGCAGCCTGGCTTGCTGCGCACCACTCATCGTCCAGCCGCTGGGGTTGTTGGGAGAATTGATGATGACCGCGCGCACCTGATCGGTAATACGTTCGAGGAGTGTCTCAAGGTTGAGTGTCCAGCCCCCGTCGGGGCTAAAGTCCAGGCTATGACGCTCCACTTGAGCGTTCAAAATGGCGGGAATTTCCGTGAGATTCGGCCACAAGGGAACCACCGCCACGACTTTGTCGCCAGGTTCAAGAATCGCTTGCGCCGCCAACATGAGCGCATTGACCCCTGAGCTCGTCACGGCGATTTGATCTGCACGAATCGTCCTCGGACTGAAGCTCGGACTGAAGCTCGGATTATAGCTCGGATTATAGCTCGGGTTGGAGCCAGAATTTGAGCGACTCAAGTAGTTGGCGAGGGCCGCTCGAAGCTCGGCTAAGCCTAGATTGTGGCGATAGAAAGTGTCACCGGCATCCAGGGCAGCCTTCGCCGCCTCACGGATGAAGGCGGGAGTCACACTATCGGGTTCGCCGAACCAGAACGCCAAAACATCTTCTTGACCCATGCCCGCATTCGCAACCTCGCGGATTTTTGAGGCGCCTAAGTTGAGCACCGTGTCCCGTGCTTGAGGTAAAGGCAGGTGAGGCAGTGAACCGTGATTGGATTTGGAGAGATTCATATATTTGCTTGCAACAGGTGAAGCCGTTCGGCGCGAAAGGTGGCTTCTGAGAGAGAA
This sequence comes from Betaproteobacteria bacterium, assembly GCA_043760705.1. GTDB lineage: Bacteria > Pseudomonadota > Gammaproteobacteria > Burkholderiales > Burkholderiaceae_E > JAPOKJ01. The sequence continues at coordinate 3,183 of JAYUOT010000383.1, forward strand.
ACCAGAGTTGTGCTATTTTCGTCGATAACCAGTTATTTGTGGAACACCAGACCAGAAATGTATTTCGTAGTCAACAGGAGCCCCGATTGAAAATGCTTCGGCAAGTGGTGTTAGATACCGAAACCACAGGTCTGCAACCCGAACAAGGCCACCGGGTGATTGAGATCGGCTGCGTCGAGATCGTGGATCGTCGTCTAACGGGTCGGCATTTGCATTTGTATTTCAATCCCGAACGCGATATTGATGAGGGAGCGTTGGCGGTGCATGGCCTGAGTCGCGAGCGCTTGTCGACGGAGCCTTTGTTTTCTGAGCGGACTCAGGAGATTCTTGAATTTGTGCAAGGCGCAGAGATTTTGATTCATAACGCACCCTTTGACGTGGGTTTCTTGAATGCTGAGCTAGGCCGGGTCAAGCTTGAAAAATTTCCCAGTTATTCGGGAGGCATTTTGGACACCTTGGCGATGGCCCGCGAACTGCACCCCGGTAAGCGCAACGGTTTGGATGCACTTTGCGAACGCTATGGCATCTCCAATGCTCATCGAAAATTACATGGCGCCTTGCTAGATGCTGAGCTATTGGCCGATGTGTACCTGGCTATGACCCGAGGTCAAGATAGTCTAGGCATTGCCGGTGACGCACAATCGCGCGCGGAGGAGTTCAGCAATGTCGATTGGCCTCCACCTAATCTGCTGAACCTACAGCTGACGAATGAAGATTTAGAGATTCATTGGGCCTATTTGAAAGCGATGGAGAAAGACGCCAAAGGAGCGGCTTTGTGGACGAAGCTGAGTGCCGATTGAATTCGCTTTCCCCTAAGCTTGCCGTCAAGGCATACCAGGCAAAATTCAAGAGTCGTTCGCACTTTTTCAAGGTGCGTGGGCTTCAATATCATGTACGCGAGTGGTTGACGGGAGCCGCTGACGCGTCGTCGCCGACGATGGTTTTGTTGCATGGGTGGATGGATGTCTCCGCCTCATTTCAGTTCATGGTCGACGCGTTTCAAAAAGACTGGCGGGTGATGGCGATTGACTGGCGCGGCTTTGGCCTGACCAGTCACCCGCAATGTGATACCTACTGGTTCCCCGACTATCTAGCGGACCTAGATAGGGTGCTTGACGCGCTCGAGCTCGATCAAGTCCATCTGGTTGGGCACAGCATGGGCGGTAATGTGGCCATGCTTTACTCAGGCGTGCGGCCAGAACGTATCGCGAAGCTGGTCAATTTAGAGGGTACCGGTATGCCGGGAACACACCCGCATCAGGCTGCGAGTCACTATCGCCGCTTTCTCGACGAGCTCAAAACCGGAACGAGATTAAGAACCTACGCCAACCTCAATGAGGTGGCCACCCGTTTGATGAAAAACAATGCCCGCCTTACCCCAGATAAAGCGGCTTTTTTAGCCGAACATTGGTCACAGGAAAATAGCGCCGGTGAGTGGGAGCTTCTGGCCGATCCGGCCCATAAGCTTTCAACGCCCATTTTGTACCAGGTGGAGGAAGTTTTGAGCTTGTGGAGACGTATCAGTGCCCCCACCTTAATGGTCTTGGCCAGTGAACGCGATCATTGGCACCAGTTTGTGGCTACGCCTGCCTATCGGCGCCG
>JAYUOT010000384.1:0-4784 GCA_043760705.1 Betaproteobacteria bacterium
GCACAAGTGACCCAGCGACTGCTGGCGCGTGCGCCTACTTTGCATAGACTGGCGGTCGCTGGCGGAGATAGCTCAGGCGTCATCATGAGTGCGCTTAACGTGGTCGCCCTCAGCGTGGATGCGGCATTGGCGCCTGGGGCTCCCTTGTGCCGTGCCTGGTCGGAGGATGCAAGTGTCGATGGCTTGCAGGTGGTCTTGAAGGGTGGGCAAATGGGCAGCGAAGATTTCTTTGGAAAGGTGCTTGGCTGAGACCTATCGAGCGGAGTGGGCGAAGAGGGCTGCGCCGGGCCGTCGGTGGTCACGGCCATGGTCATCGTCACCGGGTCACATCGTCACGGTCGGTCGGCTATTACTCCACAGGCCGATAGAGCTCGTTGGCCCGAGTCAAATGATCTCGCATGGCCTGCTCTACAGCGGCCCCGTCGTGGGCTGCAATGGCCTCGATGATCCGTTCGTGCTCCGCAAGCGTTAACACCTCAAGACCTGGCGCACGCACAATGGAACGATAGTATTCCCTGGCCCAGTTAAAGAGCGCCTCGACAATCGTCGGGTAAATGGGATTGCCGCTAATGGCCGCAATTTCACGGTGCAGCGCTTTGTCCCGTGCCGGAAATTCATCGTGTTGCGCCAAGGCGAGGCGATGCTCTTCCAATCGCTGACGCAGCCGCACACGTCGTTCGGCGAGGCGCGCTCAGCAGCCAGTCGCGCCATACCCGCCTCCAAAAAGACCCGGGCTTCTTTAAGATGATCGAGCATGTCGGGCTGGATACGAAGCAAATGTTGTGCGCCACCGGCCATCTGTTCAATGAGGGGCTGCGCTGTGGGTACTGCCACCCGAGCCCGCTCGCCCTGGGTAATCTCGACAATGCCCGAGCGCGCCATATCCTGTAGAGCCTCGCGCACCGTGGGGCGACCCACGCCATAAAACTCCATCAATTCACGCTCGGACGGCAAATGATCGCCGGGAGCGAGCTCTCCGCTCTTGATGCGGTGCTGTAAACGATCGAGCACCTCATGGTAGAGCTTGCGACGTTGAATGGGTTCCATGGACTCTAACGCAGGGCATTAAAGGTCCCCGCAACGACGTGGCCTCGGTATTATGAGTAGGCCAGACTCGTGTATATTGCTCCAGGCTGTAGCGGCTCGACGTCGCGCCTGGACCGATTCGCGGCTTACTCCCTAAACAAGAAATTATGATGGAAGACAAAATGAAGCTATTGACGCTAGGGTTCACCTTGGCAAGCGCCCTGAGCTTTGCAACGACTGCGTCGGCGCAAACTGAACTCAAATTTGGCTATGCTGTAGCCAAGGATTCGCATTATGGTGTCGGAGCCACGGTGTTTTGTGATGAGGTCGAACGGGCCACTCAAAAACGCTTTATTTGCAAACAATTTCCAGCCGCTGCACTGGGCGGCGAACGCGAAATGATTGAGGCAATTCAGCTCGGCACACTGGATTTGCTCAACACGTCGACTGGCCCGGTGGGTAACTTCGTGCCCGAAGTCAAGATTGTCGACATTCCCTTTCTGTTCAAGGATTATGATCACGCCCGCAAAGTCCTGGACGGCCCGATTGGACAAGATCTTCTGACCAAGTTTCCCGGTAAAGGGCTGATTGCTCTGGCCTGGACCGAAAACGGTTTCCGCCACATGACCAACAACAAGCGGGAAATTGGCAAGCCTGCCGATGCCGCTGGCTTGAAGATGCGCACCATGGAGAATAAAGTGCACATGGACGGCTATAAGACGTTCGGCATTTTGCCGACGCCGATGTCCTTCGCAGAATTGTTTGGCGCCCTCCAGCAAGGCGCGGTCGATGGTCAGGAAAATCCAATTCCAGTCATCCTGGCATCAAAGTTTTGGCAGGTTCAAAAATATCTCTCCATGACCGGCCATGTCTATTCTCCCGCGCTCATCCTTTTGTCACCCAAGGTGTGGAACAAATTGAGTGATGCCGACAAAGTCGTTTTCACCAATGCCGCAAAACTGGCTACGGCGGCTCAGCGCAAGCGCGTCAATGATGACGAGAACAATGGTCTGGCGATTCTTGAAAAAGAAGGCATGAAGATCACACGGAAGGTCGATGGGGCGGCTTTTCGCGAGGCTCTCATACCCGCTTATGTGAGTTACTCGAAAGAGTTCGGCGCGGATAATATTCGCAAAATCCAAGAAGTACGCTGAACGAGCCTGCGCGACATTGCCAATGCAAACCTTTGAGCGCTATTTTCTGGCGACCAACCGCTGGGCGATGATCCTGCTGTTGGCGGGAATGGCGCTCATCGTGTTCGCGAACGTCGTTTTGCGCTACCTCACCAATGCGTCGATTGAGTGGGGTGAGGAAGTGTCGCGCCATATGATGATTTGGCTGACCTTTATTGGTTCCGGCATTGTGTTGCGCTATGGCGGGCATATCGCGATTGAGAACCTTCAGGACGCGGCGCCTGGCACGCTTGCCAAGGCGATGCGCGCCCTGGTTGCGCTGCTCTTGATCGGGTTTTTTCTGATGCTGATCTGGACGGGTTACGCTTATATGCAAAGGGCGATGCTGCAACTCACCGCCTCGACCCAAATTCCCTTTGGTTATATCTATGCGGCGATTCCTGTGGGCGGACTCTTGCTCCTGATTCACTTCTTGCTGATTCTCAAGGATTATATTTTGCACCGTCGCTTTTCAAGTGATGGGCATTTCGATGCGACCGCCAGCGCTTCGCTTTAGTCTGTCGTCACTTTTAGACTGTCGCCACGTTGACCCGCTTGTTCCCATCTTAGATTTGACCCTCCTCATGAGCCCGAGCCTCGTACTCATCCTATCGGCCTGCCTTTTTCTGGGCTTGGGCGTACCCGTTGCCTTTGCACTCGGGCTTGCGACAGCGACAGCCTTGCTGCTCACCGATGCCTATCCCATGCTGGTATTGCTGAAGGAAACTTTTAGCGGGGTCGACAGCTTTCCACTCATGGCGGTTCCCTTCTTTATTCTCGCGGCGGAGTTGATGAGCGGTGGTTCATTGACGGAAGTGTTGCTGCGATTTGCCGGTCAGTTCGTGGGGCACAAGCGCGGAGGGCTGGGCTACACCAATGTCGTATCGCTGACGTTTTTCTCGGGAATCTCAGGCTCTGCGCTGGCCGACGCTGCCGGTCCGGGTTCAATGCTGATCCGCATGATGGATAAGGCCGGCTATGACCGCTCCTATGCTGCAGCGCTCACCGCCGCGACAGCCATTGTTGGTCCCATCATCCCGCCTTCGATCATCATGATCATCTATGCCCTGCAAGATGATCGTGTCTCCGTCGGCACGCTTTTTGTCGCGGGGATCTTGCCAGGTATTTTGATCGCCATCGCGATGTGTATTGTGAATTGGCATGTATCCGGCCAGCGGAACTATCGCGGCGAGGGGGAGCTGCCTCCACTTAAAGTGATTCTAAAGAACACCTGGCGCGCCTTACCCGCACTGGCCCTGCCTGTGATTATTCTGGGGGGCATGCGTGCAGGCGTATTCACTCCTACAGAGGCTTCCGTGGTGGCCGTGTTTTACGCCTTGATTTGTGGCAAGTATGTTTATCGCACCTTGCAATGGTCGGCGGTCCCCAACATTCTCGCTTACTCGGCCATGCTCACGGCCTCGGTCCTGCTCATCATCGCCATGTCCAATTCTTTTGCGTGGCTTTTAACGATTGAAGGCGTTCCGCAGGCCATGGCGGATTGGTTGATCGCTATGAAACTGTCACCTTGGATGTTCCTGGTGGTGGTGAACCTGTTCCTGCTGGTGTTCGGCATTTTTATGGAGCCATTGCCTGGCGTGATGGTCTTGGTACCCATTTTGGCCCCGGTCGCCTTCAAGCTGGGCGTGGATCCGATTCACTTCTCGATGATCGTCATCTACAACCTGACACTGGGCATGATTACGCCTCCGGTCGGCGGCCTGCTGTTTGTCACGTCGAACGTGTCCAAGGTGCCACTGTCCGATTTGGTTCGAGAACTCAAGCCGTTTCTCTGGGCGCATGGTGTGGTGTTAATTATCCTTACCTTTGTTCCTGCTCTAAGTACTTGGCTGCCACGTGCTTTAGGCTTCAAATAGTTAGTGCGTTGTCGAAAAAAACGAATGCGTCAGCCGCAACTCATTGATCTCATGCCCGGCCGCGATTTCTTGGCGCCGTACATGAGTCGCTGCTAGCACCATGCGGCAGTTTGCGGCGACGCGCAGACCATTTGCATAGGGTTGAACGCAAGCAAGTCCGTCTGCGCTGCAACTTCGTTGTGGCTCGGACGCCAACCTAAACATTCACCTGCTCTGCCTGGTACTGGACGGTGCTTGCCGGACCCTCGCCTCGTGGATGTTTAATTGACAACGCCGATGCAATATCGGACGATGCACCAAGGCCGCAAGCGTTTGCATGAACTGTCGTATGATGATTCAGATTCAAGAAGTCACTGGGGCCAAGTCGCCCTCAACCGATATGGAGACGACATGTTTCGATCAATATCCCTCAGCAGCCTGGCGCTTGCCGCACTGATGGCCTGCACGACCACCCCCGAGCCTCCCGCTACGCAAGGCGCAGTGGACCAGCATGTGGCCGACGCTCGGCAAATTGCAGGCGAGGATTTGAAGTTCCTCATGCCGATTTGCAATCCGCAACCGGCGGTGCGCGCAGCACCGAGCGCGGCCATGGACGAGGGGCTGGCCAAGCTCATTAATCAGCCGTCGCCCGAGCCAGGGCAGGCCTTCGACAACCTGTACTACGTGGGCTCCGCTTGGGTGAGTGCCTGGGTGCTGAAGACCAGTGAAG
>JAYUOT010000385.1:0-10785 GCA_043760705.1 Betaproteobacteria bacterium
CCTATCGCGGCTCGGCACCCGCTATGGCGGATTTGCTCGGCGGGCAGGTACAGATGATGTTTGCCGATGGCCCGACCGCGATTGCGCAGGTGAAGTCTGGCCGGGTGCGACCCATTGCCGTCGGCAGCCCCGAGCGCTCCCCTTTATTGCCTGAAGTGCCGACCATGAACGAGGCCGGACTCAAAGGCTATGAAGCTTATTCCTGGGCCGGACTCTGGATACCCGCAGGCGCCCCTAAAGAGATCGTCGACAAGATCAGTAGTGACTCTCAAAAAGCCTTCTCCGATCCCGCCGTGAAGGAACGCTTGCTCGGACAAGGCGCTGAGGTTCGCCCCGGCTCATCCGAACAATTTGGCCTCTTCGTAAAGGGCGAAATCAAGAAATGGTCGGCGGTGATCAAGCGCGCCAATATTAAGCCAGACTAAGCAAAGAAATGATTGACGCGATTAAAGTTCTGATCGACCAGAACCAGTTTCTCTCGGGGGGTTTGGTGCTCGGTGCCATGGGTGTAGTGGCCCTGTGGCTTAAAGATGTGCCCGTCAAGCTTTGGTCCTGGGCGCATCACTACATGGTGGTGACGCTCAGCTTCGACAACCGCGACGAGCTGATCTTTACAACGCTCGTCGAGTACATGCACGAGCAAACCGCTCTGCACCGCATCAATAACTTCACAGTGCGCTCGGTACGTCAGGGGCCAGACTATCAGGGCCTGCTGGAGGAGCTACAACAAGGCGGTCGGCCACAGGCATTCCTGTCGCCAGGGGAGGGCTTTCATCTTTTTATGATGGACGGCCGCTTGATGTGGATGACCCGCGAAGTCACAGCAGCCAATACTGTTCTGGAAAAAATCAAGCTCTCGACCTTTGGGCGCTCGCGCAAATTTCTGGAAGGGTTGATTGAAAAAGCACTGCTAGCACGCATGTCGCGCGAGCTCAATAAGATTGCGATCTACATTCCAAGCCCCTACAACTCGGAGTGGATGCGCGCACGTCTTGGCAATAACCGCAAGCTCGCTTCAATTATTCTCAAAAAGGGCCAGATCGAGAGCATTCTCGGCGATTTGCAGAAGTTCTTTATATCCAAGACCCGCTATGAGGAGCTTGGCATTCCCTGGCGCCGAGGTTATTTGCTCTTTGGGGCGCCAGGTACTGGCAAGACGTCGCTGGTCACTGCGCTTGCCTCTGAGCTCAAGCTCAACGTCTGTACGTTTAGCCTCGCCTCACCCAATATTACCGATGAGCGCATTGGTAACTTACTGGCTTCGGTGCCACCCCGCTCGGTGATCTTGATCGAAGATATCGATTCGTTTTTCCGGCAAAGGGAAAAAGCCGATCAAGGTGTGAAACTCTCTTATTCGGGCTTCCTGAATGCTCTCGATGGAGTGGCCTCGCACGAGGGCTCGGTGATCTTTTTGACGACCAATAAACCGGAGCTTCTGGATGAGGCCGCCATACGCTCCGGGCGTGTCGATTTCAAAATGGAGTTAAGTCTTTGTGATGAAGATCAAGTGCGTCGCATGTACTTAAAATTTCATGCCGACAGCGCAAAAGCCGAGGCCTTTGTGGCCCAGTTGCGAGGGGGTGAATATTCACCGGCGAAGCTTCAGGAATTGCTGTTGAAAGGCGAGGGGCCTTAAGGCGTCAACAATGAGGCATGGCGCAGGCCGCAGTTTCATCGGCCGACGCGACCTTAATTTTAACGGGACCTTCGTGAGCTTCCAGAGCCGCCCTGACGTGGCGCTGCACCTACGCTTGGCGCCGACCGAAAGCCGGGCGCGGTAAGAGAGCCACCCGAGTGAGAGCCACCCGAGTGAGACCCACCTGAGAAATAGCCGCCATTGTGAAAGCTCTGCGGCGCAGAAGGCATGGCCTGAACTCGCGGGCTATAGATTTGCGGCGGCGCTGTGCCGTAGCCTGGGCGGGTCTGCACAATCTGTGCAACCCCTTGCGTAGGTGCAATGACCCGCGGTGGCACAACAAAGGGCGCTGGATTCACCACGACGGGGCGGGCGGCGCCGTAGGCATAGTGCGGTGCAATCAACGGTGCCGACCTCACGATGATAGGGGGTGCAACGATGATCGGCGGCGCGTAATACACCGAAGGCGGAAAGTAAGGCTGAGGCGATCCGTAGTAGGGACCATTGTCATAGCCGGATGGACCATAGCCGGATGGACCATAAGCAGGCGAGCCGCCATAAACGGGGGCACCTGAATAGGCCGGTGCAGAAGGGTAACCGGGAGTCACTGCGTAGCCACCACTTTGCGAGACTACCGGGTAGCCCTGTCCAGCATCTGGCGCGACGACGGCGCAGCCGCCTAGGAAAAGGCCGAGCAACGCTAGGAGCGTGAGCGGTAGTCTGCCGAATCCTGAAATCTGAACCCGCCTAGCCATGGTCTTTCGTCCTTCTCCAACTGAGATTTCAGAATAACGCTTGTCACGGCAAAAGGTTGTAACAAAGGGTAAGCGCGGGGCTAGTAGTTTTACTTACCGCTAAGCACTTACCCTTGGGGCTGGTCGCTCACTAAGGCAAAAGAGCAAAGTTCGGTTGCAGGCTCTGCATGACCACGCGATTCTTGTACAGCGCCGCATCGTCCGCCAACATCAAGCCGTCACCGACGAGCGCATCAATGGCGGCATACGCTTTCGTGACATAACCTGCCTTATTCACGTAAAGCTCCTGAATACTTTGACGAGGGTCGCCAAGCTTCTTGGAAGAAGTCGTTAAGGCAAAGGCTAGCTGCGAACTGCTCAAGCTATTTTGATCGCCGGCCACAAAGCCCGTCTTGCGAAGGCTATAGCCTTTGAAGGTGGCCAGCGGCGTCGCAAAATCAGGCATTTTCACGCCTGCTTTGTCATTGCCCTGTCCGTCCGTGGTGGGCTGATGCACGACGTAGGATTTTGTCGAGGGCAGGGTGGGGATCACGCTTTCATCGTTCAAAGTCAGGGTGTTGTAGCCGCCATTGAAGCCCAAGCCAAGCGTCGAAAGATCGGGTGAACTGAGACTGGACGGCACCGTGGTCGGCACGGCCATGGTGCCCGCCGCGACACTGGGGAAATTGCTGGCCAGCGGCGTGATGACTGTTCCTTTGACCCAAGCCTCCAAATTCGAAAGTAGAGCTCGATAAAGGGCCGTACTTGCGTTCAAAGCGCCCGGCGACAGCGAGGCAGCCGTGCTGGCGACGGTGCGATCAATCGAAAGGTCGGGCTGACTACTCGCGTTATTCGCAAGCTGTTGCGGGCCATGCGAGGTGCCCGGCGCATAAAACATCCGTACGTTGCCGGGAATGGCGACGTCTTTGCCGGCGCCATCGGTCACCGTCAGCGACGCACGGGCGCCGTTGAACTCAATCGGGCTGTCGTATTGAAACACCTTGGGACAGGTATTGACCTCGGTGCATTTTTTCATCAGTCCGTCGGTTTTTCCTGACACCGGATCAGTCAAGGTGGCATAGCCGAACGGGAATTGATCGCCTGGGGTGAAATGTGTTTCGTGCTGGCGGGAGTAGTCGCCTGGCTTGGCCCAACGATAGTTCGTATAGGTTTTGCGCGACCCTCCAACCAGAGGCAACATACCGTCGAAGACGCGTCGCTGAAGTTTATCGGTATTGAAACCCTGCCAAAGGAAGTCACGCAGGTAGCGACCTGATTGGGAAATGCCAGTGGCCATCGTGACCTTAATACGACCGGCTAAAGGGTTGGCGTTGCCGACCGCGTCCTTGGCGTCGTTACGCAAGAACGAAATCAAGTCGCGCAGCCCAAGAAAACCCAGACCGAAAGGTTTTGGATCCACCGCCGTGTAACTGAAGTGATAAATTGAACCACTATCACTGGCCGCATCAAGCGCGGCGGCGTAGTTTGAATTGGCGCGCACACCCGCCCGATCAATCGTGACGAAACCATATCCAGCCGTGGTGGTATTGCCCCCTTCAGCACTGCCTGTTCCCGCCTGGTAGGTCCATAACGATTTGTCGACCGTGATGGGTGCTTCCAGCGCAGTTCGTCGGATCGTGAGGGTGGCATTGGCCGCTGCACCGGCCGCCATGTTGTAGTAGGTTCCAAGTAAGTTGGAGCTCGCGTTGTCGGCAACGAACTCATCTTGCACGGGGCCAGTAATCTTGCTATTGCCGTTGCCTGCATCGAGCGCCACCGGAAGCGACATACCGGGCGCGTACCACTTTGTTGTCGCACTAATCGCTGCAGTCGCTGCGGTCAGTGATTGGGGGCGATCGCCTTGCCAGCCCGACCAGACCACGGTGGTGCCCTGGTTCAAAAGAAATCCATTGCCCGCCCCACTACCCGTAGTGACTCCTCCGCCTGCCGCGCCCGTAATGCTTGCTTTCACATTGGTGAAAAGGTCTTGCCCATTGCTATCTTGCAAGGCCGCAAAGGACGGCGTGTTGGTGCGGTTGTTCACTTCATAAAGTAGCGTGCCGTTCGCCTTGGTGGCCTCGGTGGGTGTAATGATGACGACGTCAAACTTGTAGGCCACCATACCGCTCGCATCAGCAGCGTTTTTTAGATCGACAAGGGTCGCCGCGCAAGCGTCTTTCGCCGAGACTTTCGCGGTTGCCTCAGAAAGGTAATAGGTATAGGTTCCGACGTTTCCAAACGATGCGCCATTAAAGGCCAGTCCCGTACCCTTGGTGACCAGCGAGTCGATGGACGAGTCAGTAATCGGACAGGACACCGTCAGCTCAGGGGGTACCAGGCCCGATTTTGGGGCTGGAATGCTCGGGTTACCTGACAAAGAGCCACCGCCACAGCTTGCCATCAGGCCAGCAAAAGCGACACTCATCCACGTGGTTTTGGGACTCAGAGCGAAGTGCACTTTACCTTTTTGGACAACATCTTGCATTTTAATCTCTCCTCCGGTTTCTATACTAAATTTTGGCTTCAGCGCTTGAAACGTTTCTCAACGAATGGTAAGGCAACGACCTTGATGCCCGGGCGCTTATCGCGCACTGCCGCAAACAAGCTGGTGCCGCCTTGGCCTTGCTTATCCGTCAATACTGTAACAGGAAGATACGCCAACATGATGGGCTTGCCAAGGCTTGGCGATACCGTGCCACTGGTTATTTCTCCAAGCACTTCCTTGTGCGCATTCAGTACCGCACTGTGGGGACGAATCGGAATCGGGTCGTCACTAGTCAAACCGACTAGTTTGCGAGCTACCCCTTGCGCCAATTGATGAAGAATGACCGCCGCGCCGGGAAAACCTCCGGCCTTCTCGCCATCCGCGCGACGTGATTTTGGGATCGCAAAGTTTAAGCTGGCCTCAATCGGCGTCGTGCTGGCCGTAATGTCATGACCGTGCAAGGGTAGGCCAGCTTCAAGGCGCAGCGTATCTCGCGCCGCCAGCCCGACCGGTTGTACTCTTTGATCGCCAAGAATGCGGCGCACGACTTTCAAAGCATGGTCCGAAGGGATCGATATCTCGAAGCCATCTTCACCGGTATAACCTGAGCGAGTTGTAAAGCAAGGCGCGCCGTCCAGTAGTAAGGTCCTGGAGTCCATAAAGCGCATGCCAAGTGCTTGTGCATCCAGGGTTGCGAGAATGCTCTCAGCGGCGGGGCCTTGCAGCGCGATTAAAGAGGCCTCCACCCAAGCGAAAGTTAATCCGGGGCAGCGTTGAGAGAGCAGGGCAAAGTCCTGGTCACGATTGCCTGCATTCACCACCATGGCGACGGAGGATCCTAAATTGACCAACATCAAATCATCTTCGATCCCCCCTTGTTCATTGAGAAGGAGAGAATAACGCTGCAAGCCCACGGGCCATCCCACGAAATCCACCGGCAGTGCGGCCTCTAGTTCGGCCTGCAAGGTCGTGATCAAGCCATCTTTTGGCGTGATGCTCAACTGCCCCATATGGGACACATCGAACAAGCCCGCTTGCGCGCGTGTCGCGAGGTGTTCTTGCTTCAGGCCGGCAGGATATTGAATGGGCATGTCGAAGCCTGCGAAGCTGCCGAATTTGGCGCCGAGTTCTCGGTGCAATGCATCTAAAGGGATGTGCTTCAAATCTCCAGCGCTTTCTGCCGCACTCATTGCGAGCGCGCCGTTTCAGGCCCTGCTTCGTATTCCGACAGGGGCGGACAGGTACAAATCAGGTGGCGATCACCGCCCGCATTGTCCACACGCTTTACGCTGGGCCAGAATTTGGCGTCACGTACATAGGGAAGCGGGAATACAGCTTGTTCTCTCGAATAAGCATGCTTCCATTCGGCCGCCAACTCCTTGGCCGTATGGGGTGCGTTTTTGAGCGGGTTATCAAGCTTGTCCAATTCGCCGCGATGAATGGCCTGCACTTCTTCGAAGATGCTCAGCATGGCATCACAAAAGCGATCCAACTCCGCTTTCGATTCGCTCTCGGTAGGCTCGACCATCAAGGTATCTGCGACCGGAAAGGAAAGCGTTGGCGCATGGAACCCGTAGTCGATCAGGCGTTTGGCGATATCCTCGGCACTCACGCCATAAGTCGTTTTGAAATGGCGGATATCGAGGATGCACTCATGGGCCACGCAGTCCTGCTCGCCCTTGTACAGCACTTCGTACTTGCCTTGCAGGCGGGCCGCCATATAGTTGGCATTCAGAATGGCGACCTCAGTCGCTTTGCGAATTCCGCTTGCGCCCATCATACGGATATACATCCAGGAGATCGTACAAATCAGTGCACTTCCGAACGGCGCCGCGGACACCGAGTTGGAAGAACTCGCCACCGGGTCACTGGGCAAGAACGGTGCCAAATGCGATGCGACCGCAATCGGACCCATGCCGGGTCCGCCACCGCCATGCGGGATGCAAAAGGTTTTGTGTAGGTTCAAGTGACAGACATCGGCGCCTATCAGGCCTGGCTTGGTAAGACCCGCTTGCGCATTGAGATTGGCGCCGTCCATATACACCTGGCCGCCAGCCTCATGAACCCAGGCACAAATTTCCTTGATACTGGCTTCGAACACGCCATGAGTTGACGGGTAAGTGATCATCAGCGCAGCAATTTTGTTTCGATGAACCTCGATCTTTGCCCTCAGATCGACCAGATCAACATTGCCCTGACTGTCGCAGGCGACCACCACAATGTCCATGCCCATCATTTGCGCGGACGCTGGATTAGTGCCGTGAGCGGAGGATGGGATGAGACACACATCGCGATGGGACTCACCCTTGCTGGCAAGATAATTACGAATGCTCAGAAGTCCTGCGTACTCGCCCTGTGCTCCCGAATTAGGCTGAAAAGAAATAGCGGAAAAACCAGTAATTTCCTGTAGCCAATCTCCCAATTGAGTGAACATTTCCGTGTAGCCTCGCGCTTGGTCGCGCGGCACGAATGGGTGCAGGTTGGCGAACTCCGGCCAGGTGATTGGTGCCATCTCCGAGGCCGCGTTGAGCTTCATGGTGCAAGAACCCAGCGCGATCATCGAATGCACCAAGGAAATGTCTTTGTTCTCGAGCTTCTTGAGGTAGCGAACGAACTCGGTTTCGCTGTGATAGCGATTGAAAACCGGATGACTCAAGACACTGGAGCTACGGCGTAAGTTTGCGGGCAAACTAATCGGCTCAATACCAAGCTGGTCGGCGAGCGCTTGCACGTCTTCGATTTCAAATCGTTTGCCACTCAGCACATAGGCGAGATCGGCAATGTCGGCCAGGCCTACCGTTTCATCCAGGCTGATGGAGAAGTGTCCCTTAAGGTTGGCATCCTGCACGCTTAAGTCGCGCAGGTTGATTTGCATGGCGCGGGCACGTGCCAAGAGGCCAAAGCTATCGCTGCCTGCATGCACGACCAGGGTATCAAAATAGTAAGTCGGGATCGGTCGGATTGTGGATTCAATCGTGGCCGCCAATAGCCTCGCCATCGCGTTGACCTTCATGGCGATACGCAACAAGCCTTGCGGTCCATGATATACCGCATAGAACGAAGCCATATTCGCCAGCAGCGCCTGCGCCGTACAAATATTGCTGGTCGCTTTATCGCGGCGGATATGTTGCTCACGAGTTTGCAAGGCCATGCGCAGCGCCGGGTCTCCATGAGCATCTTTCGAGACGCCAATAATGCGGCCCGGCAGCATGCGTACCAACTCTTCTTTGCCCGCTATAAAAGCGGCATGTGGGCCGCCGTATCCTAAGGGCACACCAAAGCGCTGAGCCGAACCAATCGCCAGATCGGCCTTCATCTCGCCTGGACTCTTGATCAGCATCAAGGCCAGCAGATCCGAGCCAATGCAGGCCTTCGCACCCGAAGCATGCAAGGCACTGATCACTTCCGAAAAATCGCTCACCCGACCCAGGGTGTCGGGGGATTGCAGATGTGCACCGAACACTTCCTGCACCTTGATCGTCTCAACCGAGCCGACGATCACTTCAATACCCATCCATTTGGCTCGACTGCGAATCACCGAGATGACTTGCGGATGCGTGGCTGCCTCCACAAAGTAAGCCTTGGCCCCGGATTTGGAAGCACGCCGGCATACCGCCATCGCCTCAGCGGCGGCCGTTGCTTCGTCCAAAAGTGAGGCATTGGCAACCTGCATGCCGGTTAAATCAATCACCATCTGCTGATAGTTGAGCAGCGCTTCGAGTCGGCCTTGTGCGACTTCAGCTTGATAGGGTGTGTAGGCGGTATACCAACCCGGGTTCTCAAGCACGTTTCGTTTGATCGCTTCGGGCGTCAATGTGCCGAAGTAACCACAACCAATGTAGCTGCGCCATTGCTGGTTCTTGGCTCCGATCGCGCGCAACTCGGCGACGGCGTCGGCTTCGCTGCAAGGCGCAGGCAAGGCCAGAGGTTCGTCAGTCAAAATCGCAGCCGGTACCGTTGCCTTGATCAGGTCTTGCCGAGAGGCACGACCGAGAAGCGCGAGCATGGCGGTTTCGTCACGCGCGGAGGGGCCAATATGGCGAGCATGGAACTCGTCGGCGGCGAACAGGGTGGCGATACTCTTGCCGAAAGGGTCGGTTGCGCTCATCAGGCGGCTCCAGGGCCAGTGCTGTAATCGCTGGCGCTCAGCATCGTCTTCACTTGCTCGGGTGCGGCCAGTTTGATCTTGAAAAGCCAACCCGCTTCAAAGGGTGCATCGTTCACCGTTTGAGGTGCTTCGGCCAAGGCCACGTTAATGGCCAGCACTTCGCCATCCACCGGCGCATACACGTCCGAGGCGGCCTTGGTCGACTCCACCACCACGCAGGCCTCGCCTTGAATCAGCTTTCGGCCAACGGCGGGTAGCTCTACATAAACAAGTTCACCTAGAGCGTCTTGCGCATGGAAGGTGATTCCCACAGTGGCAGTGCCGTCGCCGTGATCACGTAGCCATTCATGCGAATCAGAGTAGCGCAGGTCGGAAGGATTATTCAATTAAAGGCTCCATAGAATTGATGGTGGAGCCCCCTTACTTAAAACGACGCACCAGTCCGTTTGCCTGAGAGTTTTTGGGGCGACTCCCCTTCGGCGTCGGCTCACTCGATATGAGTTGGCCAATCTCTCCTGGCGCGCTTGATTTGCTGGCTGAATTGTACCTGATGCGCAGTGACTGGTTTTGCAGAGGGGGTCTTGTCAAGCCGGTATTGCGGCCTGATGTCGCCTCAGTCAAAAAAGGACTTGGGCCACAGTGCTTGTCGCAAAACCACCGAAACAGTTTGAATAAGTGTGTCCTGACTCGCCGTTAATCGGTCATTGGAGACCCATTGTCGCTGACTGATCGGTGGCCCTATTCGAGACCAGATCCAACCCACAGACTACGCGAAAGTTCTAAGAAACTCATTTTGTAAAAGTACAGTTGAATGAAAAAATTGTCGGTCCTCTCTTTCTGGAAGCGTTGCCTTTGGCTGATGGCGGCCGCCGCGCTATTGGCGCTTGGACTGGGTCGAGCGAACGCCGCCTACATCAATCGCTTCTCCACGATTGCCAATGGTGCAGTGACGTTTACCGGTAACACCTTAGGACTCGACAAAGCAGCGAATGCCAACGCCCCAGGCACCTCGGGTGCCATCGGTACATTTACAAGCACCAATTTGAGCCTTGTGGATGGCACGTATCCGCCGGGCACGACCTCAGACTGGCGTTTGAACAGCTCCGCTGCCCAGCTCGTGATCCCGCCGGGCAGCACCATTCTTTATGCAGAGTTGATCTGGAGCGGCAGCTACAGCTACGGCGGCGAGGACGTCTCCGCCTCAATCAACAACTCCGTAGGCTTCCTTACGCCGACGGGAAGCACGATCATTTCCCCAAGCGCCACCACCGCGCAAACCAAAGGAACGGCCTCGGGTACCGGAACCTGTACCACCACGCCCTGTTTTTACGTTCGCTCCGCGGATGTCACCAGCTTAGTGCTCGCAGCCGGTGCGGGCACCTATACCATCAGCGGCGTACCGGCAACCCAGGGCAACGCTGAGAACAATGCCAACGCTGCGGGCTGGACACTGGCGGTGGTTTACCAGAACGGATCGATGCCTTCGCGCAATCTATCGTTGTTTGTGGGCGCGGAGATTGGTGGCAGCGCGGCTGCAACCATCACGGGCTTCTGTACTCCGCCAAGCGGACCGCGCTCCGGTCGTCTGCTGGTGAGCGCGATGGAGGGCGATAGCTCCGTCTCTGGTGACCAAATGCAGTTTGGCGCCAGTGCGGCTGCGCTCACGGCCTTGAATGGCCCCAACAATAATGTCTCAAACTTCTTCGCCGGCCAGATCAACGGTGATAGTGGCTTGCTCAGTACCAGCGGCACCTTTGGTACCAGCAATCACCCACCCGGCTCTTCAAGCTCGGGTAGTCGCCAGGGTTATGACATCGCCAAT
>JAYUOT010000386.1:0-10766 GCA_043760705.1 Betaproteobacteria bacterium
ATCGTTGAGGCAGTATTGGAAGTTTGACCATAGGTCCAAGCTCGATTGAAGCCCCCACAGGCTCACCCGAGTCAGGCTCGTTTTATCGCGCTGATTCCACTCCCCCGACAGACTATAACGTGACGTGACTCCGCCAGAGCTCGGGTCGAGCGAGCCGAACCGATTCAATGAGCCGCTTGCCACGGCGCGTAGCGGAATCTGATCGCTGGACGTCCACTTGCCTTGGTAGGCCATGGCCGTGAGGGAATAACCGTTAGAGCGGGTTCCTTCGCTGTAGCGCAAGACACCATTGAGCTTGCGATAGTTCTCGGGTACCTGCCAAGGTCCGTTGTTATGAAAAATCTCCAAGCCATAGAGTAGATGTCCGGCGGCGACGTGAGGCGAGCCCGTCAATAGGCTTCGAACATATCCCCCAGCGCCAATGCTGAACTGTGCACTGGCACTTTCCAAGGCTCGGTAATAATCCAGATGGGCCGCGCCCGCCGAAGAAAAATCGCCCTCGTCCGCGTAGTAGGGGCCTTTGCGATAGCGCACCTTCTCCACCAGCTCTGGGATCAAAAAATTAAGATCGGTATAGCCTTGTCCATGTGCATGGCTTGGCAGATTAATCGGAACGCCCCCCAGGGTGGTTAAAAAATCAGTCCCGTGATCGAGATTAAAACCTCGTAAAAAATATTGGTTCGCCTTGCCATCGCCGGCGTGCTGAGTGACGATCAAGCCCGGGATTGATTCGAGGGCATCCCCAGGGCGAAGCATAGGCATGGCATTTAAGCGTCGATTCGAAATCAAACCTTCGCTGCCTGCACTAGTACCAGCAAGTGCGGCGCCGGAAAAACCAGCGCTGGTCCCAGTGACATTCACCGGTGGGAGCTCCACCGGATCGTCGGGGATGGGATCGGCCCTCACCAAGCCGAAGCACAATAGCGACAACGAAACCAGAGGTGCGCCCACACCCTTCACGGACAATTTCCACGTCAGCTTCACTATAGAATCCGCTGAGCAGTCCAAATCAGCGCCACTAAGAGCAAGGCCGTGGAGCCACCACGAACGACCATCGGCCAATCGTCAGACTTGAATTTCGTCCAGCGCAAAACTGCGAAACACAAACCAAGCCAGACAAAAATGGCTAGTAGTTGGGCGGCCTCCAACCCGAGATTGAAGCCCCCAAGTGACCACAGTAAAAGCGAGCGATCTACACCAGCCTCCGTCATCACCCCAGAAAAACCCAGGCCGTGAATTAGGCCAAAAACCAGGGCGACCCAACGGGTGCTGAGCTGACGGCCAAACGTGCTTCCTAGCCACGAACCTGAATAGAGATTCAGCAAGGCCGTCACGGCGATACTCAGGGTAATGGCAGGCTCGACCCAAACGGGCGAAGCAACCCATCCGAAGGTCGCCAAACCTAAGGTGACGGAATGGCCCACCGTGAAAGTGGTGACGGTCCCCAGCAAACCCATTAATCCGGACCTCGACAGGCCGACCGGCAGCACCAGGGCTAAAAGAAACGCGAGGTGATCAAAGCCCAGGCTCAGATGCCAAAAGCCCTCCGTGAAGAATCTCTTGAAAGTCGCGCTCTCTTGTGAGTCTGAGCTTGGTGGGCCATCGTCGTTCGATGCTGCCGCTGCGCGGCCCGAGGTCAACTTTAGAGCCACGGCTTGGGGTGCAATGACCGTGGCGATGGCCGCGCCACCCAGCGCGCCCGACACCAACAAGCGATGGCCAGAGTCGATCTCTTTCATCAACTCATACCGAACCGCTAATTTTGATTTATCCGGGCAGGTTTCCAGAGCTTGCAAGCGGACATAGGCGCCATCACTTCGTTGCTCCAAACTATCGAAGGCCCAACCTACTGTTTTACGGATGTCCCCACAAATGACACTGAAACCCTCCCGGACCCAGGTCTCAATCAAAGGCATCGCAGCGCGCACCTCCAGCCAACTTAACTGGCGATCATTGTTCTGGTCCAGGGTCTCGATCTGGGCATCCACATCGCGAAGCGCAATTGAAAACTTAAGCTGAAAGGCGCCTTGTGCGCTGCGCGGCAGATCAAGGCCGCCTGGCTCACTGACCTGCAAATACGCGTCGCTCGCCTTATGAGCATAGGACAGAGGGGCGCTCACAAGGAGCACCAGAGGCAAGAGCCACCGCATCAGCAGCCCAAGCAAAGAGCTAGAGCGCGGCTTCATCGGCTTACCATGAGTTTATGGACCCGTGCATCCACCAAGCCCTGTGCCTGCAAGGCCAGCTTTAGTTTATCAATGTCTTTGGAGACGCCCTTTCTGGTCGCGAACAGTCGTGCCGTAGTCGCTGCAATCAGCCAGTCAGCAGGCTCTTTTTGAATCTCAAGATTCGATTGAGCCAGTTTTAAGGCCTTGGCAACATCCTCTTCTAGCCATAAAGCGGCCAATGCCCGCTCCCGTGCATGGGCATTTGGGTCATCACCACGGCGGTCCAAGGCTTGAAAGCGCTCAGAGATTTCGAGCTGCAGGGCGGCCCAAGACGAATCACCCAACAGCTTCGTCGCATAGGCACGACGAATCAAGACAGCATCGCTATTCGGTTGATTGCGCAGCAATGCTAAGGCCGGTGCGGGGCGCGCGGTCCGCAAAAAAAGATCGGCCAGTGCCAAAGTGGTATAGGCATCGTCGGCCAAGCCCAAGCTTTGACGGTAAGCCTTGAGGGCCATCTCATCGTCACCCGCACGCTCTTCGCTTTCGGCGAGCAAGGACAAGCTCCATGCCTGAGTGTCCCGGTCGGTAAATTGCAACGACAACTTAGAAAATCCCCGGCGGGCAAGAGCATGTTCGCCCAGCATCGAACGAGTTTCTAACTGACAAGCCTGCGCATACAAAGCCGCGCCCGAGACTGCCACCTGATCGCAGGCTTTAAGAGCGGCCTCATAGCGGCCGGCAATGCGTTCTAAATTAGCCAGGGTCAGCCAGCCTTGGGCCTGATTGGGCTCCCTAGCCAGCGCAGCGGCCAACACATGACGGGCGGCTACAAACTCATGGCGACTTTGTTGAACAGTGGCCTGCAGAACAGCCACCGCAACGGGTGCGTCAGCCTTGCCCCACCAAGGTGCCAGTGCCGCCTGAGCTCGACCGAGATGGCGCGGATCAGAAGTCTGTCGTGAAAGTCGAATGGCTTCCTGCGCAAGGGCCACTCGTGCCTGAGGGGTCGCGGCAAGACTCGTATCGCCAATGGCTGAAGCTCGGGCGGGAAGCTTCTCGATGATCTGATCATCACTGGTGGGCTGAAGATCCTTAGCAGAAGAAGTAAGCGGAAGCGCTAGCGCGATGCCACAGGCCCACACCAGAATCATCCAGCCACAAAGTGCCCGGCTCATAAGGTCTCCTTCATTCGCGGATGTTGATTGATACAGAACAGAAATGATGTGGGCTTCGGGGCCAGACGACTCAAGTGCCTGACCCCCCGACCCAAGCCTATCCTTTGGTTGGGTCAAGGCCTCTCTTACACGCTCGGATCGGGCTCGTCAGTTTCAGTAGACGCCAGAGCAGCATCACCGACTACGAGTGGCTGAGCGGCATCATCGCTTTGGGCCGCAGAGAGATTCGCAAAAGAGACGACACCTGCAGTCGTCTCGGTAGCCGTCACCGGTATGTCGGTACCTGCCACCAAAGCACCGGCACTACCCCCGCTGTTACTACCGCAGGCCGAAAGCAGCACGGCACTCAGGGCCATCAGGACAGGCTGTGATTTAAGTGAGATAAGTTTCATGATCGTGCTTCCTTTT
This sequence comes from Betaproteobacteria bacterium, assembly GCA_043760705.1. GTDB lineage: Bacteria > Pseudomonadota > Gammaproteobacteria > Burkholderiales > Burkholderiaceae_E > JAPOKJ01. Next base: position 3,755 of record JAYUOT010000386.1, read on the forward strand.
ACTTAGAGCCAGCGTTGGGTGTGTTCAAGTACGGAAAGCCGGGCAAAAACGGCACCACCGCCTGATCGACCCCATCGTGAACCTGAGCAGAGGTTGCACCCAGTGGCACGCTCGAGGGTTTGCAAGCCGAGGTCACTCCAGCAACTCCGGGAATGCTGTTCAGCTTGAGACCATCGCCGTCACCGTTGATGACACATAGCCCGCCCAGCACCGCGACCAAGGCAATATCCACGACGTCATCTTTCGGGCGACGACCATTCGGGAAACCAGCCAGATCTTTGGCCGCAGCCAAGTTGGCCAGGCCACCGACTCGCAACACTTCACCGGCCACACCGAGACGATTTTGATCCGCAAACTGTACCGGGGTGATGGCTGTATTCAGCCTTAGCATTTCCGAGGCCGTCACTGTTGTGGGTTTATTCACGCCAGTAATGCCCGTCAAAAATACCGTGGCCAAATCAGTGCGAGGGACATTGGTCGGTGCCAATCCTGCCAGATTGCCGGTCAACACCAAGCCGAGGAGTGCGGGCAAAGTCGGGTTGATCACATACTCCAAGAATTGACCGTCGCCCTTGGGTTTTGAACCATTGAACTTGTCCTTATCTTTCAGTCCGATCACCACCTCATTGACCAGGGGGTTACCTAAGCGAGACACCTGAGTCCAGGCACCGCCCACCTTCTCTGAAGTTTGAAGCCCGGATACAGGAGCCCCGGAGAGTAGTCGAACTTGACGAAGGCTCGCCGTTGTCCAACCACCGATCACGGTTTCTGCGCCTGCGGTCAGGCAGTCTTTATGCACTTCAATGGCCATCGACGTGACGTTCTTGTCCTGAATGGAGTTGGCTGCAAAAGCATTGATCAAAGCCGGATTGGTAATTTGCGCGGCGGTAGCGTTCACCAGATCGAAGATCGGGCCCAGGTTAACGGCAAAGCCTTCCTGACGCTGACCGACGAAAACTCTACCGGTATCTTTTCCTGCTGGGCAGCCTGGAATCTTGACATCGTGAATATGCTTGCCGGCATAAGTTGCATAAGCGGCGGCATTGCCTAAAGTCTTGACACCGATATAGTCCACCGGCTTTTCGAACGTCGTACCGCCCGCAGCTTTTGCCACGGACTGCACGCTGCCCTTACGGCGATCACCGCGAATCACCTTCAGGGTATAGGTCTCGGTGACATTGAGGTTGGCATCGTTCAAGTTGGCAACAGTGCCCGCTTGAACCAAGGGAATCGCCACCGTTTTCTGGGCAGCGCCAACACCGATCGGAAGCGCCACGTTGTTCAGCTTATTATTGAAGCGAAACTGAAAAGTGATGTCCTCTGATGCGTCTCCATTGTTATCGATATGGATCTCATAAATCGCGTTGGGATCCATAGAAAAATAATTGGGACCTCCGTAGGCATCTTGCAGCGGCACGTAATTGGCAATCATGGTCACGTAGTCGCTGCGGCCACCAGTGCCATTGGCAGCAATGCCTTCGTAACTTCTAAACATGTAGAAATCGGTGCCATCCACCTTGGGACTGGTGGTAATAAAGGGCGCCTCACGGTGACTGGTTGCCGAGCTAAAACCGGCAGTGCCCGCGACTAGGGCGGCGATCAAGCCAATCCCCAGCGTCTTTGGGCACATATGCGGAAGCATTTTGTTGAATTTCATGAGAATTCTCCTGGCAGAAGTGAAAAAGGGGGGACCCCTCCACTCATTACGCAGATGAATACCACTTGGATTCGAAATTCTTCTGGGAATTCAATCTCCTCGCATAAACCAAGGAAATAAAATGGGGCGAGCCTGTAGGCCGGATTCTGTGAAGCCCTTCAATCCCGGCAAGCCGCGATCAAAGCGCTTTGACGAACATTCCTCTAGGCGACGCATTACTGCGCCGCTCAAGCCATCTACCCGCATGCTCTGTCGAACCGATTTCTGCAGGTTGCCCTGCGCGCATGCCTATTTGATGTTGCTCCGGATGGGGTTTTGCCTGCCAGTCTTGTCGCCAATCCTGCGGTGAGCTCTTACCTCGCCATTTCACCCTTACCTGAGTACCGAAGCACCCAGGCGGTATATTTTCTGCGCCACTTTCCGTCGCCTTGGCCGACCAAGCTTTCGCTCAGCCAACTTATAGCGCCTGGCCGTTAGCCAGCATCCTGTCCTGCGGAGTCCGGACCTTCCTCCACATTTTGCTGATCGCAAAACGCAGCGTCCGTCCGGCCCACCCCAGGGGCATTGTACGCCGCCGCCCGGCGCCTTCACATTTGCATTTGCATTTGCACAGGAAGCACAGCGCACGGCCCCTTCCACCTACCGCTCGTCGCCCAAAACTTGGGGCTGGGCGTGCGATACCTAACACTTGGAAAGTCTGTCACTGTCTTTTATATTCAAGCGACGCCCAAAAAGGGAAACTCCATGAAATCCAATGAACCGAAATTCGCCTGCACGAGCAGCAAAACGATGCCGGGGGTTTTGGCCACCTTTCTGGCGGCGGCGGCTTTGCTAGGTCTACCTCTCGCCCAAGCCCAGGACGCGAAAGTCCAGGGTATCGACCTGGGCGATGCCAGCGTGCTGTCACAACGTGGGCAACGTTTAAAAATTGCCGTTCCCTATGGCTCCGCGGTCGGTGAAAAATTTCCGCTGTTGCGTTTTGAAGTTCAATCAGTTGAGGCCGCAGAAGGTCAAACCGCGCCCAGTGCAAGGGGATTCACCATCTCAAAGCCGGAAAGCCGCAATGTCATTTTTCTTCAGTCTGCGGAGACCGTGAATGCTTCGAATTTGAAGCTCGTCTTGGCGGTAGCGGGCTCGCCCAGCAAGCTGGTCGCCTACGATATTGCTGTACCACCGGCCAGTGCAAGCACTCAGTTGCGCGAATCTCCAAAACCGGCCATCAAAAAGTTCAAGCGGAAAGCCAAGACCTATGTCAAGGCTCGCCGCTCGGGCATGAAGCGACGCTAAGCTGGGCGACGACGCTCGCCCATATTTGTAGGCTGAAAAGCCCGAGATATCTAGGCTGAAAAGCCCGCGATCGCTTTCACTTCCAGATATTCTTCCAACCCAAAACGTCCCCATTCCCGCCCGTTTCCTGATTGTTTGTAACCACCGAACGGTGCGGTACGCTCGTTCGGCACGCCATTCAAGTTCACGTTGCCCGCACGAATCTTGCGAGCCACGGCACGGGCTCGATCCATTGAGCCTCCCGAAACATAACCAGCTAGACCGTAGGGTGTGTCGTTCGCAATGCGAACCGCCTCATCTTCGTCTTTATAGCCGAGAATGGTCAGTACGGGACCGAACACTTCCTCGCGAGCGATCGCCATGTCGTTTTTCACGTTCGCGAAAATCGTGGGGCGGACATAAAAGCCCGCGGCCAGGCCCTCAGGACGTCCGGGGCCACCCGCGATCAGCGTTGCGCCCTCGGCCACACCCTTGTTGATCAATACCTGGATTTTGCCCCATTGGGTTTCGTTCACGACCGGGCCCATGGTGGTGTCGGCCGCGCGTGGGTCGCCCGGTTTTGATTTCGCCGCAACCGCTTGAGCAATGGCAATCACCTCGTCCATCTTTGATTGTGGTACCAACATCCGGGTCGGTGCGTTGCACGATTGCCCTGAGTTCATGAAAACACTTCCCACACCCGTGGCCACGGCTTTTTGGAAATCGGCATCGTCAAGAATAATATTGGGTGATTTGCCGCCAAGCTCCTGGCTGACACGCTTGACGGTCACGGCCGAACGCTGGGCCACATCGATACCGGCGCGAGTTGAACCGGTGAATGACATCATGTCGATGCCAGGATGAGAGCTCATGGCCGCACCCACATCGGGCCCCAGACCATTGACCAAATTGAACACCCCTTTAGGCACGCCTGCCTCATGCAAGATTTCAGCGAAAATCAGTGCCGAGCTTGGTGTGAATTCAGAAGGCTTCAAAATCATTGTGCAGCCTGCGGCTAAGGCCGGTGCCACCTTGCATGTAATTTGATTCAGCGGCCAATTCCAAGGCGTAATCATGCCGACTACGCCGACCGGCTCGCGCACCACCATGGCTGAGCCGACAGCCTCTTCAAAGGCGTAGGTCTTGAGCACATCAAGCGTCGCCACAATATGGCCCAAACCGGCCCCCACCTGGAACTTTTCGGCGAACCCTAACGGCGCTCCCATTTCATCGGAAATGGCAGCTCCCAAATCCTTGGCGCGCGTCTTGTAAACCTCAATAATTCGCGTGAGCAGTGCCACACGCTCTTCGCGGGTCGTGAGCGAAAAAGTCTCAAAGGCCGCTCGAGCGGCACTCACTGCCGCGTCAACATCAGCAGCCGAGCCGAGGGCGATGTCATACAACACCTTTTCAGTCGCAGGATTAACCACCGAGCGGCTCTTGGGAGTGACCGGATTAACCCAAGCGCCATTAATGTAAAACTGATTGCGTTGAACCATGGAATGCCTCGTGCTGATGATAGTGAAATGAAATGGTAGGGCGTAACGCCTGTGACTCCTGGAGTATATTGCTTTAGGAAATCCTGATATTGAAATCTCCCGAAAACTCTGACCCGAGTCCTGCCACACTCCCCAGTCCTGCCATCAAAGCCCGCCATGTGGCCGAGTTGCTTTTGCTATCGGTGGTTTGGGGCTGCGCCTATTTGTTTACTCGCTCGGCGGTTCCGGAATTTGGTCCAGCACCACTGATTGCGCTCAGAATGGGCATTGCAGTCTTGGTGCTCCTGCCCATTCTTGCGGCTCGCGGTCTGCTGCCTTTGCTGCGTCAGCACGCCAAAACCCTGGTCATTCAGGGCACGGTGTTCACCGCCCTTTCTTTTGTGCTGATCGCCTGGGCCGCACTCACCATCAGCGCGGGCCTGTCCTCGATTCTTAGTGCGACCGCACCGATGTTTGGAGCGATCGTGGCATGGATATTTCTTAAAGAAAAAATCCATGGCTGGCGCCTGGCAGGCCTGGTCCTCGGCCTGTTAGGCGTCACGATTCTAGTGTGGGGCAAGGTGTCCTTAAGAATGGACTCCACGTCCCTGCGCGTCACTCTGGCGATTGTCGCCGGGCTCGCCTCGTCCATGCTTTGGGGCATGGCGGCCAATTTTTCACGGGTTCAACTAAGCAAAATAGATCCCGTGGTGACCACCGCTGGAACCATGCTCGCGGCCTCCGTCTTTATGTTGCCCTTTGCTTGGTGGGAATGGCAAGGAGCGGGGGGCTTGAGCCAAGTCCATTGGCCTAGTGCAAGGGCTTGGGCCGAGGCACTTTTTCTCGGTGTCATTTGCTCGGGCCTCGGCATGCTTATGTATTTTCGTTTGCTCAAGGAAATCGGCACCGTGCCCACCATGTCAGTTACCTTCATGAGTCCGGTCGTTGCTCTGTTACTAGGCGCCTGGTACTTGCACGAGCCCATTACACTTCAAATCGTTCTGGGATGCATCGTGGTGCTCCTCGGAACGGGCCTCTCCGCAGGAATTTTTCCGAGAGCACGCGGACCGAAAGGCGCATGATATTTTCCGAATCGATTGAAGCTCAGAAAGTGCTGACCAGACCCTTGAACAGTACGGGACCGGTTGGGCCTTTCTCACTGGGCACCCCACCTTTTGGCTCAAGACTCACCGCCAGCAGCGGCACGGCCAAATCTTGGCGTCCGGCCAGCTTCAACTTGAGCTCCATGCCCTCGCCCAAAACGCCCAGGGAACGCGGTGCGACGCCTGGCGGCAAAGCCCAAAGTTGCAAAGACTTATCCGCGGCTTCTCGGTACTGCCCCACACGCTTGAGATGTAGTGAATTTTGCTTGGGATCGAAGCTCACTAACAAATTGGCGGCCGACTGATCGTCCGCCAATACCGCGACAAACTGGTGCTCGGGTGCTGCACGCCAGGGCGCGAACATCACCAAAGCGACCACCGAGGCTAGCGCACCAGCAAGCGCGGCAGAGCGCCACCAAACCAGTGCTCGTCGCAAATCTCGCCCGGCCTGGTCGATTAAACGCGAGGCTGATCGAGCAGGAATCGTCTCTGCATTTGGTGTCTGTTTTGTCGCGCCTTGAGTTTCAAGCGCCAAGGCCAACTCAATCCGTTTCCAGACGTTCGGGCTCGGTGTGACTTCGGTTTGGATTTCCGTGAGCGATGCCAAGCGCTCTTGCCAAAGCAAAGCAGCCGCACGAATGCCGGGATGTTCACGTGCCAGAGTTTCAAAGCGATTGCGCGCCAGGCCTCGCATACTGCCCAGAGCATAAGACGCAGCCAAGCCATCGAGAAGTTCAGGATATTTTTCGAGATTCATCTTGCGTGGCCCTAACTTAAGCGAACCGGGCCATACAGCCTCGTAAATGCGCCAAACCTCGACGAATCCAGGTTTTTACCGTACCCAAAGGCAGTTGAAGTTGTGCGGCCAACTCTCCATGGCTTAAATCACGCAAGTAAGCAAGACAGACCACTTCACGTTGATTCGCTTCCAGTCGAGACAAACACTGACGTAAAGCGCTGGCCTGCTGACCAAGGTCTGTCGAATCCATTGGATCCACCGCCTGACCCGCGATGGTTTCATGATGAAAATTGTCCAAGACCTCGCCCTCATCGGCGCGTTCACTGGCACGACGACGCAGCAAATCAAGGGCCCGAGAGCGCACGATCAAGCCTAGCCAAGCCATCGGAGGGCTGAGGCTGCGCCGATAGTCGGCCGCAATCCTCCAAACGTTCAAAAAGGCTTCTTGCAAAACGTCTTCGGCCAACTCAGGCCGCGACACTACCCGCAACGCTAGGCCGTAGAGTCTTCGGGAGCTCAGCTCATAGAGCTGCTTAAGCGCGTCCTGATCACGCTCGGCGACTTTCTCAATGAGCTGAATGAGCACTTGGTCGGTAGATCGATCATTCATAACCATCATAGTACTGCCTTGAAGTTTGCCTGAGCGCGCTTGTTTCGCGGTTCTAAGGGAAAGGCCCCCGGTTCTTGGGGAATAACCCCCTTATGCCTTACGCCGCGATTGGACACTTGGATTCAAGACTGTGGCAAAAAACCCCGGCAGCGCCCCTCA
>JAYUOT010000387.1:0-10715 GCA_043760705.1 Betaproteobacteria bacterium
GGCGCCCTGACCTCCAAGCCCTTTCGCTATTCAGCGCGCACCTGGGAGTTGTCACGTCGCCAAAGTATTGCACCTCATGATTCTCTGGGATCAAATTTACAAATTCAGATCAAATCGAACAAGGTGATGCGCGTTCTCCCGGTCGAGAATGAAGCCATTAACGAATGCTGGATTTCGGATAAGGACCGCTTCGCATACGAGGGCTTGAACTCGGAGCAGCGTTTGACCGAACCGATGATCAAGCAGGATGGGCGCTGGCAAAAAGTGGATTGGCAGACCGCGCTGCAATATGCGGCCCACTCGCTGCGCCATGTGAAAGAAGCGTCTGGCGCCGAGGCCTTGGTCGCCCTGGGTTCGCCGCACAGCACAGTGGAGGAGCTTTACCTTTTGCAAAAGCTGATGCGTGCCATGGGCAGTGATAATGTGGATGCGCGTTTACGCCAGTCCGATTTTGCTTCTGATGTGGCGATGACCGCTGCACCCAGCCTGGGTGTAAGCATCGAGCAGTTTGCGGCTTTGGATCGCTATTTAATCATCGGCTCGTTCCTGCGCAAGGACCACGCACTGATGGCGGCCAAGGTGCGGCAGGCTGTGAAGCGCGGCGCTCATGTATCCATCTTGCACGCTGCGGACGACGAACTTTTGATGCCCGTTGCGAACAAAGCAATCATGAGGCCGTCGGTCTGGGCAAATTACTTAGGCGAAGTGACGGCTGCGGTGTTGAGCGCTCTACAGAAGCCTTTGCCTGGCGAGCTGGCCGCGTTGGCGGTCAGTGTTTCGGCAAAGTCCTGCGCGGCCTTGCTCTTGTCTGGTAAGCGGGTCGGTGTGTTTCTGGGCAATGCAGCCGTGCAAGCTAGCGATTCTTCCCTGCTTCAAGTAAGAGTGCAAAACCTTGCAGCGGCCTTGGCGTTAAAGCCCTTGCAGGGCGAGGAGACGTACTCGGTGGCGTTCGGTCAACTGGGGGAGGCCGCCAATAGCGTAGGACTGTATCTCGCCGGGGCAACACCCGCGGCGCGAGGTTCAATCACGGCGAAAGCGTTCGGGAGCAAGGGCTTAAGTGCCGCCGCGATATCGAGTTCAAAGGCTCAAGCATTCCTGCTATTGAATATGGAGCCGGGTTTTGATGTCGCCCATCCGACGGCCTTGAAGGCCAGCTTGAAGCAGGCGAAATCGGTGGTCGCACTGACTGCCTTCCATTCTGCGGAGCTTGCCGAGTATGCAGATTGTTTATTGCCCATTGCGCCTTTTACGGAAACTGCTGGTAGCTTCGTCAATACTGAAGGACGCTTGCAAAGTTTTAACGGCGTGGTGACCCCGGCCGGCGACTCTCGCCCCGCCTGGAAAGTTTTGCGCGTGATGGCGAACCTTCTAGAATTGCCCGGATTCGAATTTGACTCGGCTGAAGCTGTCCGTGCCGAGGCCCTAGGTGGAAAAACGGCCTCGGGAAGCTTCGTGGAAGCCCATCATCTCGGTCTCAAACTGGATGAGGCGAAACTCGACTTGGCAAAACTCACTTCCTCAAATACACCGCTGGCCGCTTCATCCGGCGCTAGGAGTCCTGGTCTTGAGCGACTGGCTGAAGTAGGGCTGTACGCCGCCGACCCCATCGTGCGCCGTGCTCCAAGTTTGCAACAAACGGCTGACGCCAAACGCCATGTCGCCGAAGTTCATCCTGAAACTCTGAGCGCCTTGGGCGTGACAGCAGGAGCCTGGGTCGATCTCTCGTCTGCACAAGGTGCAACGGCCAGGGTGCAATTGAATGCGAATGAGAAAATCGCCGCAGGCACCTTGCGCCTTCCGATCAATACCTTGACGAGTACGGGGCTGCCCTTAGCAGGAGTCTTGCAAGTGGCGGGGAGGGTTTAAACATGGAGTTTTTCTCACTCGCGAATATTCATACGATGGGTAATCACTACCTGGCCGGTGCTTGGCCAGTGGTGTGGAGCATCATGAAGATTGTGGGCATTGTGGTCCCCCTGATGGCTTGCGTGGCCTACCTCACCTTATGGGAACGCAAGATGATTGGTGCCATGCAAATTCGTATCGGTCCGAATGTGGTGGGTTATGGCTGGTTGCAGCCTGTTGCGGATGGGCTCAAGCTCCTGCTCAAGGAAGTGATCGTGCCGAGCCAGGCCAGCAAGGTGCTCTACATCATGGGGCCCATCATGACCATTGCGCCTTCATTGGCGGCTTGGGTGGTGATACCTTTTGGCCCGGAGCTTGCCCTGGCCAATGTCAATGCAGGTCTTTTGCTGTTGCTCGCATTAACCTCCATGGAAGTTTATGGCGTGATCATCGCCGGATGGGCGTCCAACTCAAAATACGCCTTTCTGGGAGCCTTGCGTGCCTCAGCTCAAATGGTTTCTTACGAGCTTGCGATTGGTTTCGCAATGGTCGTGGTGCTGATGGTGTCCGGTAGCCTCAACATGACCGATATCGTGCAGGGACAAGACAAGGGCTACTTCGCCGAACGTGGCTTGAACTTCCTGTCCTGGAACTGGTTGCCCTTGCTGCCGATCTTTGTGGTGTATGTCATTTCGGCCGTTGCCGAAACCAATCGACATCCTTTCGATGTGGTGGAGGGCGAGTCCGAGATCGTGGCGGGCCACATGGTCGAGTACTCCGGTATGGGTTTTGCGATCTTCTTCCTGGCCGAATACGCCAATATGATTTTGCTGTCGTGCCTGGCGGCCGTGATGTTCCTCGGTGGCTGGCATGCTCCGCTCGATTCTGTGGTGTTCAACTGGATTCCTGGCTGGCTTTGGTTAGGGCTTAAGACCTTCGGCGTGGTCTCAATGTTTATCTGGTTCCGCGCCTCTTTCCCGCGCTATCGCTATGACCAGATCATGCGCTTGGGCTGGAAGATCTTTATTCCGGTGACCTTGGTCTGGTTGGTCGTCGTCGCCTGCTGGATGCAGACACCCTTTAATATCTGGAAATAATGGAAGCCACACATGGAAGTCGTTAAAGATTTCATCTCGAGCTTCATGCTGACCGAGCTTCTCAAAGGTTTGAAGCTCACCGGTAAGTATTTCTTTGCTCGCAAAATCACGGTGCAGTTTCCCGAGGAAAAGACACCGATGTCACCGCGCTTTCGTGGTCTGCATGCCCTGCGTCGCTATCCCAATGGCGAAGAGCGCTGCATTGCCTGCAAGTTGTGCGAGGCCGTTTGCCCGGCCATGGCCATTACGATCGAGTCCGATAAGCGCGAAGACGGGACACGCCGTACCACACGCTATGACATTGATTTGACCAAGTGCATTTTCTGCGGGTTCTGCGAAGAGTCTTGCCCGGTCGATTCGATCGTTGAGACTCATATTCATGAATACCACGGCGAGAAGCGTGGCGATCTGTATTTCACCAAGGAGATGCTCCTGGCGGTGGGTGATCGTTACGAATCGGAAATCGCAGCCAATCGTGAGAAGGACGCTAGCTACCGCTAGTCAAAGACCCTATGGATCCCCAAACTCTATTCTTCTGGATCTTCGCATCCATCACGGTGCTTGCGGCATTTTTGGTCATTACCTCGCGTAATCCTGTGCACTCAGCGCTATACCTGGTGCTGACGTTCTTTTCGTGCGCCGGTATCTGGCTTCTGCTCAAGGCCGAGTTCCTGGCGATCACCTTGGTGCTTGTCTATGTCGGTGCAGTCATGGTGCTGTTCTTGTTTGTGGTGATGATGCTCGATGTCAATATCGACAAAATGCGCCAAGGCTTCTGGAAAAACTTCGCGGTTGCTGGTACTGTGGGCATGCTGATTCTGTTTGAGCTCTCTTTGGTGCTGTTCCATAGCTTTAAAGGCGTGCGCGAAATTGATGCTCCAGCCTTGCCCGCCAATTACAGCAATACCAAGGCCTTGGGGGCTTTGATCTACACCGAATATGTTTTGGCCTTTGAAGTGGCGGCCGTCATTCTCCTCGTCGGTATGGTCGCGGCGATTGCCCTGACCTTGCGCCGCCGCAAGGACAGCAAGTATTTCAACCCGAGTGAAGCGGTGCGCACCAAGGCAAAGGATCGCCTGCGCATTGTCAAAATGCCGTCCACGTCGGCAAGGTCGGTGGCAGCTCAATCTGCGAGTGTGCAAGCCTCTGTCGATGCACAAGATTCGGGATCTACGACTGCCAGTACAACCTCTGCGTCTGCCGGTGCAGCGGCCCCTTCGTCTTCTGCGAAAACCGGAGGGGCGGCATGACTCTTTCGCTCGCTCATTTTCTTGTTCTCGGCGCTGTACTCTTCGCTTTAAGCGTCGTGGGCATCTTCTTGAATCGCCGTAACGTCATTCTTATTTTGATGTCCATTGAGTTGATGCTCCTGGCGGTCAATTTAAATTTCGTCGCCTTTTCGCATTTCCTGGGTGACGCCGCCGGACAAATCTTTGTCTTCTTTATTTTGACGGTTGCCGCCGCAGAATCCGCTATTGGTTTAGCGATATTGGTGGTGCTGTTCCGTAATCTCGACACGATCAATGTCGAGGATCTCGATAGCTTGAAGGGTTAATCGCAGCGATGAAAACCGCGTATCTCCTGGCTGCTTTTTCCCCCTTGGTTGGGGCGATCATCGCTGGTTTCTTCGGCAAGACGGTGGGGCGCACGGGTGCTCACACGGCGACCATTCTCGGCGTTTTGCTGTCTTTGTGTGCTGCGCTTTGGACCTTGTTCGACGTCAATGCCGGGAACACCTTCAATGGCACCCTGTATGAATGGGCCAGGATTGGCAACTTGAAACTGGAAGTCGGCTTCTTGATCGACTCGCTGACCGCCACCATGATGTGTGTCGTGACCTTCGTGTCTTTGATGGTGCATATCTATACGATCGGCTATATGTCGGAAGATCCTGGCTATCAGCGCTTCTTCTCCTATATCTCCCTGTTCACCTTTTCAATGATGATGCTGGTGATGTCGAACAACTTCTTGCAGTTGTTCTTTGGATGGGAGGCCGTCGGTTTAGTGTCGTACCTGTTGATTGGTTTTTGGTATACCCGACCTACTGCCATTTATGCCAACCTGAAAGCCTTCCTGGTCAATCGAGTGGGCGACTTTGGCTTCGCTTTAGGCATCGGCCTCGTTCTGGCCTATATGGGTAGTATGGATTATGCGGAGGTCTTCAAAGCCGCCCCGTCAGTGGCTGATAAAACCATGGAACTCTTTCCTGGTGTCGCTTGGTCCGTGATGACGGTCACTTGTATCTGCCTGTTTATTGGTGCCATGGGTAAATCGGCTCAGTTCCCCTTGCATGTGTGGCTACCGGATTCAATGGAGGGCCCCACTCCGATCTCTGCGCTGATTCACGCGGCGACCATGGTGACCGCTGGTATTTTCATGGTGAGCCGCATGTCACCCCTTTTTGAGATGTCGGATGCGGCGCTGGGTTTCGTGATGGTGATTGGCGCCATTACTGCCTTGTTCATGGGTTTTCTGGGCATTATTCAAAACGACATTAAACGGGTAGTGGCTTATTCGACCCTGTCCCAGTTGGGTTACATGACTGTGGCGCTGGGTGCTTCAACCTATAGCGCGGCCATCTTCCATTTGATGACTCATGCCTTCTTTAAGGCACTGCTCTTCCTGGCGGCAGGCTCGGTCATTATTGGTATGCACCACGATCAAGATATCCGCAATATGGGTGGGCTGCGCAAGTACATGCCGATTACCTGGATCACCTCGCTGATTGGGTCGCTGGCCTTGATCGGTACACCATTCTTGTCTGGTTTCTATTCCAAAGATTCCATCATTGAAGCGGCTCATTTCGCAAAAGTACCGGGCGCAGGCTTCGCTTATTACTGCGTGCTGGCCGGTGTGTTCGTCACCGCCTTCTATTCGTTCCGCATGTATTTCTTGGTGTTCCACGGCAAGCCACGGTGGGGCGATCACAGCGCTGCTCATGGTCATGCATCTCAAGGCCATGACGCACATGTTCACGACGCGCCGCACGCTGGGAAGGGTGCGACTCATGACGATCACGATCATCATGGCCTGAGCCCTGGCCAGAAACCGCATGAAAGCCCCTTGGTAGTTACTGCACCACTCATACTTCTCGCGATTCCTTCCCTTGTCATTGGTTTGTTTACCATCGCACCGATGTTGTTCGGCGACTTCTTCAAGGGTGTGATTGTGGTTGCGGAGCGCCATACTGCGATGGCCGATATGGCGAAGGAATTCCACGGTTGGATGGGCATGGCGATGCATGCGTTTGGTACGGCACCATTCTGGTTGATGGTGGCGGGTATCGTGCTGTCCTATTACATGTACATGATCAACCCGGCGCTGCCTCAGTCGATCGCAAAAACCTTCAAGCCAATTTATGTGCTTCTCGATAACAAGTACTACATGGACAAGTTCAACGAAGTGTTTTTTGCAGGGGGTTCGCGCGCCATTGGCCGTGGCCTTTGGAAAGTGGGCGATCAAACCTTGATCGATGGAGTGGCGGTGAACGGATCTGCCAAGCTGGTGGGCTGGCTTGCCAATGTGGCGCGCTTATTGCAAACCGGTCGCATGAACAACTATGCGGTGAGCATGATTATTGGCGTTGGAGTGTTAATGCTGTTTGTGGTTCTTCCTTTGATTCGACGCTAGGAGGGAACGATGATGAATCAGTTTCCCGTATTAACTGTCGCTATCTGGTTGCCGATTATTTTCGGTCTTATTCTCCTTTCGGTCGGCAATGACAAAAACGCTCCGGTGGTGCGTAGTGTCGCCCTGATCGGCGCGGTGATCAGCTTTCTCGCCACCATCCCTCTCTTCACCCAATTTGATCGCAGCTCGGCGGCCATGCAATTTGTCGAGAAAACCGCCTGGATTGACTCTTTCAAAATCAACTATCACCTGGGTGTTGATGGTTTATCGGTTTGGTTTGTTTTACTGACGGCCTTTATCACCATTTTTGTGGTCATTGGCGCTTGGGAAGTTATCGAAGAAAAAGTCGCGCAGTACATGGCCTGCTTCTTGATTCTTTCGGGACTCATGATTGGTGTGTTCAGCTCCCTCGATGGCCTGTTGTTTTACGTGTTCTTCGAGGCCACCTTGATTCCGATGTATCTCATTGTGGGTATTTGGGGCGGACCGAATCGCATCTACGCAGCCTTCAAGTTCTTTTTGTATACCTTGCTCGGTTCGCTGCTAACCCTGGTGGCGCTGATCTATTTGTACTTTAAGTCAGGTTCCTTCGACGTGCTCACCTGGCACAAACTCCCGCTCAGCCTCCATGAGCAGATCATGATTTTCCTTGCCCTTCTGATGGCGTTTGCCGTCAAAGTGCCGATGTGGCCGGTGCATACCTGGTTGCCCGATGCTCACGTTGAAGCGCCGACCGGTGGCTCCGTAGTTTTGGCCGCCATTATGTTGAAGCTTGGTGCTTACGGCTTCTTGCGTTTCTCTCTGCCTATCGCGCCGGACGCTAGCCACTACCTGTCCGGCATGATGATCACCTTGTCCCTTATTGCAGTGGTCTACATTGGTTTCGTTGCCTTGGTGCAAGAGGACATGAAGAAGCTTGTGGCCTATTCATCGATTGCGCATATGGGCTTCGTCACCCTCGGCTTCTTTATGTTTAACGAGATGGCCGTGCAGGGCGCCATTGTGCAGATGATTTCGCACGGTGTGATTTCCGCTGCTATGTTCCTTTGTATCGGTGTGTTGTACGACCGTATGCACTCGCGGCAAATCGCGGATTACGGTGGTGTGGTCAACACCATGCCAAAGTTTGCTGCATTGTTCCTGTTCTTTGCCATGGCCAACTGCGGTCTGCCTGCAACCTCCGGCTTTGTCGGCGAATTTATGGTGATCCTGGGGGCGGTCAAGTTTAATTTCTGGGTAGCCTTCGCCGCCGCCTCGACGTTGATTCTTGGCGCCGCCTATTCCCTTTGGATGTACAAGCGCGTGGTGTTTGGCGAAGTGGCTAACTCTCATGTGGCGCAGTTGCAAGACGTCAACCCTCGTGAATTCTGGATGCTTGCCGCCCTAGCGATTGTGAGTCTTTGGATGGGCCTTCAGCCCAAGCCTGTAACCGACATGCTCGGCCCCTCGGTAGACAAGCTTCTTAAACATGTCTCCGTCAGCAAGATCAAATAGACGCTATGGACAAAATTAATATCGCCGTTGCTCTGCCAGAAATTTCACTTCTGGTGGCAGCCTGCTTAGTACTCATGGCGGAAGTCTATGTTCGCGACACGGGTCGAATTGCGATTGATCGCCTGGCTCTGGGTGCCTTGTTTTTCCCCTTCGTAGCCACACTGTATCAGTGGGGCACGGGTACACACTACGGCTATAACGGCATGTATGTTGCCGATCAGTTCGCGCATATCTTGAAACTGTCGTCCTACATCGCAGTGGCGGTCACCATCATTTACGCGCGTCGTTATGCGGCGGATCGTGAAATGCATACGGGCGAGTTTTATAGCCTGTGTCTGTTCGCTCTGCTCGGTATGATGATCATGATTTCGTCGAGCAATATGCTGATGATTTATCTCGGCCTCGAACTCATGTCGCTTTCGCTCTACTCCTTGGCTGCACTCCGTCGAGACAGCGCCGTGGCGACTGAAGCCGCGATGAAGTATTTCGTGTTGGGTGCGCTCGCCTCTGGTTTCTTGTTGTATGGCATGTCCATGATCTATGGCGGTACCGGCGATTTACAGTTGGCCTCCATCGCCAAGGCTTTTACCGAGACCGGCACGAACAAAATGGTGTTGGTGTTTGGCACGGTGTTTTTGGTGTCAGGTTTGGCGTTCAAATTTGGCGCCGTGCCCTTCCACATGTGGGTGCCGGATGTGTATCAAGGTACACCTACGAACGCTACGCTCATGATTGCGGGCGCTCCTAAAATTGCTGCTTTTGCGATCGCTTTTCGCTTGTTGGTGGAGGGTCTCGTTCCGGTGGCCAAAGATTGGCAGGAAATGCTCATGGTCCTGGCCGTGTTGTCGCTGGGACTGGGCAACTTGGTTGCGATTGCGCAATCGAATTTGAAGCGCATGCTGGCCTATTCCACGATAGCGCAGATCGGCTTTGTATTTCTTGGGTTACTCTCAGGAGTCACCGACGGTCAGGCACCGCGTCCCGAAGCCTATAGCTCGGCAATGTTCTACATCATCACCTATGTTTTCACCACTTTGGGCACCTTTGGTGTGATTCAAATGCTTGCCCGTTATGGGTTCGAGTCGGACAATATTAGTGACCTGCGTGGCTTGAGCAAACGTAGCCCCTGGATCGCCCTGGTCATGCTGGCCCTAATGTTCTCTTTGGCGGGAATTCCCCCGACGGTTGGTTTCTTTGCGAAACTCGGGGTGCTTGAAGCAGCGATCAATGCGGGCCATGTTGGTTTGGCCATTTACGCGGTGATCATGTCCCTGGTAGGTGCCTTTTACTATTTGCGTATCGTCAAAACGATGTACTTCGATGAGCCCATTGATCGCGCTGAGATCGAAGCCCATGGCGATGCACGTTGGGTCTTGGCGATCAATGGCGCCATGGTCGTGATTCTGGCTCTTGGCTCCTCTGCCTTGATCAGTGCCTGTCTGGAAGCGGTTAAACAGGCTTTGGCGACTTAACAAGCGCGCCGACTCCAATGCGCTTTGCATGTTTCGCCAACTCAATTTAGCGACTTTCGGGAATGACTAGCCGACGCGATCTTACTGAGACTACGCTTGAATCAGCACTGGTGTACCAGGGCAAGTTTCTCCGGCTCAGAAAGGACCATGCCCGTCTACCCGATGGCACGACCGGCACTCGAGAGTACATTGTCCATCCGGGTGCCGCTGCCATGGTGCCCTTGTTCGATGACGGCTGTATCTTGATTGAGCGGCAGTTCCGCTATCCGCTTGGGCGCGAATTTATTGAAATTCCCGCTGGTAAAATCGACCGCGGTGAAACCAGTCTTCAAACGGCGCAACGGGAGTTGACCGAAGAGACTGGTTACCGCGCCGAGCAGTGGGCCTTCATGACGAGGATTCATCCTGCGATCGGCTTCGCTGATGAGCTGATTGATATTTATCTCTGCAAACATCTGATCAAAACTGAGCAGAAGCTGGATGCTGGCGAGTTCGTGGAAATTGAGATTGTCACCCTGGGTTGGTTAATGGATCAACTCAAGGCAGGGCGCTTGTCCGATGTAAAAACTCAAATTTCGACGCTATGGCTGGATAACCTTTATAGTGGTCGCTGGGCCTGGCCGGATTTTTCGGCGGCTTAAGCCCTCGCCTTAGGATTCCATTGAAACCCGGATCGCGCCACAACGCCGGCTTTCAGTCTTTGATCGGGCCCGTAATCTTCGGCGGGATGGAAGAACAAGGGTTCGAACTTTTCAAGATTCTTGAGATGCTCACGGTACGAGGCGAGGCAGACAAGCCTTTCTTCTGGTGACAGGCTAGCAGGCATCCATACCGGGTTGGGCGGTAGTACGTCGAAGCCCAGATACCGGAAGATGCCGTTGTGAATCGGCCAGAGGATGTGATGGAGATCGCCATCGATCCCGTCGGGCTCGTATAAACTGGCCGCGGTACCCGTGGTGACACTTAGCATGGCGCGACGGCCTTTAAACATTCCTGTGTCGTACTTGCGGCCTTTGGCATAGGCGAAGCCCCGAGCCATCACCCGGTCGACCCAACCTTTCAAGATGGCTGGCATTCCAAACCACCACATTGGGAACTGGAAGATCAGCAGGTCACACCACAGCACCTTCGCTTGCTCGATGAGCACATCTTCGGTCGGACCGTAAGTACCCATCAT
>JAYUOT010000388.1:0-4734 GCA_043760705.1 Betaproteobacteria bacterium
GAGTTTCTCAAGGTCTGGGACGAGCGCTATGCGGCTGAAACGAGTCGCGAGCCGATCCCTTTGAAACCGGGGGTTGAGGCACTGCTGAAGCGCTTGGCTGAGCTTGAGATTCCGGTGGGCGTCACGACGTCGACGAAGACGCTACGCGCCAAAGCGAAACTCGAGTCCTCAGGCATTCTTTCGTATTTTTCGGTCGTGGTGGGTGGTGATCAAGTCGAGCAAAGTAAGCCCGCGCCGGAGATTTACTGGCATACGGCACAAATGTTGGGCTTGGATGCCGCGAGTTGCCTGGTATTGGAAGATTCCGATAATGGCGTGCGAGCTGGTGTTGCCGCCGGGATGTTTGTCATTCAGATTCCGGATCTCGTACCGCCTTCGGCTGCGCTGCTATCCCTGGGCGCACCTGTGATGAACAGTCTGGAGGACGTTTTGGCGCAACACTTTTCCTAGGAGTCTGGCACGCCTTCTGCCGCCCAGACTCCTGGTGGTCTAAGGTGCAATGGGCTGCCCAAAAGCAGCGCTGCATGGCCGGCCAATGCAAGCCGCGCTTTTTGGATATGCAAGAATTGAGGCTTACTAAAAAAAGGCTCTGCACATGCGTATCGCAATTATTGGACAAAAAGACTTCGGCAAAGCCGTACTCGAGGCCTTCTTGGCGCGGGGCACCGAGGTGGTGGCAGTATTCTGTCAGCCCGAGAAAGCAGGCACTAGGCCCGACCCGATCCGGGTCAGTGCCGAAGAAAAAGGTGTGCCGGTCCATCAGTTCGCCTCGCTGAAAAGCCCGGAGTCTGTCGCGGCGCTGAAGGCGCTGAATGTGGATCTTGGCGTGATGGCCTACGTCACTCAATTCGTGTCGCAGGATTTCGTGAAAACCCCTCGCCTGGGCACGATTCAATACCACCCGTCCTTACTGCCCAAGTATCGTGGCCCGAGTGCGATTAACTGGGCCATGGCCCGCGGAGAGACGAAAACCGGCTTGACGATTTTTCGGCCCAGCGACGGCCTGGATGAAGGCGAAGTGATTCTCCAAAAAGAGGTGCCGATCACGCCCGATGACACTTTGGGCAGCCTGTACTTCAATCAACTTTTCCCGGTTGGCGTGAAGGCCATGCTGGAAGCGGCGGACCTGGTGTTTGCGGGCAAGCATACCGAGACGGTGCAAGACGAAAGCCAGGCCAGCTATGAGGGTTGGTTTAAGGAAGCCGAGTCACGCATCAACTTTGCGAATCACATTGATGGGGTCTATGACCTGATTCGCGCCTGCAATCCGGCACCGGGTGCTTGGGTGAACCATGGTGGCAAGACCTTGCAGTTCTTCGATTGCGTCAAACATAGTGCGCGCCGCTATGGACAGTTCGCAGGCAAGGTCGGCGCGATTGCACAGATCACCGAGACTGCGCTCTGGATTAATGTGCAGGGCGGGCAGCTTGAAGTGCTGAAGATTAAGCATCAGGACGGCAAGAAAGACCATGCCGGGATGATAGCGGCCGGACTTGGGCTCAAGGTCGGAGATATCCTTGGTGCGCTCTAGCTACGTTAAGTCGAAGGCACCCTACGATAGTTTTCATCGTAGGCTCCCTGCGAAAAGCTTCATTGGCCGATATTTATTTGGCACGCATCCGGTTGTTCTTGGCGTTGTGCTCAAGCTCCGCTAAGCCGAGTGCCTCAAGGACCGGCGGCACATACATCGCGAAGCGTCCGCGCAACCCTTTCTTCAGCCCGTACCATCCTTTTACCGGGTTTGTTGGAAAGCGGCCCCATGCCTCCACGGTGCCCTCGCTTGCTTCTTTCTGTTCGTCGGCACTTCCCAGCAGCATCCAGTCGCCGTGCTGCTTGAGCATTGCATGCAGGTCTTCGATACAGCGCAGGTGATAGCGCAATTGGGTTCTACCGACTTGAACGACCAAGGCGGGTGGGTCGGCGCTTGGGTCCCGGTAGGCCTGGAATACCGATGTACCGGGTGGGGTCGTGAGATCCCAAGGTTCGAGCGCCGCCATAGATAAACTCCTGATGGGCTATTTTACCCTTTGAATTGGAGCGCCGTCCTGGAAAGTTAATTGCGCGGCGAACTACCAGAACTCGATCAAGGCCTGCTGCGGCTCTGGAGTTGGCGGACCCTCTGCCTGCGATCCGGCTGCTGTCAGACGTCGACGTCAACGTCTATTTTCGGCACGAGGCCGATCGCACGGCGCGGCGCTTGATGCCAGCCTTACCGCTTGAGGTGATCTCACCACCCCTTTCGACAACCTTACTTGCGTATACGAGCACGGACCTTAATGTGAAGGCTTGTGCGAGACAGCTTTGCGTTCACACCATTACGATCTACCACCGACTCAATCGAGTGCAGGAGCTTACAGGCGAGAACCCAAGAAAATTCGCAGCACTTTTGCAGATCGAGACAATTTTGGAAACAAGGCGTTGACGATGGCCCTGAGCAAGCTTTGGACATTTAAGGGTGAGTCGAGCCGGGCCCGGCCTGCAGAGCGAAAAGTTAAATTATGTTAGCTTTCTACGCGATGGAGTGAGATACTTAAATCCACCCGCTAGAAATTGCTTCTTTCATTTGTCGTGGAGTTCTGCCGATGGTCTTGAATTTCTCGCAAGCTCAGTTTGATCAGCTTAACAATATTGTGGACCAGGCTTTCGAGATTCGCCTTGTGAAGGCGCTTGCCAAGGCACTGGAAAAGGACCCTGACCCACCCGACGAAATGGAGCTTCGGGAACTCATTCAGCAAAGTCGTGTACGCGCCGCGGCGCTAGGAATTACCGGGCCTGGCGACTCGGCGGTCTTTGCCCTGTTCGTGGCGGCCAGTTCTCGCTTCGGGAAGACGGAATTGACCCAGTTTCAAGCATGGGTCACACCGTATTTACAGCGGGAGTCTTCGACAGGCCAAGTGAAAGTAGCTCTGGCCGAGCAAGTGCTACGCAGCCAAGCGGCGCAGCATCCTTTGGCAGCGAGGATCTGCGAAATGCTCGCCGCCGTCCGCACGGCCCTGTCAGCTTAGGAGGCCATATGGGTATACTCGACAAGCTGAGTGAAATCATTGGCTTGAAGCCAACACCCGCGCTGAGCAAATGCCCGCACGCCAAAGGCGTGATTTGCATCATGGTTCGTCGCCAGGGAGGCGATGGTGCGGGCATCCCCGGCGTAAAGATTACTTTAACGGGCCCGAGCCCAGGGGTGATTGTGACCGACAACATGGGGATCGCCGAGTTCGGAGACCGCGATGTGGGCGACTATAAGTTCACTGCCGATTTTTCGAATCCGACGCTCAAGGCTTGGAAAGACCTGCCTTTCCAAGGAGATATTTCGGTGGCCGCAGGCAAGGTCCAATTTGGTGAGGTGCTGGCTTACCCGACCGGAACCTTAATTATCCGCGTTTTTGATGATGCCAAGCCGCGCCGTCGAGTCGCCTCCAAAACCGCCGCGGCTCATTCCGCCGGAACCCTCCAAACCCCGCACAACAATGCAGACCTTACCTTGACGGTGCCAGCCGGAACCTGCAGTGTGGCGGCCGATGCCCTAAGCGCTGATTTGTACGTCGATGGACGTGGCGCCAAGGATGTGGTCGTGCCGGTGGGAGGAACGGTTATCGCCGAGTTTATTCTGCCCATTCTCAATACCGTGACGCCCGGGCTTGATGTGACTCAGGACGGCATCTGGTATCTGCCCCCAGAGCCCCCTCCACCTCCAGGCGAAGTGGCTCCACCGGCGCTGGCCAAAGAATTGCCCAGCACCTTGCATCTGCGGCTCAATGAAACACAGCCCGCGAAACCCTATACCGGCGGAGGCGGATTGGAATTTGACGGCGCGCACTTGCAGGTCTATCGAAGCAGCAATTGTTCCGGGCCAGCCCTCGCCTCGGGCGCGCGCCTGAGCAATGCCGAACTCAAGGCCGGTTTGACGCTGTATGTCAAAGGCGTCTCCCGCGGAAGTGGCCACTTTAAGCTCGCATTGGACCCCTCGGGCGACCCCAACATTATCGTGCTGCCCCCTGTCGAGAAACCCGTGCAGGTCAAGGAAATCAACGTGGTGGAGCCGAAGATCGCGCTCGAATATAAAGTGGTGCTCTGGGATCGCGGTCTCTCGGCCCACCAAAAAGACGACAAGGGCGTGGTTGAATCCAAGCTTATTTTTGCGGATGCTACGAAAATTGAGATTTCGCTGACCGAGTCCAGTGCCGATGCGCCGTACAAGAAGTCTGGACGTCTCGAGGCCAGCCATTGCCTGGTGTTCAAAGACGAAGCCTGCACCCAGGCCCAAGCGCTCGACCTGGCCCAGCCGATTGCTGTGGAGACCTTGAGCGGAGCACCGTATGCGCTTTGGCTGCGCGGCAAAACTCGCGGCAAGTTCGACCTGAAATTAACCCTCGCCGATCCAGCCGACCCTCACATCCGCCTGCGCCCGCCAGCGAGCAAAGGCATGGGTGTGGTTGAGCTGAAGATGGAGTTGCATGAGTACGATGAAGCGGCTCTGATCAACGAAACCTTTGACGACAAAAAGGACACCCTGGCCCTGCATTTTGGCGCTCTCAAAGACAAAGCGATTCCTGCTCAAGTGATCATGAGTGACGCTAAAAAGGTGTGGCCAGGACGCCTCTTGCATGCTCAAAAATCGGGTTCCAACGGTCGCGCCAAATTAGTGGTCAAGAAACTCGATGCCGCGCAGTGGCCTGCGGGCTGCGAGGAATATTTGATCCATATCAACCGCACCGTCAAATCGGGCGCTGTCGC
>JAYUOT010000389.1:0-10521 GCA_043760705.1 Betaproteobacteria bacterium
GCCTTGCTCCTGGTGTGAACGCGCTAGGAGTCAGCTATGACTTCGCACTCGATCCGGCGCTGGCGCCGCTCATGTTGGCGAAAGACAGTTTGAGCGGACGCATCGTGAATCGCATGCTGCATGTGAATGAATCCGCGGGCGACCTGCTCAATAAACTGGAGGCGGTGAGGGTGCTGTGCCAGGAGACGGGTTGTGCGCAACGCTACCTGGCTCATGACGCTCTGAACGCTCTGGCTCAAGTGAGCGCACGTATTGATGATGCACGCGGCTCCACTGAGCATGGCGCTCGCTTTAGAGCTTATCTCGATCATGTCCATCAGCACGATTTATCACTGGGCATTGCCATGACCGACGCCAAAGGCGACCGCTCGAAAAAGCCTCATCAGCAATCTAACCCCGACACTTATGTCCATGTGGTGGAGCGCAATTCCAAGGGCATCATCATCTCTGGCACCAAGGCCATTGTGACCGGTGCTCCGTATATGCATGAGTTTTTGGTGATGCCTTGCCGCAATATGAGCCGGGAAGATGCCGATTTTGCGGTGTGTTGCGCCGTGCCCGTCGATGCCGCTGGCCTGACGATTGTGGCTCGACCCGCTGGTCGCCCGGGAGAGAAGCTGGAGCAGGGTGATGCGCTTTTCTCTCGCAAGTATGGCCAATCCACCGGCGTGGTCATTTTTGATCGGGTCTTCGTCCCTTGGGAAAGAGTGTTTTACGCGGGGGAATGGGAACACAGCAGCGTGTTGACTTACAGCTACGCAACCCATCATCGCCATAGCTGCATCGCTGCACGAGCAGGCTTTGGCGATCTTTTAATCGGAGCGGGTGCACTGATGTGCGAGGCGAATGGCTTTGATCCTGGCGAGAAATCCAATTTGCGAGAGCCGATGGTCGAACTCATCAAGATTGTTGAAGGGTTCTATGCCTGTGGGGTGGCCGCCAGCGTGTATTCCACCCAGGATAAATATAGCGGCTCCTTCATGCCCGAGGCGGTGTTCTCCAATATCGGCAAGCTGCTTTTGGCCACCCAAATTTACGATATGCATCGCTTGGCGCATGAGGTCTCAGGGGGGCTGATTGTGTCCCTGCCGGGCCCGGATGAAGATCACAATCCGGCTACGGCCGCGACCCTGGCAGAGGTGCTGCGGGCCAACCCGGCCGTGCCCTATGACAAGCGTATTGAAGTGGCTCGCTTTATCGAGGACCTCACCGCCTCAAACCAAGGCGGTTGGTATTCCGTGATCAGCTTGCACGGTGGCGGCTCTCCGTCCGCCATGAAGCAAGAGATCTGGCGCAACTATCCAGTGGGCAATAAAGTGGCCCTAGTCGAGCGATTATTGGAGCGAGGCGTGCTGACTGAAAATACCGCCAACCCGGGCGCAAGCGCGCGGGCCATCGCCAGTAACAAACAACCTGGTCGTTGTTGTGATCAAGGCTGTACCCAACCCGGTCAGGCGATCATGGTGCCGCTCAGTGAGGTTGCCGGACGATCCAAAGCGATCACCTAACTTCGATTCACCAGCCAAAGCCCCAGCGCCACCATGACCAAGGCCACCACGATGTTCCAGCCGAGAGGCTCCTTCAGCATGAGCGTACCGGCGATGACGCCAAACACAGGTGACAAGAAAGTGAAAGCATGCAGGGTGCTGGCGGAGTACTTGGCAATGAGCGTAAACCAAACCAGGTAGGCCATCGAGGCGACGATCACCGTTTGATAAGCGAACCCAAGCCAGACTTGAGTGCTGGGTGCGAAGATGCCCCTTTCTCCGATCAGCCAGGCGGCGATTAAAAGCATGACCGCCGACGTGGCGAGTTGATAGATCAGGTTTTTTTCTGGGGGCTCCGAGCGCAGCCTTGAACCCTTGACGATGATCGTGCTTAAGCCCCAAAACACGGCAGCCGCAATGCACAGGAGATCGCCTTTCAACGTAGAAGTTTGAGGCCCAGCGCTAATCGCTAGTGCTGGGCCGCCCATCCCCCCAAAAGAAAACAAGCGATCCAAGAAAGCCAGTCCAACCCCGATGAAAGCGACGACAAGGCCCAATAACTTGGCGCGACTGATTTTGTCGTTCGGCAATAGCCAGTGCGCCAAAGGAGCGACGAAAAAGGGCGCGGTATACAAAAACAATACGGCTCGAGCCACGGTCGTATGGTTCAGGCCTTCATAAAGCATCCAGAATTCCATCCCGAACATGAGGCCTGCGGCGATACCCGGAGCCAGGCTAGCGTCAAAAAAGTTGTAGTGTTTGCGGCGAATCCAGCAATAGCCAAGCACCAACAAGGTGGCGATCAGCGAGCGTAATCCCGCTTGAAAAACAGGGGAAATTCCAGCATTGGCTATTTTGGTGGCGACCGTGCCCGAACCGACTACAGCGCACCAGAGGACAGTTGCAGCGACCAACCTAGGAGGAAAGTTCTGGGTGTTATGCTGCGCCGAAGCGTCGCTCATGGTCATCTCGTTGTAAGATTATTGACAGACAATTCACAGACTCACTTTTGGAGACCGTTTTGAAGAACCCAACATTTCGTCATTCTTCTGTAAAGCCAGTCGTCCCCGCGGCGGGCCAGTCGAAAGTGTATGCGTTCGGCGTCGCTGCGGCGCTTGCGCTGAGCCTGGGATGGACCAGCGCCCACGCCGCCGTGGAAGTCCAATGGTGGCATTCGATGACGGGTGCCCTGGGTGATCGCCTCAATAATCTGGCGGATCGTTTTAATAAGAGCCAATCCGACTACAAGGTGGTACCTGTTTTCAAAGGGGCTTACGCCGAATCCATGTCGGCCGCGATTGCGGCCTATCGCGCTGGCAATGCCCCTCATATCCTGCAGGTGTTTGAAGTCGGCACAGCCACCATGATGTCGGCCAAGGGCGCCATTGTGCCGGTTGAAGGCATGATGAAGGAGGCGGGCGAAAAGTTTGATCGCGCTGCCTATATCCCTGCCGTAGCGGGTTATTACACGACTCGCAAAGGGGATATGTTGTCCTTCCCTTTTAATAGCTCGACAACGGTTTTTTATTACAACAAGGATGCCTTCGCGAAAGCCGGTGTCGATAAGGTTCCAAGCACCTGGAACGAAGTGACGGCTGCGGCCGCGAAAGTAAAAGCCTCCGGCGCTGCGACCTGTGGCTACACCACGGGCTGGCAGAGCTGGGTGCAACTTGAGAACTTCTCCTCCTGGCATAACGTGCCCGTGGCCACGGCGAACAACGGCTTTGATTCCAACTCCGCGCGCATGCTCGTTAACACCCCTTTGCATGTCAAACACATCAGCAATATGAGTGATTGGGCCAAACGGGGCTGGTTCACTTATGCAGGGCGGCGCAATGAGCCAGAAGCCAAGTTCTTCGCGGGCGAATGTGCAATGCTGACCTCAAGCTCCGCGGCGTACGGCAACATTAAACGCAATGCCAAGTTCAACTTTGGTATCGGTAAACTGCCCTACTATGCCGACGTTGCCGGCGCTCCCCAGAATACGATTATTGGGGGTGCGAGCCTTTGGGTGATGTCGGGAAAAAAGAAGGAGGAGTACAAAGGCGTGGCCAAGTTCTTTACTTTCCTGTCCTCCACCGCTATTCAGGCGGAATGGCATCAGGAGACCGGTTATTTGCCTTTGACCTTGGCCGCATACGAAGAGACCAAGAAGTCCGGATTCTATGAGAAGAACCCCGGCACCGATGTTTCTGTGCAGCAAATGTTGGCCAAGACCACTGAGAAATCAAGAGGTATTCGTCTCGGCAATTTCGTGCAAATTCGCGATGTGATCGACGAGGAACTGGAAGGTGTCTGGGGCGGCAAGCAAGATGCCAAGACGGCGCTCGACAAGATCGTGACTCGCTCCAATGAACATTTGATTCGCTTCGAGAAAACTGCCAAGGAGTAAAGGTCAAGGCAGTGCAACACTCGAACATTAGAAGCAGGCGAGAGGAACATGGAAAAGCGCGTCATCTTTAAAGAAAGATGGCTCCCCTACATGCTGCTGGCACCGCAGTTAATCATTACGGCGGTGTTTTTCTTCTGGCCGGCCTTTCAAGCGCTCTATCAGTCTTTTTTTGTGCAAGATGCCTTCGGTACGGATATTCAGTTCGTTGGCTTGGAAAACTTCAAGACTCTTTTTGCGGATGAGCTTTATTTAAACTCTTTTAAAACGACTGCGTTTTTTTCGATTCTCGTCACCTTTTTGGGGCTCTCGATCAGTTTGCTCCTGGCCTATTTTGCAGACCGCGCCATCAAAGGCGCTTTGTTGTTCCGCACGCTTTTGATCTGGCCCTATGCGGTCGCACCCGCGATTGCGGGTGTGCTGTGGATTTTCCTCTTCAACTCCTCGCTAGGGATCATATCGCACTGGCTTAAGAGTTTTGGCATCTCGTGGAATCATGTACTGGACGGCGATCAAGCCATGCTTCTCGTAGTGATCGCCGCCATCTGGAAGCAAATTAGTTATAACTTTATTTTCTTTCTAGCGGGTTTGCAGTCTATTCCCAAGTCCCTGATCGAAGCGGCCGCACTTGATGGCGCAGGTGCCTGGCGAACCTTCCGCTCGATAGTGATTCCCTTGCTTTCTCCCACAGCGTTTTTCTTGCTGGTCGTGAACGTCGTCTACGCCTTTTTCGATACCTTCCCGATTATTGAAGTGGCGACCAGTGGAGGCCCCAACAAAGCCACCGAAATCTTGGTCTACAAGGTGTACAACGACGGCTTTAAGGGCTTGGACATCGGCGGTTCGGCCGCGCAGTCTGTGATTTTGATGGCGATTGTGATCGGCTTGACGTTCATGCAGTTTCGCTATGTAGAACGCAAGGTGAAGTACTAATGCTGAACCGGAGCCCGTGGATGAGCTTTCTCACCTATGCGATTCTTATCGCTGGGGTGTGCCTGGTCGGCTTGCCTCTGTGGGTGACCTTTGTGGCCAGCACGCAGACTTTCGAACAGGTGGTGGCAGCCCCGATGTCTTTGATCCCGGGCACCCAGATGATCAAGAATTACTCTGCCGTTCTCGTGGGAGGCTCGCAGGATTTGTCGGCTCCCGTGGCACGCATGATGATGGTCAGTGGCTTTATGGCGCTTGGTGTGGCCCTGGGCAAAATTTTTATTTCCTTGCTCTCTGCCTTCGCGCTGATCTATTTCCGCTTTCCGTTTAAGACCTTCTTTTTTTGGATGATCTTCGTCACCCTGATGCTACCCGTCGAAGTGCGCATCATGCCGACCTACCAGGTGATGTCGGATCTCAAGTTGTTGAACACCTATACAGGTTTGATCCTGCCCTTGGTGGCTTCGGCGACCGCAACCTTTTTGTTCCGCCAGTTTTTCATGACCGTGCCTGATGAACTGGCGGAGGCCGCCAAGTTAGACGGTGCCGGACCGATGCGTTTTTTTTGGTCGGTCTTGTTACCACTTTCCCGCACCAATATCGCTGCCATGTTTGTGATTCTTTTCGTGTACGGTTGGAACCAGTATCTATGGCCCTTGCTCATCACCACCGATGAGAGCATGTACAGCATTGTGATCGGAATTCGTAGAATGCTCGCGGCTGGTGATGCCGCTACCGAGTGGCATTTGGTGATGGCGACCGCCATGTTGGCGATGATTCCACCCGTGTTGGTGGTGGTACTCATGCAGAAGTGGTTTGTCAAAGGCTTAGTTGATTCCGACAAGTAAAACTAAGTCCGGTAAGTTGATGTTTTAGCTGAATGGAGAACTAGTCAGATGGGTTCGTCAAAGCCAGACTCTACAAGTCTCGTACGTTTCGACTCTTGGCCCTACCCCAAGCGCTGCGCGCACCGCGGTGCCGGTCAGTTAGCGCCGGAGAATACGCTGGCCGCTTTTCGCCATGGCGCGGGTTTTGGCTACAAAATGTTTGAGTTCGATGCCAAGCTCAGCGGCGATGGTGTGGCTTTGTTGATGCATGATGCAACCCTTGAGCGCACCAGTAATGGCCGTGGTCGAGTGGCGGGCAAAAGTTTCGGCGAGCTTTCTCAACTGGATGCAGGGAGCTGGCATTCCACTGCTTTTGCGGGGGAGTCCATTCCTAGCTTGGAGAGAATCGCGCGATGGTTGAATGCCAATCACTGCCTGGCCAATATTGAAATTAAGCCTTGTCCAGGTCGAGAGGCGGAGACCGGAGCGGCCATCGCCCTGGAGGCCAAGCACTTGTTTGCTGGACAGGAGGTTCCACCCTTGCTGACCTCGTTTTCTGAGACTGCGCTCGAATCGGCCAGAGACGCTGTGCCTGAGTTACCTCGAGGCCTTCTGGTTAATCAATTGCCTGGTGACTGGGTCGCGCGTTGCAAACGCCTCGGATGCGTGGCGATTGATCCGCATTTCAGTCAACTGTCGCGCGACATGATCGCTCTGGCGCACGCTGAAGGGCTAAGAGTAGCGACTTATACCGTCAACGATGTGGAGCTGGCCGAGCGTTTTGGCGGCTGGGGACTTGATGTTTTGATCACGGATATTGTCGATCACATTAGGCCCTGATACATCGGCTCAAGAGACGTTTCGAGATTTTCTTGACCGCGGTCAGTCATTGGCGGGTGGAGTCGGCTTTGATTTTTTCTGCTGGACCCGCAGGCGAGCTCGGGAAGTTGCATCAATCCGTCCAGTGCTTGGAGCGATCAATCGCCTTGTTCCACTGGGCGAGCCGCACCTGGCGTTCGTCTTCGGTCATCTGAGGCCGAAAGACTCGGTCTAGTTGCCAATGGGTCGCGACTTCATCGAGCGATGACCAAAAGCCTACAGCGAGACCAGCGAGGTAGGCTGCCCCTAACGCTGTTGTTTCTGTGACTTTAGGTCGTACCACCGGTATGCCGAGTAAGTCGGCTTGCATTTGCATGAGAAGGTTGTTGGCGGTGGCACCGCCATCGACTCTTAATTCCGTGACAGGACAGGCATCGGCTTGCATGGCGCGGATGAGGTCGGCGCTTTGTAATGCGATGGCTTCCAGGGCCGCCCGCGCAATATGAGCAGGGCCGGTTCCTCTTGTGAGGCCGAGGAGTGCGCCGCGCGCGTTCGGGTCCCAGTGTGGGCTGCCGAGACCGGTGAAGGCCGGTACAAAAACCACGCCATCGCTATGTGGAACACTTGCCGCGAGCTTCTCAACATCGCTGGCTGTTTTGATGAGCTTGAGGTTGTCGCGCAACCACTGCACTACGGCACCGCCAATGAACACCGAACCCTCCAGTGCATAGGTCTTACCACTGGGGATTTGCCATGCTGCAGTGCTGAGCTGTTGGGTACGAGAGGCGACCGGCTTTGAGCCTACATTCATGAGTAGAAAGCAACCTGTGCCATAAGTGTTTTTGGCCATGCCAGGTTGAAAGCAGGCCTGCCCGAACAAAGCCGCTTGTTGATCACCGGCCATGCCTGCGATGGGCAGGCGATGGCCTTGAATTTCAACGTGGGCGACTACGCCTTGCGATGGCACAATCGTTGGCAGGCAGGCCTCAGGAACATTGAGTATTTTGAGCATTTCCGGACTCCACTGTCCGGAGGCTAAGTCCATCATCAAGGTACGGCTGGCATTGGAGAAGTCGGTGACGTGGATTTTTTGCGCGCCACTGAGTTGATAGATGAGCCAGGAGTCGACCGTGCCGAAAGCTAGTTCTCCTCTTGTTGCCCGGGTGCGCGCGCCCGGAATGTGATCGAGCAACCACGACAGTTTGGTCCCTGAAAAATAAGGGTCAAGGACCAAACCGGTAATTTGTAGGGCGCGAGCTGAGTGCCCTTCGGCTTTGAGGCGCTTGCAAAAGTCGGCGGTGCGTCGGTCTTGCCAGACGATGGCGCGGGCTAGGGGAACACCTGTGACGCGATCCCAGAGCACGGTGGTTTCGCGTTGATTGGCAATACCGATCGCTGCGATGTCTTTTGGATGAATCCCTGCTTTTTTGATGACCTCGTCAATGGTTGCGCCTTGTGAAGTCCACAGATCGATGGCGTTGTGCTCGACCCAGCCCGGCTGGGGGAAGTGTTGCTCAAACTCGCGTTGCGCTGTGGCCTGAATGTTGCCTGCGCGATCAAACAAAATACTGCGTGAGCTGGTAGTGCCTTGGTCTAGTGCGAGAATGTACTGGGTCATGCGCTGGGCCTGCGTTGCTTGAAGTGCTTGAGTTGCTTGAGTTGCTTGAGTTGCTTGAAGTGCTTGAGTTGCTTGAGTTGCTTGAGTTGCTTGAGTTGCTTGAGACGATTATTGCGGGTGTTTTCGACGCTGGAGCTGTGTAGTGGTCTTAGCGGTTCCCGCTCAAGGCGCTAACCAAAGCGACCCTGAATAAACCAGCCTGGCGTAGGAAATCGTTGCCGGTAAAGCCAGTATAAATTGTTTTGCTCGTCCTCCGCGATAAAGTAATCGCGCTGTACCAAATGGTTGTCCCACCAGCCGCTTTCGATACGTTCTGGGCCGGCGAGGAGGTTCAGCTGGCTTTGGTAGAAAGGGCGGTTTTGACGCTCGGTGATGGATATCGGCTTGGGAAAAAACCATAGCGGGCGAGGTAGGCCGGGGAGACTGGTGAGCAAGGGGCTGCCTGTCGACTCGCTCTGACCTGCCTTGGTTTGCGGGCTTTTCTGGCCGACGTTTTTGAAATCTTCAAGCGGCCTCAGTTCATAGGCATCTTCCGGGCGATGGTCCTGAGCAATCAGGACCTGTTGCACTTGCTCACGCCCTAAGCGCACTTGCAAGCGTTCCACCAAACGACCCAGGCTTTCGCGAGCGGTTTGAGGCAGTGGGAAAAGATCTTGTGTCGGCGGAGTCATGGAGACGATCTCTTGGCAGTTCAAGAGCAAGGTATGGGCCGGTGCCTTGAGCTGAGAGACATTCAGGCGCTCGCGCAGCAAGCTCATCAGGCGGCTCAGGTCGCGACTGGGTTCGGTGAGCCGAATCTCAAAGCGGGTCGCAGAACGATCCTCATGCTCGGCCAGGAGTTCTAGCTGACTGACCGCCGCGTGACGTAAGCTCAGCCACTGACAAAGCTGCTGCATCAGGCGTTGCGCAGCGAAGAGCAAGGCCTGAGCGTTTTCGACATCCCAGAGCAGTTCGAGTTTTTGATTGAACTCTAGCGGCGCCTCGTAAAACTGGCGCAGCTCTGGGCTTTTGCCTAAGACTTGGTCGAGTTCGGTGAGCAGGGCTTTGCCGAAGCGGCGGGCCAGGCCTGCGCGCGGTAATTGCACGAGATCTTTGATGCTGCGGGCGCCGATGGTTTCTAAAACCTCTAGGTGGGGGCGAGAGCTTTTTAGCAGGCTTAAAGGTAGCGGGGCGAGGCGGGAGTTGAGTTCGCCGTCATGCTCGGCGGTGATGATGGTTTTTCCTTGGCCTGGGCTCGAATTTGCGAGTGCCAGGAGCCAGGCGCTGCTAGGGTAGGGGGCTAGGGCTAGTCTGAGCGTGAAATGGGCCGGATTCAGCGCAGCTTGAATACGTGCCAGCAGTCGCTCACGTCCGCCAAACAGCAAGAGGCTGGCTTCAAGCTCCAAGAGCAAGCCCGCAGGTCTCGTGTTTTGATCTCTACCGGAAGCGGCTTTGAGGCCTAATGCTGCCTCTAGGCTCACCTCATATTGCATGCTCACATTGGGCGTGAATTGCAAGACGGTGAGTGCGATGGTGTCTAAGGCCTGCTGCTCGCGGCGTGGGTCTTGGGTGAAGAGTTTGAGATCAGGGGCCAGAGCCAGGGCGGTGGCGCGTTTGAGACCGGGCTGAACACCTAGAGCGGTTGCGGTTTTGTTGCTGGAGAGAACGTGGGTGGTGGTGGTGATGGCGAGGGGAGGAGGCTCTTGTTCGATCAGCGCTTCGCTAGTGGGTGGTGCCGCCAGGCAGGGCTTCTCGATCAAGAAGGCCTGTTCGACCAATTCGATGGAAAGACGGGGGAAATATAGGGCTAGCCAGAGCATGTGGATGGGCGGAGGGCATCATCTAAAGGTTGATCAATGATCGGGTTGAGTCGCTAAACTACTGGTTTATTGCAGTTCAGGTTTTCTTGAAATTCATGATTTCTCGCGCAGCACCCTCTGAAAAATCTCTGTAAGCATGGGCAGTACTTCGCCTCGCCCTTGCTTGACAGGGTGAACGATCTCCAGCCTTTCAAGATCGCGCTCAATGAAGGCATGGATACTTTCGACCTGAGGTTCCAAGCCCAGCTCTGGAGCCAGACGTTTCCTGGCAAGTAGTGCTTCAATACTGGCCAGGAGTGGCGCATCGGTTTCTATAAGATGGAGCAGCTTGTGGAATTCAATGGGTGCGGGTGTGTTGTAGCGCTCTAACCAGCGCACCGAGAGCAGAGGGCGCAAAACATAAAAGTATTTTTTGAGCGGAACCAGCGCGCCTTGTAAATAGCCTCGGAAGTTGGTCTTGGCCATGCTTCGGTAGTGATAGATACCACTTTCGCAAGAATAAACCCGGGGCAAGATGTCTCGGGTGCAATCAGCGAAGCTGCCGGATTGTATGTAGACAAGGGGTGATTGAATCCACTCCACAAAAGCCGGGTTGGATTTCCAAAAGAGCCGGAGCGCTTTTCGAATGTCCCATCCGTTCAAGTCAATATCG
>JAYUOT010000390.1:0-4715 GCA_043760705.1 Betaproteobacteria bacterium
GGCCCGCAATGCCGAGCGCCTTAGCCCTTTAAGCCGACGAGAGGCATTAAAAAACATCGCCTGATCAGTGTTTGACGCTGGTTTCTCAGAGCGGACGAATCGACATACTCGCGGTCGTACACCCTACTGCAAAAATCGGAATGGGCCGGAAGTAGTGCACCTTGCCTTGCCCACCGGCCGCAGCCGCAACCGCAATAAAATTACGAATTTCAAAACCACCTTGCCCGGCCTCGGCATAGGTTTGGGCATCGCCATAACTGGTGAGTGCCCCTTTGTCGTTGCGGCACCAGCGATCCAGAAATTCTTGGTCCCAGGCTTCATTGATCTTGCCGGAGTCAGGAGTGGCGGGCCAGTGCGAAATGCCACCCGTGCCTACCACTGCGATGCGTTGGGATGTGGCATCGCAGGCGCGGCGCAGTGCTTCGCCAAAGGCCCAAACACGTTTCAGAGGCGTGAGTGGCGGGCCCTGGCAATTGATATTGACCGGGATGATGGGCAGGTCAAAGTTTGGGGTGAGGAAATGGAGTGGCACCATGATGCCGTGATCGAAACGCCACTCCTCGGCAAACGCCAAGTCGACATCCTGCATGATGCTTTTGATTAATTGACCCGAGAGCTTGGCGTCGCCAGGCACCTTAGTTCTGGAGATAGCTAACCACGCCGGGTCTTCAATCGGGCCGTCGTAACTGTCAGCCATGCCCATGGCAAAGGCGGGCATGTTATTCATGAAGAAATTAGCAAAGTGTTCGGCCGCGATGATGACCAAGGCATCAGGTTGGGTCGCGCGCAGCGCTTCGCCCATTTTGTAGAAAGCGGCATGAAATTCATCTTTGATGGCGGGGTCGGCGAGATGAGCCCGACCGGTAATGCCGGGGGCATGGCTGCACACGCCTGCATAGACGAGGCTCATAGGCCCGCGACCTTTTCGTCGGTGGATGTGGTCATCGCATAGACACCGGCTCGCACCTGACCGTACTTGCTCACGCCTTCGCGCATGGCGGCGAGGTAGTCGGCCCAGGCGATGCCAAGCAGGGGCGCGAAATGCATCAGGAGTTGTCCGTTGGCGCCCAGCACGTAGAGCTTGCCAATATCGCCATCGTCAATGGCCTGGTATTCCTCCGGGTTGAGCTCGTACTCGGCGAGTAGCGCAGGCTTGTCCTCGCGATAGCGGCGCTGCACGGTGGCATCGCGGTTCAAATGGAAGAGAAATTTCTGGACGCAGTAAAGGCTCATAGTCAGGATTTTAAGCCTGATCGGCAAACAGTTCTTG
Organism: Betaproteobacteria bacterium; assembly: GCA_043760705.1. Lineage (GTDB taxonomy): Bacteria > Pseudomonadota > Gammaproteobacteria > Burkholderiales > Burkholderiaceae_E > JAPOKJ01. The sequence continues at coordinate 1,271 of JAYUOT010000390.1, forward strand.
CCAGCGTTTCAGGCCGAGTTTTTTCAGGGTCTCGATATTGCGTTCAAAGATTGTATCGGTATCAGGAAAACTTTCAACAGCCCGCTCCAGACTGTCTTCGCGCAACAAGTGCAGCATGGGATAGGGAGAGCGATTGGTGTAGTTTTCAATATCGTCCGGCTCGGTGCCTTCAAATTGATATTGGGGATGAAAGCTTGCGATTTGAACAATGCCTTCAAGATCGAGTTGGGCGAGCAATGCCTCGGCATCCACCAAAAAGTCGTTGTAGTCCAGAAAGTCTTCGAAAGCCTGAGGGTGAATGAGCAGTAAAGTCTCAATTTTTTCTGGCGGCTGGCTGAGTAATCGCTCGAGGCTCGCTCCAAGGTCGCGCATGAGCTGGTGGCCATCTTGCGCGGCGCTTACTTCGTAATGAATGCGGCCATGAATGTGCTCGGCCTTGGCAAAGGGGCAAAGGTTCAGGCCGATCACGGCACGCTCTAGCCAGACGACGGTCTTGGCGACGACCTCGGCTTTCTCAGAGGGATGGGACGATGTCATTGGGTGTATTCAAATGGTGAGGCTTTTAAGAAGATGGTCTTGGGGAAGTATAAAACCTCGGCCGCATTCGATGTTGTCTGTCATGACGGCCACCATCAAGGGTAGGCGAGTCGCTTCAATCATAGTGCTGCTCAAAAGACGCACACGATCTGGGTCCAGGGTTTCCAGTGTTTTTGGGCTGAGCCATTCGCTGCGATAAAGAGGGTAGAGCGTCGCCTGCGGGAATTCGGTGTGAATCAAGTGGCACTCATTCGCCAGACACCAAAAACCGCGTTCATGCTCGGGGTTTAATAAGGGTCGGCCCTGGTGCATGCTGATGAGTGGCGGCGCTTCACCCAGGCGATAGTAAATTCTCCCTTTGGCGAAGGCTTGAGCCTGCCAGGCGTGAGCCTCGAAGGGCGGGGGAATGACATGGCGCAATTGCCGATCAAAGAGTTTCGCGACTTTGAGCGACAGGCGATCACGACGATTGGGCCCGATGATTTCTGAGGCCTGCACCGTATCAGAACTTGCCCGTGCCCTTAACGGCTCGCAGACAAAAAATTTAACGGCAAGCTCCCAGTGCCAGTGCTGACCCCCTGAGTCCCGTAACAGGAAATCTATTTCGCCCTGTGTACTGCCACCCGCGACCTTGGAGTTGAGAGCGAGGTTATGAGCGAGTACTTGATAGGCCTTGGGAAGAGATCCGCCCTCGGTTGAAAAGTTCATCAGAAAAAACTTGAGGAGCTTCTCGGCATAGCGCCCGAGTCGCTGATAGGTCTCCATCTCGAAGTGCGCTGCGCTGATCGCCGGTTCGCGCTTGGCCAGTTGATCGAGCCAGCGCTCGATGCGGGTTCGTTCGGGGCTAGAAAACGCCTGGACTTGGCCAGGGTAGAGCGCATCGCAGAGCAGTGGCGGCGACAGTAAGAGCCAGCGCAAGTCGGCCAATAACTGGGCTCGACTCGGCGGCAGAAAGCGTTGGCCTTCAGTCTGGTGCACGCAACGTCTTGTGGTTCGCGGTGCTGTTCGCGACAGGTGGCATTGTCGCTAGCAGGGCGGGTGCATTTTGCGGGCTGCTCGTAATCAGGGCGATGCTGGCAATGGCGCAGACAAAGGCAAAGGCAATCGCCACGGTGAAGGGCTCGCCGAACACGAATAATCCGATCAGACTGGCGGTGACGGGCATGGCCACGGTGAAGACGCCGCTGCGATTGGCCGGAACGGTTTTGGCACCGGTCATCCACAGCCAAGTCGAGATCATGCTGGCCGCCAGAGAGTAGAAAACGAGCAAAGCCCAGGCGCTTGTGGAGACCCCCGCAAAATTGAAACTCATGGCCTGCCAGAGACCGAGAGGGGTCATCAGCATTAGACCCCAAAGATTGATCAATGCCGAGATTCTCCGCGGACTCAGGGTTTTAGTCAGTTTTTTGGCGAGAATGACATAGATCGACTCGCACCATACGCTGGCCAAGACGAGTAGGTTGCCAAGCATGGACATTTCCGCCTGGCCAACCTTCGGACTGGCTCGCGACAAGCTCAATACCGCCAAGCCTGCAACGGAGATACCAATCGCTAACCCTACCCGCGCACTGATTTTTTCTTTCAACCAAAACCAGGACAGCATCGCAACCGCTGCCGGGATTGTGGCAAGAATCACCCCCGTGGCGCTGGCGGTTGTTTGAGAGACCCCGTACAACATGCAAATCGAGAACAAAAAGTTCCCGAAAAACGATTGAGTGAAAAGCATGCGATGGGTGGCCGCATCAATATCCTGGTCAGCCGTTTGACGCTTCGTCCAGGTCATCATGGCGAGGGCCGAAATCAAGAAGCGCAGCCAAGCCAGGAGAAACACTGGGAAGATCTGCGTGAGCGGCTTGGCCAGGGCGACATAGCTGCCCACGACTGCCATGCCCGCCAGTAAAAAGGCATAGCCATACCACAAGTGGGGGCCGGAATGGCTAGGGTTAGTGGTGTTTACAGCGCTTTTAGTCAAAGGTCATTCTCAAATGAATCGCAGCTTTTAGGTCAAAAAATGCCTCAAATCAGGGGCAACCCGGATGCTTTCCGTGGCCCTAACCGGTATCCTATGGGGCATGAATACTGTTACTGATGCGTCGGCCAATGTTTTAGCCTTGGCTCGGGTTTCGCAAGCCTCTGAAAATTTCGTCCCGCTTTTGAATGCGGAGCTCAAGTATGCCGATTTTAACGCGAAGGCTAGCGAGGCCAAGCGTGCGGCAATTTTGGCTGATTTAGCGAGCATGGTTCCGCTTCGCTCCTTGCTTAAAGACGAAGAGGCTCTGCGCCCCTATGAGTGTGACGCGCTCTCGGCCTATCGACAATTGCCGATGGCCGTGGTGTTGCCGGAGACCGAGGCCCAGGTGCAGTCCATTTTGAAGGCCTGCCACCAACGGGACGTACCGGTGGTGGCTCGGGGTGCTGGTACCAGCCTGTCAGGCGGCTCGATGCCTCATGCGGGCGGTGTGGTGTTGTCCTTGGCCAAGTTCAACAAAATTTTGAAAGTCGATGCCCTGGCTCGCACGGCGACCGTGCAGCCGGGTGTGCGCAATCTGGCGATCTCGGAGGCGGCGGCACCTCATGGCCTTTATTACGCGCCCGATCCATCCTCGCAAATTGCATGCTCCATTGGCGGCAATTTGGCGGAGAACTCGGGGGGCGTTCATTGCCTGAAGTATGGTCTCACGGTCCATAACGTTCTGCGGGTGCGTGGCATCAGCATTGAAGGCGAGATTGTTGAAGTCGGCAGTGAAGCCCTCGACACGCCCGGGCTCGATCTGCTCTCGCTCTTGATCGGCTCGGAAGGCATGTTGCTGGTGACCACAGAGGCCACCGTCAAGTTGGTGCCCAAGCCGATGGCGGCACGCGTGGTGATGGCCTCGTTTGATGATGTCGTGAAGGCCGGTGATTCGGT
>JAYUOT010000391.1:0-4680 GCA_043760705.1 Betaproteobacteria bacterium
TCAATCGATGGCTGATCAGGTTCGACTGAATCAACTTAAAGCGCAAATCGCGACGTGGTCGCGTGAATATTATGTGCTTGATCAACCCAGTGTTCCAGACAGTGAGTACGACCGGTGCTTTCAAGAGTTGCTCGCGATTGAAGAGGCACATCCTGAGTGGGTGACCAGCGACTCGCCCAGCCATCGAGTCGGAGGCGCTCCTTTAGAAGCCTTTGGGACGGTCATCCATCGTCAGGCGATGCTGTCCTTGAACAATGCCTTTGCGCAGGCCGATGTGCTCGGTTTTGATCGTCGCATTCGCGAAGCCATCGGTAACTGGCGGCCTACCCAGGTTTCGTCCGCCATCCGACTGACGTCGGACGCTGATGCCAAGCCATTTTATTCCTGCGAAATGAAATATGACGGTTTGGCGGTCAGTCTGCGTTATGAGAACCGGGAGCTGGTTCTGGGTGCCACTCGTGGCGACGGAGCGAGCGGCGAGCGCATCACTGAAAATCTAAAAACGATTCGCGCCATTCCACTACGCCTGCCGGAGGCGGCGCCAGAGGTCATTGAGGTGCGGGGCGAGGTACTCATGTACCGAAAAGACTTCGAGGCCATGAACACGCGGCAGGAAGCCCTTGGCGAGAAGTTGTTTGTGAATCCAAGAAACGCTGCGGCAGGAAGTCTGCGTCAGCTCGATCCTAAGATGACGGCGGCCAGACCCCTGAGGTTCTTCGCTTATGGCATTGGTGAGGTTATTTTGGGCGAGGGCGGCGTAGCTCGGCTGCCCGACCACCATCTTGACTTGCTCGACCTTCTCGAACAATTTGGCTTTCCCGTCGGAACACATCGCGGCGCGGATAGCGCGAGCGGGTTGATCGAATTTTACCAATCAGTCGGGAGCAAGCGCGCGAGCCTACCCTACGACATCGACGGCGTGGTCTACAAACTCAATGATCGTCGCTACTATGACCAGGTGGGTTTTGTCGCCCGCGCTCCGCGCTTTGCCATTGCCCACAAGTATCCAGCCGAAGAAGCGCTGACTGAATTGTTGGCGATTGAAATTCAAGTCGGACGAACGGGTACCTTGACCCCTGTCGCCCGGCTTAAACCAGTGTTTGTGGGCGGCACGACGGTCAGTAACGCGACCTTGCATAACTACAGTGAGATTGAACGCAAGGGCCTACGAGTCGGCGATTTTGTGATCGTGCGCCGCGCGGGCGATGTGATCCCCGAAGTGGTTCGATTTGTGCCCGAGATGCGACCGTCCAGGGTTGCGGCTCTTAGCGAGGGCGAAACCACGGTTTGGAAACCCCTGCGTTGCCCGGTCTGCCAGTCGCCCATTGAGCAGGGCGAGGGCGAGATCGCCTGGCGCTGTACGGGCGGTTTTGCCTGCCTCGCCCAGCGCAAGCAGGGGTTGAGCCATTTTGCGCATCGACGCGCCATGGATATTGAAGGCCTGGGTGAAAAGTTGGTCGAGCAGTTAGTGGATAAGGGTTTGGTCAACGACCCCGCCGATATTTATCAGCTTTCACGCGAAAGCCTGAAGGCTCTGGATCGATTTGGGGAGAAGTCTGCCGATAATCTTTTGCAGGCGATAGAGGCTTCTAAAACCCGGAGCTTCGAGCGCTTTCTTTTTGGCCTTGGGATTCGCCATGTGGGGGAAGAGGTGGCGCGCGTGTTGGCCAAGGAATTCTCCAATTGGAGCGCGCTGCAGAGTACTGACTGGCCGATTTTGCTGAGCAACAAGCAGGGGCTTCAAAAAGAAAAAGCAAGAGGAAAAAAAAAGGCCAACATGAATGACGGGGACCGTCCCGCCAACGAAGCTTTGAACCCATCGGTGCCGATTCCGCTCGAAGGTCTTGGTGAAGAGATTTTTCGTAGCTTACAAAGTTACTTTGCGAACCCCCTTCATTTAGCCATGCTGTGCCGTCTGGGGTCCTTGGGTGTTGACCCTCAAAGTTCACGAATGACCCAGGTCCTGACGCCCCAATCTGACGAAAGGGTGAACTCATCGAGTGACTCCCCGATAGCTCATTCGAATAGCACCACGGTCTTCGCAGGAATGAGCTTTGTCCTGACAGGGACCTTGCCTACTTTGAGTCGAGATGAGGCCGCCGACAGGATCCGCGCTGCCGGCGGGCACGTGTCGGGCTCAGTATCGAAGAACATTACGGCCGTCGTCGCGGGCGAAGCCGCAGGTAGTAAGCTCAGTAAAGCCGAACAACTCGGTACAGCGATTTGGGATGAAGCCAAGCTCCTCAAGGAGCTTCAGGGCTCATCAGTCACTAATCAAAAAGGATTGGAATGAAAGCCATCATCGGCGGTAGCGGCTTGGGCAAAATCAAAAGCTTGCAATCATTGCGACGCGAGGTCATCCGCACGCCTTACGGAGACCCTTCTTGCCCTCTGAGTTTTGGCACCTTGGGCGCCTTTGATGTTGTCTTTTTGGCTCGTCATGGCGCGGGCCACCGCATTGCGCCCCATGAAATTAACTACCGGGCCAATCTCTGGGCGCTCAAAGAGGTCGGCGTCACCGAGATCGTGGCCGTGGCTTCGGTGGGTGGCATCGATCCGAACTTGAAGGCTGGCGACTTAGTCGTACCCGATCAATTGATTGACTACACCTACGGGCGCAAACACACTTTTTTTCAGGGCCCCGATCAACCCGTGACGCATATTGACTTTACCCATCCCTACACGCAGTTCATTAGAAGCACCCTGATCAAGGCCAGCCAAGCCGTGGGTCATTCCGCGGTGGATCATGGGACCTATGCGGCCTGCAATGGACCTCGACTGGAGACCGCGGCCGAAATTAAACGTTTTGCCAGAGACGGCTGTAGTATTGTTGGCATGACAGGCATGCCCGAGGCGGCTCTTGCACGGGAACTGGGTCTTGCCTACGCCTGCCTGGCTGTGGTGGTGAACCCGGCGGCGGGAGTGGGCGATAGTGCTGAGGCGATTTCCCTGGATGAAATTGCTAAAGTGATGGAAGGTGCGATGGCGAAGGTGGTTGAGGTCTTGGTGGCACTCGAATAAGGAAAAGTTAGGCCGCTAGTGCCTCAAGCAAATCGGTCTCAAGTTGCAACTGTTGCTTGGGGTTCGCCAACGGGGCGCCGTCAATGACAAAAACATCTTCAACTCGCTCGCCCAAGGTGGTCACTCGAGCGGTTTGAAGGTTGACCCCGTGCTTACTGAGGACCGAGGCGATGCTATAAAGTAAGCCGGTACGGTCGGCCGCATTGACTGACAAAAGATAATGTCGGCCTCGCTCGTCAGCCCTCAAAGCGACAGAGGGCTTAATCGGGAAGTAGCGTGAGCGCCGCGACAGGCGTCCCTTAATGGGGGCTTGCAGCGGGGCACGCTTGATGAGTCTTTGCGTGAGCTCGGATTCCACCAAGTTAAGAATGTCCCGGTAGTGCACGGACGGATCTTTCTTGTCACCATTAGGGTCAACGACCAAGAAACTATCCAGTGCGTAGCCATGTGAGGTCGTGTGAATTCGGGCATCGAGGACCGAAAGATTCTTGCTGTCAAAGTAGCCGCAGATGCGTGCAAACAAATCTGCTTGGTCGGGCACGTACACCAGAATTTGAAAACCTTCGCCCACAGGGGAGAGACGGCTTTTTACCAGCGCTTGATCGGCCTTGAGGTGTCGAAAAAGTACCCGGGTGTGCCAGGCGATATCGGCGGGTTCGGTACGTAAAAAATAGGGTAGATCCAAGCTCGACCAAAAGGACTCATAGCTTTCCGGGGCCAGTGCATAAAGATTCAATAAGCGGCGGGCTTCGTCTCGCTTGCTATCCGCCATGACGTCGTAGTTGGCTTTCTCGCCGCTTAAGCGGCGCGCGGTTTGTCGGAATAAATCCTCAATCAGCTTGGCCTTCCAGGCGTTCCACACCTTCGGGCTTGTGCCTCGAATGTCTGCAACGGTCAGCAGATAAAGCGCTTTGAGTCGCTCTGGATCACCCACTAATTTCGCGAAACTTTCGATCACCTCGGGATCGCTCAGGTCCTGCTTTTGCGCGACCGAGGACATGGTGAGATGGTGCTCGACCAAGAAAGAAACCAAGGCAGTATCCGCCTTCTTCAAGCCGTGGTGTCTGCAAAAGATCTCGGTATCCACCATGCCAAGTTTGGAGTGATCTCCGCCGCGGCCTTTGGCAATGTCATGAAACAGGGCCGCAATCGTCACTAGCCAAGGCTTTTCTAAATCAGCGGCGAGCTGGCTGCAAAAAGGATACTCGTGCGCGTGCTCGGCAATGAAAAAACGTCGAAAGTTTCGAACCACCATGAGTATGTGTTGATCGACCGTGTAAACATGGAATAAGTCGTGCTGCATGCGTCCTACAATACGACCAAACACGGGTAAATAGCGGCTCAATATCGACCACTTGTTCATGCGGCGCAGCTCTCTGGTGATGCCCCGCGGTTGCATCAAGAACTTTAAGAAAAGTGCGCGATTCTCGGGCGCACGTCGAAAGGCGGCATTAATTTGATGCCGTGCGCGCCACATGGCCCGAATGGTTGCCGTCGTCATCCCCTGGAGCTCGGGGCGTTGCTGCATGACCAAAAAAGCTCGCAAAATTGCTGAAGGATCCAACTGAAACTGCTGTGGATGAATCAGCTCAAGCAAGCCATCACGATTACGAAACTCCGCGTTGATAGGCTCGGGTTTTGCATCCGGTTGTGGAAACA
>JAYUOT010000392.1:0-4672 GCA_043760705.1 Betaproteobacteria bacterium
GTCAAAACTGCACATCGTTACCTAACGGGAGGATTGCACACCCAAAAGTGACTCGCCTGATCACCCGCTTTATTCCTGAGGTCGACTCGGAAGTTGATCAAAGTAGCCGAAGAATGGCGCAGGAATTTAATCGTATTCGAAATTTCACTAATCCCGGTGATCGCCGAAAAGCGCTCAACGCATTCGTGAATCGAGAAGGTTCGACGTCCAGCAGCCTTGAGGCCCTCGTGAGTTGTTACGAGGAATTGAAAGGATTAAATGCGTTGTCAGAAGAACTCTCAATCGCTGGGTTCGGAACTGGCTCATTTCATAGCACTTTTCGGCATGTAGCTCTTGGGTCTCGATCAGGATTCACTATATATTTTGGTGGCGCGCGCCTTCACACAAGGCGCTATGGCATCGGGTTCGTATTGAATTTTATGGACAAGTTAAAGCTTTCATCCGATAGAACGCGAGAAAGCACGTTGAGTCTGTATGTCTCGCCTGAGGCGCTTGGTACCTCCTCTTCTTCATTTAGACTCTTGCGAATGGTCGATGAATTGACCGCTTCTCCTAGCGCTTATGCTAGGGTCTACTGGATCGGTAGTATCGAAGAAAGGCGAGAAAAATTACAGGCGGCATTCAAAAATTTGTCGCTAATCGTGCTGAGATTAGTGTATCCGGCCGGTTCAACCAGAATGCTTTCACTGGTTCCAGCATCCCCTGTGTAATCCCGAGAAGCGAGTTAAGGAACGCAAAACTTGCCAAGACCCCGGGCAACGTCATATCAACTTGGCCAACGAGGCCGTCAATCGCATCGGGATCATTTAATCTCGGCAAATAAACGGAGTCTTCGCAAATAGCGATCGTTATGCTGATGCTTGCCCGCCGGTCGGCGCTAAAGACATCGACTGCGAGCATTGCGCCGCCCGAGTTGTACGCATAGACCCGAATTTGAGGGTTCGGACCACACGTCGCCACGGCACCATTTGCGAGGCTTCTAGTCCACGCAAGAAAGTCTGAACGCTCGGAGAACTCATCGTCCCTGCAACTCTGCTCCCGCAACAAGCAATCGCTCATTGTTTCGAGACCTTTGCCTCAATCGGCTTTGCCCATTCAAAAAACTTGCATTGCGGAAACCGTCCGCAGCCCCAAAAAGCTCGTCCCGTTTCCTTGACTTGACGACCAATCAGCTTACCTTTATGGCATGTGGGGCAAATTGAATCGGCGTGCAATGGCTCGGGGGCAGGCATGGGATGAATTGACCTAATATCAGGCGCAGACTTTGGGGTCGCCACATCCGCTGGTCGCGCCGATTTCGCAGGATCGGGCTTTACAGGCTTACCTTGAAAATCGTTCAGGGTGTGGCGACAGCCACTGGCATATGCTGTGCAGCCCCAAAACCACCCCTTGCTGCCCTCAATTCGACGCATGGGAGCCCGACACCGCTCACACAGCACGGAAGGGTCGCCTTGAGCTCCTGAAGTCTTAAAAGGTCGTGTTGAGTCCGCTGTTGCCGCTTTATCGAAGCCACGCAGTGGCGCTTTAGGCGCAAGACGTACTTGGTCAATCAAATTCCGAAGCCATTTGCCCAAATTGCCTTCAAATTGTTCCAGAAGCAAAGCGCCCGATTCGACTTGGCCAAGCTGCTCTTCCCATTGCGCCGTGAGCACCGGGTCGGCCAAAGTCGGCGCGACTCGCTCAATAAGATCAATCAGCGAGTCTGCCCGAGCAGTGGGCACGAGCTGCTTGCCCTTCGCCTCAATGTAGGATCGTCGGAACAGCCCCTCGATGATGGCTGAGCGCGTTGCATCGGTGCCGATGCCCGCTTTTTCCTTACCTTTCATAATGGCCCTGAGGCGCGGATCGTCGATTTCTCGATCGATGGACTCCATGGCCGAGAGCAGCGTACCTTCGGTGTAGCGTTTAGGGGGACTGGTATGGCACAGCGCCACGGTCGCATCAAGATTCTTCGCAGAGTCACCAGCCTTGCACATTGGCAGCGCTGTATCGACCGATTCAGCCGCGTCTTCGATGTCGTCTCCCGTCTTTTTACGGGTCGATGCAGGCACAGGTGCAGCGGTCGGCATGGCGCGCTTCCAACCCTGATACACCGGGGTCTTTCCCGTCGCAGAAAACAAATCGCTGTGAGCTAGGGCGGACACCTCCACCTGAATCACCGATTTCGTGTATCGGTACTCTCCTAAAAACTGTGCAAGATAGCGGCGACGGATCAGTCGATAGACGCTCAACTCGTTCGCGCTCATCGCGCTGAGCTTAACGGACGAATTCGAGGTAGGAATGATGGCATGGTGTGCGGTGATTTTACGATCATCGAACGCCCGACTTTGCGCTTGGCGATCCGCTTGGTCGACCAGGCCTTGAATTGCGGGGTCAGACGCGACCAATGCCTGCATCAACCCATTGACCTCGCTGTGCATCGACACGGGCAAGTATTCGCAATCGGTGCGGGGATAGGTGGTCGCCTTATGGGTCTCGTAGAGTTTCTGACAAGCATCAAGGACGGCTTGCGCCTTCATCCCGTAAAGCGCTGAGGCTTCGCGCTGCAATGACCCAAGGCTATGCAAGAGCGGGATCGCCTCAGAAGCATCGTCCTTAGCCACGGACACGACCTGGCCGCGCTGCCCTCGCACACGATCCGCGACCTCCTCTACAACTTGCTTATCTAGAACATGGCCGTGGCCATCGAGCAGGGACTTAGGCGGCATCCACTGCATCCGCACAGCCTGATCAGAAATCTCAAAAGTCGTCCGTAACTCATAAAACGCTTGAGGCTTGAAATGTGCGATGGCACGCTCGCGGCGCACAATGAGCGCCAAGACCGGGGTTTGCACCCTTCCGCAGTGCAAGACCCCCTCGCGACCGCCGCCACCGCCAAATTGTTTGGTAAGCGCCATGGTCAAATTCATTCCCGCCAGCCAATCGGCTCGCGCACGGCCCATCCCTGTAAAATACAATGGCAAGGTAGACGCACCAGGCTTCAGAGCAGCCAACGCCTTTTTTACCGAGGCAGCGTCCATAGCTGAGAGCCACAGACGCTGAACCGGTCCCCGATACCCGGCCAACTGCATCACTTCGCGAGCGATGACTTCGCCTTCACGGTCGGCATCGGTTGCGATCACGACTTCAGTGGCTTGCTTTAAATGCTTCTGAACGATCTTGTACTGTGCTTTCGTTGCATTCTTGACATCCATCTGCCAAGTCTCAGGCAGCACAGGCAAATGCTCCAGATTCCAGACTTTTAATGCAGGAACGTAAGCGTCTGGAGGTGCTTGCTCCAACAAATGGCCTATACACCAGGTGATTGTCACTCCCGATCCGGTAAAGCACCCGTCGCCACGCTGGCTTGCCCCGACATGCTGAGCAATGTCCTTTGCTTGACTAGGGATGCGCCGAATAAGTGGCTAAATTGAAAGTTAAAGAAGCAAACTTTTTGTTCGATTTCATATTGTGCAAATTCGTGGCCGATTGCTGGCGAGTTATCGCTGTTTTTTCACGTTTTGAGCGCCTCTTTGACCTCTTTTTAGCTCACCGGGCGCATCTTCCCTGTCATCGGCCCACTTTGTTTTTTCAGGTTGTACATCGCCAGCATCACAAACAGGCGATTCGCGTTCTTGGCCAGCCCCCGATACCGGACGATGCTCATGCCCCACAGCCCCTTGATCACTCGAAACGTGTGCTCAACCCTAGCGCGTACCGAAGACTTTCGCTTATTGCTGGCTCGATCAGCGTCAGTCAAGGGTGTGTTGCGGTAAGCACGTTTGTTGGTAAAGTCTTTGCATCTTGGCGCAGCCTGTCGAATCGTCTCGGTCTGGCCCCGGTAAGCACTATCACCGTAAAGACGCGTCTCTTGGCCGTGCATCAACTGACCCAGCGCTTGACTGTCGTGAACATTGGCCGACGTCACCGTCGCACTATGAATCAGCCCAGAGCCACTGTCCATTCCGACGTGTAATTTCAAACCAAAGTGCCACTCATTGCCCTTCTTGGTTTGATGCATCTCTGGGTCTCGCGCACCTTGCTCGTTCTTGGTCGAGCTCGGCGCTTCGATAATTGTCGCGTCTACGATCGTTCCGCCCGACAGCTTAAAACCTCGCGCTTGGATCTGCTCGCCAAATTGCTTGAACAGGGCGCTTCCCAATTGATGGGCTTCCAACAAATGCCTAAAGTTCATCAGTGTCGTGGCATCAGGCACCTTCTCTGCACCCAGGTCAATCATGCAAAATCGACGAAATATCTCCACATCGTAAAGCGCGTCTTCGCACGCCACATCCGACAAATTAAACCAGTTGGCAATGCAATACATGCGCAGAATTCGCTCCAAGCCAATCGGTGGGCGGCCATTACCACGTTTGGGATAAAACGGCTCGATGAGTTTGACCCAATCAGCCCACGGCGTGATCTCATCCATCCGCGACAAAAACAAACCTCGCTTGGTCTGCTTGCCATGAACCTGAAAGCCGCTGCCACTAATCACCCCGAAAGTCGTTTGCTTCATCGCTCAAATCCCCAAATCCTTCTTACTCAATGCTTAACGCCTTCAACCATCTTTACGCCTACTTATTCGGCGTATCCTTAGGTAACGCTGGCCAGGGTACTTTGATAGCAGTTATAGACGGGCCATTTCAAGTAAATCATCCCATGCTTGACGGCAAGGTGATTAATGCTCCGA
>JAYUOT010000393.1:0-4671 GCA_043760705.1 Betaproteobacteria bacterium
AATTTGTGCATCAAAGCCCGTGACATCAAGCTCGGCGGGCTTACCCTCAAACAAGGCTTGGTGACAGCGCCCACACTGCGCGTCACTCATGCTCTTGTCAACGGGGACTCGGTTGGTTGCATTGCAATGCGGGCAAACCAGGTGGTGGGACGTGCTCATTTTTAATCCGGTTAAATTTTACGCAGCCGCAGAGGGCTCTCCAAAAGACTTGCTCGCTAGGAGCCTAGGCCTCGACAATCGCCTGAAATCCACCAAAGATCATGCGCTTGCCATCGAAGAGTTTGGCCATGTCATTGGCCTGCATGGCCGGGTCGGTCATGAGCACTTTCCAAGCCTCATCGCGCACGGCTCGCGAGGGCCAGATAATCCAGGAAAAGATCACCGTTTCGTCAGGCTCGCGCTTGACCGCCATGGTGAACGAAGTCAGCTTGCCTTCGGGGACATCATCGCCCCATCCCTCAACCACACTCAATGCACCGTGCTTCTTGAAAACCGCGGCCATTTTCTCGGCGAAGGCGCGATAGGCTTCGCGGTTCGCAGTGGGCACGCTGGCAACATATCCATCGATGTAGTTCATGGGGATCTCCTTGGGTGAGCTATTCGCAAAGGCCTTTTTGGTACATTGGAATCAAACACTAACAATCAAACACTAGAATAAAACTATAGAGTTACTTTTCATAGGGTGTTTCCAAGCGTTCAGTCCGCAATTCTTGCGCGCGCCGTGCTGAACATGCTGAACATGCTGAACATGCTGAACGCGTGGCGCAGCCAATACTACCCCGCCGACAATCAAGGGCTGCGGTGCGAGCGAGCGATTTCCCGTCCTAAACCTTACTAACTACACGGAATCTTGTAACCAAAAAAGCAACATCGCACGAGGACTAGAAAGCGGAGGTGCGTTGTCCAAAAAGTTCGAGGTCAACGCGCTGTAGTTGATATCTTATTCATGTATCAGCCGTTTAGCCGCCTTTTTGCCTTGAATAAGTCGACACCTCTTAATCCGTCAAAATGTGGAATATCCATTTAATTCAAATAGTTACTGACACACCAAGAATACTTTGTGGTTCAAGGTGTGGGCAACTTGCCACAAAAAACGTACTGCTCGTATTGTTTTGACGAGAAGCAATAGATACTAAGATTTCATCGCCCCTGATAGCCTCTTTGAGCGATCTGAACCTAGTAGCTTGGTCAGGTGTCCCCGAAAATTGGATATGCGTTTTATGGCGCAAAGGTAAACAATATGCCTATCGCAGTAATTGGCCGCAAGCTCTTGCGAAGATGAGCAATCCTCCGGCCATTGTCGAAGTCATCGGTCGAAGCACTCAGGGTATGACCCGGCCGTTTATTTGCCGTGCCGATGACGATAACCTATATTTTGTTAAAGGCCGCTATGCCTCGACTCGAAGCTTGGTCTGCGAATGGCTCGCTGGCGCACTCGCAAAGTCCTTCGGATTGCCCATAGTGCCGTTCACGAAACTACTAGTTCCGGATGCCTTATTGGAATTAAAGTTCGCCGCTGGCGAACCGCTACAGGACCTTGGCTCGGGCGTTGTCTTCGGATCACTGCGATCCAGCTTTTCAGAACTGACGGTAACCACGGCGAATAAGGTGTCTGCCAGCCTCAAGGCTGATGTCGTTGTGTTCGATTGGTGGATTCACAATGAAGACCGGACCTTGACCGACAAAGGAGGTAACCCTAATCTTTTTTGGGATCCCGGTGACAAAAAGCTCTGGGTGCTCGACCATAATCTCGCCTTCGACCCCGGCTTTAATAAGGCCAATTTCCTGCGATCGCAGGCGTTTGCAGCGCAATGGCACCTAGTGGCTTCGGATTTTGAAAAAAGGCAGAGTTACGAACAGCGTTTGTCCGATGCATTGGCCGCTTGGCCAGAGGCCTTGAGCTCACTTCAACACATGTGGCACTATGTAGATTCCGAGCAAACTGTCCCGCTCGGGTTCGAATTTAATTCGATTCTCGCGAGGCTACAAGATTGCCGTCGCGACAATTTTTGGGGTTTTTGAGCAATCATGGTCGCCTGTCGCTTCGCCATCCTTCGCTTCCTTCCGTTTGTCGAAACGGGCGAGTTCGCCAATGTAGGCATAGTCCTTATAAGCGCAACTGGCCGCTATTTTGGTTATCGATTGTTGGACCGCCGCCTTGCCCGTGTCACCAACTTTTTTGACCTGGATGATGCGAAGCCGCTTCGTGGTGGTTTACGTGCGATGCGCGATGAACTTGTGCGGCTTAAGGGAGCCGCTACTTTCGCGACAGCAGGAAGCTTGTTTGCCGAACTTGTCCGCCCACGCGAAACCTTATTTCGCTTTGATTTGCCGCGCGCCTTGATGACTGGAAACCTTGAGGCTTCTCTCAACGATTTATTTGTCCGATATGTTGAACCCGATTTGGCAACGAAGGTGCAACAAGAACACGCCATGGAAAAAGCACTGAGACAACTACTGGCTCAAGCACAGTTGGCGCAGCTATACACGGCAAAGGAGCTTGGCGAGGGGCAATTTCAGGTCAAATTCCCATTTGTTAGAGCCGGGCTTGATCGAATCAAAATTATTAAGCCACTTCATCTCGATCACGTGGAGCCAGTCAAGGCGATAGAACACGGATTGCTTTGGGCCGCAAAAGTCAGCCAGTTGAAAAGGCGCAACTTGTTCCAAGGCGAGATTCTCTTTACCCTGCAAGGTGGGTTATCAGGCGCGCCTCACCTTCGCGCCAAGGACGAAGTTGAAAGCATGCTGCGTGACGTGAATGCAGAAGTTGTTGATCAGGATTCCGAGGACGAAATTCTTGCATTTGCAAGCGCTGCTTGACCTATTCTTACTTAATGGCACTTCGATAGACGTTGAAACTCTCCGTTTCATCGGATGAATTCCGTCCGAACTATATTTTGACCTTGAAGAAACAACAGCCATGAACGCCTCCTGCCTAGTATTGAGCATCTTGGGGCAGCGTTGGCGGCTTTTAGGGACGTGGCGTTGGGGTTACAGCGATAAAAATCCAGGCGAGGCGAACACTGTGATCGTCAAGGGAATTTCGCCGAACCCCACTCAGGTCACCGTTAACGCCACCCAAAAACACTCGACCAACCCGATCGCGGTCAACACCAGCTTCGCGTAAGTAGCATCACTGGCCTTTTGAAACCCGTGCAACTCATTTTCCTTCATCACAAAAGCCAACAACGCCTGTTCGGGATGCTGATTAACAAACGCTGACTCCTGCGCCCCAGGCTCGTCCTTGGGCCGCTGCTCAATAGTCTGCAAATACGCGCTGACACGAGCCAGGCACTCCGCCTGCTCATCCTCGCTCACTAGCTTCAAGGGCAGCGCGCTCAACTTTACTGCCGTAAAGCAAGTGAGCAAGATATTGGTCAGCCCTTCCATCTCTTCGTCACCGGCGCCAAAGCGCGTCTGCACCAGCACCATGGCCATGAGATTGGGCTGGGTGCGGAAGATTTCATCAGCCAGACGCTCTTTGTCGGCCATGCTCATGCGCTGGACAAGCAGAATCGCGGTGGGGATCAGTTCCGGCCGGATTTTTCCGTGGAGTGCCGGCGCTTGAGTCATGTCTGATATTTTATAGGGACTCCACCCGAGGCTATCAGAGCTTGCCCACCGCATTGCCTCGGCATGCATGCAGCTTCTTGAAAAATCGCAAAGGTACCATTTTGGCCACGACAGACTTCATCACACCGGTCACTCTTTCGGCTCGTGGCATCCGCTTGGAGCCACTTGCCCTCACCCACGAAGCGGGCCTGCGAGCCGCCGCCTCCGATGGAGAGTTATGGAAGATAAGTATTACCTTCATCCCCGAGCCTGAGAACACTCTGGCCTATATTGAGGCGGCGTTAAACATGCGCGAAGAAGGCAAGCGCCTGGCCTTCGCCGTCATCGAAGAAGCCACTGGCCAAGTGATTGGCTCAACCAGCTATCACGACATCGTGCCCTCCGTGCGGCGCGTTGAAATCGGCTACACCTGGTACGCGAAGCGCATGCAGCGTACCCATGTCAACAGCACCTCCAAGCTGCTCCTGATGACGCACGCCTTCGAAACACTGGGGTGTCACGTCGTAGGCTGGCGCACCGATAATTTCAACTACGCGAGCCAAAAAGCCATCGAGCGCCTGGGCGCACAAAAAGACGGCGTGATCCGCGGCCACGCCCTGCGCCGCGACGGCACCATCCGCGACACCGTGATGTACAGCATGCGCGCCGGTGAATGGCCCGAAGCAAAAGCCCAGCTCATCTACCAGTTGGACAAGCCTCGCAGTTAAGACCCATGCTGAAGATAGTCGCAGTCTATGGTTTTCCAAGTGAGACAAAGTGGCGCTTCACCTATCTCTAATGAACTAAAGTCTCGGCCGGGTAGGTCGGGGTAGGTGGTGGAGCGAAATAAAGGAAGGAGAGGCGGCCGATAGGTCGACTCGGAGGGACATTCGCGGAGCCACCTACCCTGGCCTGGCCGGCTAGCCCAACAAGGTCAATCCAACCCTAACTTAATCCGCCGCGCCACCTCACCCCACTTGAGCGAATCCGTCGCCAGCCGCGTAGCCGCTTCAGCCGGAGAGCTGGCCACCACGGTCTGATCCGTTTTGAGCAAACGATCTACCACATCCGGTGATTTCAGCGCCGCGGCCAAGGCTTGATTAAAACGTAAAACTA
>JAYUOT010000394.1:0-10323 GCA_043760705.1 Betaproteobacteria bacterium
TCCCGAGAACCAGCGGAGCGTATTCAAGGGTCATCTTTTCGTCGGCGATGTGTTGCTGAGCGAGAGCGGCATGCAAAACCATCCCTTAACACCCATGAAGGACGCCAATCTGGTGCGAGTGCTGCAAGCGCAATGCACTCACAAGGTGGGGCTGATTGACTATCAAATCATTGCACAAGGCGTGTCGGCCATCACAAGCAAAATGGCAGAGCTACGCGCGAGTGGTGTGGGCATCGCGGTCGTCGACGCGCTCAGCAATCAAGACTTGATGATTTTAGGAGCAGCACTCAAGGACATGCCTTTGGTGACGGCGGGCTCGGGTGTCGCGATCGGTCTAGCGCAAAACTTTGGGATCGGCCAGAGCGCAGGCACGACGGGTATTTCGGCGACACAAATCCCTCGGCCAATAGGCTTGCAAGCGATTGTGTCGGGCAGTTGCTCAATGGCAACGAACCGGCAAGTTGCAGATTTCGTGAGTAAAGGCCACGCGGCCCTGGCCATCGACCCGCTGTCCATGGCCTTAGAACGCGAGGACAAGGCAGCCTATGCCGACAAAGTGTTGCGCTGGGCGGCGTCAAAACTTGACGCTGGGCCGGTGCTCATTTATTCCACAGCAGCACTGGAAGCCATTCAGGCGGTGCAAACGAAGTTAGGCGTTGAGCCAGCGAGCCAACTGGTCGAAGATACGCTGGCGAGAATTTCGCAGGGGCTCCTGGCGCTAGGCGTTCGACAATTAGTGATCGCTGGCGGTGAGACTTCGGGCGCCTGTGTTCAGGCGCTGCAAATCAAACAGTTGCAAATTGGCCTGCAAATTGATCCCGGTGTACCCTGGTGCTTTACCCGACCACCGGCACTCTCAGGCGAGGGCTTACACCTGACACTCAAGTCGGGTAACTTTGGCACGGATGACTTTTTTAGCAAGGCCTTCGGAGTGCTGAAGTGAGTCAGCGCCATTCTTTTGAAAACAAGATCCGTGAGGAAATCTGCCGCGTCGGCAAAAGCCTGTTTGATCGCGGCTATGTTCACGCCACGGCAGGCAACATCAGCGTGCGACTAAACGACGGATACCTCATCACACCCACCGACGCCTGCCTCGGGTTCTTGGACCCTGCCACACTGGCCAAACTGGATCGGAATGGACAACAGTTAAGTGGGGCCATCGCCAGCAAGACTTTTGCGCTACACCGGGCCATCTATCAAGCCAGTCAGTCTGTCGATCCCCAAACCGCCTGCATTATTCATAGCCATAGTAGGCCTTGCGTGGCTCTGACTTTGCGCGAACCCAAACCGCCAGCAAGCGAAGCGGAGCTTTTGCCAGCATTGACTCCTTATTTCGTCATGAAGGTCGGACGAGTTCCAGTCATTGAATACTATCGCCCAGGCTCGGAACTGGCCGCCAAGGCAGTCTCCGAGTGCATCGCCCGCTATGCTGCAATGGGTCGACCCATACGGGCCGTGATGCTCTCAAAGCTTGGGCCCAACGTGTGGCACCAAAATCCGGCGTCGACAATGGCCGTACTCGAAGAGCTTGAGGAGACCGCGCAATTAACATTAGCGCAGCCCGATGCCGAGCCTTTAAGTGCATCGCAGATCGAGGAGTTGAGGCAGTCCTTTGAGGCAAGATGGTGAGTGCCGCAACGCTCTCCTTTGCTCAAGAAGGTCAACCCATTACCCTTTCTTGCCTTCAAATGCATAGCTATAAGCCATCTTGTAGTCGACCGTGGTGTCGTTCTGCCAGCGCGCCGCACGTTTGGCAAACGCTTCCATTGAGTCCAATACTTTTTTGAACATCGGACTCTCGGAACTCTTCTTGGCCATGACTTTGTCCCATGCTTGTAGCTGGGCACGCAAAATCGTGTCGGGCGTTTTGTAAAACTTCACACCCGCGGTTTGTTGCAAGTCCAAGTAATCCTTCGAGTAGCGATCAATGGCTTTCCAACTCATTGCGGCCGAGGACGCTTCGACGGCATATTCGATGATGGAACGCAACTCTATCGGCAGCGCGTTGTACTTGGTTTTGTTGAACAAGATCTCAAACTGCTCACAGGGCTGATGAAAACTTTGCAACATGCACACCTTGGAGACATCCGGGAAGCCCAGAATGCGGTCCGAGGTGACATTATTGAACTCGGCCGCCTCCAGTAAGCCTCGGTCCATGGCCGACACAATCTCGCCCGCGGGCAGTGAATGTACGGCTGCCCCCATCGCGGTAAAGATATCGATCGACAGACCGACCGTGCGGTACTTCAAACCCTTGAAGTCTTCCGGCTTGGCGACGGGCTTCTTGAACCATCCCAGAGGCTGAGTAGGCATCGGGCCGTACAACATTGAGACGACATCCATCCGCAAGTTTGCGTAGATTTCGTCGAGAAGGGCCTTTCCGCCACCATGGCGATGCCAGGCCAAGACCATATTAGGATCCATCCCAAAGGCCGGCCCAGAGCCCCACAGCGCCAGAGCGGGGTTCTTGCCGTAGTGATACGCCAAAACGCCGTGGCCGCCGTCCAGAGTGCCTTTATTGACCGCCTCAAGCAATTGAAAAGCCGGGACCACCGCACCAGCGGGTAGGACCTCTATTTTAAGACGCCCGCCCGACATGTCGTTGACCTTCTTGGTGAAGTCGTGGGCATATTCATGAAAGATATCTTTGGAGGGCCAGGTCGACTGAAAGCGCAGGTTGACGGTTTGCGCTTTCGTGATCGTAGGGCATCCTATCGCTATGGCCGCGCCTGTGGCGCTCGCGGTGCTTGCCACGAATTTACGGCGTGGGCCGCGCAAAACACTTGAAGGGGCAGACTTAGACATCGCGCGTCACTCTTAACCCTTCCAACCCTTTGCCTCGCTGTACCGTTCCCGCACTTTTCGGGCGTAGAAGTTCACTCGGCAGTATTTTCAGCCGCTCGAATCAATGACCGTTTTTACGGTAGGCGCCGCGCGTCAAATCAATACCGAGCTGCTTAAGCTTACGATACAGGTGAGTACGCTCCAGACCGGTTTTTTCGGCGACCCGGGTCATGCTGCCTTGTTCGCGCTGCAAATGATGTTCAAAGTAAGCTCGCTCGAAGGCGTCGCGCGCCTCTCGCAGTGGCGAGTCGAGATCAATCTGGCTCACGGCAATTTGCGCTGAACTCATCGCGCGATTGTTTTGGAAATCCGCGGCCGTTGCTAGCCCTAGACCCGCACCAGAATGCTCTCCGGTCAGCGAGGCGAAGCTAGGGTAGTGACCCCCTGCCGTGGCGGCAGACAGCCCCGAGCCGAGCGAATTCGACACGGGAGCGACACCGCCTGAACCGCCAGAAACGCTCGCCTCCAGGCCGCCGTTACCGGCGCTGAAGCTGGCCTTTACAGGCAGGAACGTGGTCGTACCTTTGTTTTGGGTCGCTGCTGCGCTCACCGCCGCCATCGATACTTCTTTGCCCGCGCCCGCACTGATGCTCATCAGCGGCTTGCGCTTGATGAGCCCAGCCTCCACTGCCCGCAAAAGTTTTTGCAAGGTGATGGGCTTCTCGAGGAAATCCATCGCACCGATGCGGGTGGCTTCTACCGCGGTGTCGATCGTGGCATGCCCCGACATCATGATCACCGGCATGGTGAGCTCCCCGCGGCTTGACCACTCTTTTAGCAAGGTCACGCCATCAGTATCTGGCATCCAGATATCTAGTAAGACTAGGTCAGGGTGGCTCGCCTGGCAGTAGGCGCGAGCTTGCGCTGCACTCTCCGCCAAATGAACGGTGTGACCTTCGTCGCCAAGGATTTCTGAGAGTAATTCTCGAATCCCGATTTCATCATCAACTACGAGTATCTCTGCCATACCTCAATGCCACCGACTACTTCGGGAAAACCGTATTGTCCACAATTTTTGCGATTTTGGTAAATAGCATACTCACTTGAGCCCCAGATGTGGGAATTTCTGGCTGGCTGGAGCTCCAATTCGCGACTTCCAAGCGTGCATCATGCTCGTCGGCGATCTTTTTGACAATAGCCAAGCCCAACCCGCTTCCCTTAGGCTTCGTGGTGATATAGGGCTCAAAGACGCGTGCCAAACTTGCCGAAGCAAAGCCTGGCCCGCGGTCTCGCACCCAAAGCTTGACGCCGCGCAAGGCTTGCCCGTCAGCCTGACTCGCCATGGCGCGACTCGCGGCCAGTTTGATCGCCTCAGTCTTCACTTCTACCCAAGGTACTTGAGGGCGCAGCTCCGGCGCAAAGGCCTCATAGGCCTCAAACGCGTTCTTCAAAAGATTATGGATGATTTGGCGAAGTTGCTGCGAGTCGCCCACGATAAGCGGAGCGTCGGGATCGAGATGGAGCTGCAAATCGTACAGCGGATTGCCCTCATAAAGCGTGGCAACTTCCTGAACCAGGCGATTGAGATCCAAGGCCGTCATGGCGGAAGAGGGTAATCGCGCGAAATCTCTAAACTCGTCGACCATGAGCTTGAGGGCCGAGACCTGTTCCACGATAGTTCGGGTATTTCGGTCCAAAAGGTCGGCGTCAGGGCCTGCGAGTTTATCGAAGAGCTTCATTCGGGTGCGCTCGGCCGCAAGCTGAATCGGCGTCAAGGGGTTTTTGATTTCGTGCGCGACGCGTTGCGCGACCTCGGCCCAGGCCACTGAGCGTTGCGCGGAGATCACCTCACTAATGTCGTCGAAAACCAAGACGTAGCGAGCCTGGCTAAGCTGGGGATCAGCGCTCAGGCCTTCGGGAAGTCTTGAACCACGCATTAACAAGGTTTGTTCACTCAGTTGCTCGGGCTTTCTTTCAAGCTTACGTTGTTGGCCGGCATCCTGGGTCAATGTGCCACTGCGGCTCAGAGTGAACTGGCGCTGCCAAAACCGAATCTGGGATTTTTCGAGATCGGCGTAAGCATTTCGAATCGATTCCGCAATGTCCACGAAAGGCTCAAAGCTGCTCATATCACGGCCAACAAAGGTGCCGGCCAGCTCGCTGGCAGCAAGACTGCTGGCCAGCGAGCCACTCTCATGACCCGGCTCCTTCTTAAGAATTCGGGCCGAAGCAGGGTTGGCCAGGCGAATGACGAAGTGTTGGTCCAAGACCAGAACACCCGCCGTCAAATTGCTGAGGACCGCCTCCAATTGCAGGTTGACCTGCTCAAGCGCACTTTGATTGGCGTCCACTTCGCGGCGCGCTTCTTCAAGTTGGCGCGTCATGGCGTTGAAGGACTGTGTCAGGACGCCGAGCTCGTCACGCTTGCCGTAATCTTTGACTTGGGCAAAGTTACCTTCAGCCACCGCCTTGGTACCCGCGGCCAGCATTGACAAGGGTCCTGTGAGCCACCCCGACAAAAGAAACGCACCGGCAATGGCTGAGAAAACTGTGAGCAGAAAGATCAGCGTCAAGGTAATGCGGTAGACCTGCTTCAAGCCATCCTTCGCCTCGAGCAGTTGTCGATAGTCGGTCCGGCCTTGGGAGATGGCTTCGGCGTTCTCAGCGAGGGTTGTAGGCACGGCCTGAAGCACCTGCAGGTAACGATTGTCTTCAAGCCTTTGCGAATCGCCAATCACGATAGTAATGACTCGTACTTTTAGATTGGTCTCAGGCAAGGGCTGGGCCAGCTCACTATTTTGAACAGTCTCGTTTTTTTTCGCTGAATCGTTTTTCAGGGCCGCCTCGCTTTTCACGCCCCCATCAAACTCGGAGACGGTGCGCATCAAGCGCACCCGCCTCAGCACTTCCGCCGAAGGAACGTCTGGAAAAAGGCGAGCGCCGACACCATTGGCAATTACCACTCGGCCTGCGCCGGTCAACACCATTGCCTCTTGCAAGCGATATTGATCCTGCAATCTGAGCAGCGCGCTCGACCACTGGCTTTGAGGCAGGTCGGCTAACTCTGCGCCCACCGTGCGAGCCCGCGACACGACATCCGTCTTGAAATTATCCAGGGACGCGCGACCGAGGTTCAGGCCAGACTCGAGAGCGCGTTCAACCGGTAGATCAAACCAAGATTCAATAGAGCGGCCGACAAACTGCAGGGCCACCAGATAAATCAGTAATACCGGGATCACGGTCATCAAGGTAAAGGACAGCGCCAAGCGGCTCATCAAGCGAGTGCCAAAGGCACCCTGACGATAGCGAATCACCAGTCGCCTAAGCAAATCGAGCACCAGTAAAAATAGCCCTGCGGCGACCGTGATGGTCACCCAAATCATCACGCTGTAATACTGCTGGAACAGGCCAGAATTGGATGCGCTCGACACCAGCAGGAGGAGCAGCACTACGGCCAAGCTCACCGAGGCGATGAGCGTCACTCGCAGCACACGCCCTACGGTGCGGTTCTGGTCGGATCCGTTATAAAGCTGAAATGTTTCCATTCGGAGACTGGCACCCAGTCGGAGTCGGTGAGCATGGTCAGTTGAAAGGGTTTCGGCAATTGAGATTTGTCGAGACGAAAGCGCACGTATACGTCATAGCGGGTTTTGAGGGGCAGTGCCTTGCCCTCCGCAAAGCGCCAGGAGCGGACCGTCCCCATCGCTCGCAAGGCATCGCTCAGGTTTGAGAAGTTGATCGACAGGGGGCCGCGCGACACCCGATACTGGCGGGTGATCGCCTGGTAACTGAGCTTGACGCTTTGGCTGGAGCTTAAGATCAATTCATCCTTCCAGTACCAGCGTGGTCGGTAGGCATCGATTTCGGTGACGAAATAAAGCGGCACGCCTTGCTCTAACAAGTCTTCAAGGCGAGCGTTCACTGAAAACTTCACATCGACATTGAGGAGCCAACCTTCTGGGACTAATTGAGTATCGGAGCGCGTATCTTGTCGTCCCTCTGCTTTGACATCCCCCGGGACACTGGGGTCAATCGAACGCATCGTGACCCCATCTGGGCTAGGTACTGGTGCTTGGCGCATCATGGCGGTTGCGCCAAGATTCATGGCAATGCTGGCACTAATGACTTCTACTCCGGCAGCGGCAGTCTGACGAACCCCCGTGGCGCCGAGCATGACGCTCAGCATCAAAATCCAGACGAACCGCCACCGCAAGCCTTCTCGGGCTTGGGGGTGTGCTCGCACAGGAGGGAAACCGTTCATTTTTTGCTAGAGCTCACTTTTTTCAAACGTGCATAAAAGAAACCGTCGTGTTCACGGTGAGGCAAACGCGTGGGCAACAAGTGGCCCAGCTTCGTGTCGACCCGGGTAGCGCTCTCCCCCGACCCGAAGGACCAACTCAGGGGCTCAGACTCGGCATCACGCAATTCGCGCAGCAAGTTAGCAAGCAGGTACTCACCTTCATCTCGAAACACGGAGCAAGTACATAGGAGCAATTTACCACCCGGTTTCAGCAAGGGCCAAAGTGCATGCAGGATTTTTCCCTGCTGCCCAGAAAGTGTCGCAATATCGCTACGTCGGCGTAGCCAAGGAATATCGGGGTGACGGCCGACAATACCTGAAGCACTGCAAGGCGCATCCACCAAGATGCGGTCGTAGAGTTGCCCGTTCCACCAAGCCTTCGGGCGGCTGGCGTCGCCCACCCGAATGTTTGATTTACTTTTCTCTAGGACGTCGAGTCCGAGTCTGTGAAAGTTTTCCCCGATGCGTTCAGCGCGCCCTGCGTCAATTTCCAGGGCCGTCACTTCGCAATCCAAAAATTCCAAGAGGTGGGCCGCCTTGCCTCCGGGCGCTGCGCAGGCATCCAGCACACGCATCCCGGTTTCGACCTGAAGCAAAGGCGCTGCCAGTTGGGCACCGAGATCTTGCACTGAGACCATGCCCTGATCCCAGCCGGGTAGCTGCTGCACATCGACGGCCTGCAAGAGACGTAGGGCTGGTGTGCCGTGGAGGGTGCTCTCCAAGGCCGCTGAAGCTGAACTGGTCGGCGCGTCCGCCATCACCTCATAGGCCATGCCTCGCTCGGCTAAGAGCTGGCCATAGGCCTTCAGGCTGATCTTGCGCTGATTGACCCTTAGGGTCATCGAGGACTTCGCTCCCGAATTGGCAATGATTTGTGGCCAGGCTTGGGGATGGTCGCGGCGCAGAAGCTCAATCCACCAGCCCGGCAATTTGTATTTGGCCTGCTCACTTTTGGCGGCCTGCGCCATCAGCGCCTCTTGTTCTCGCAAAAAACGACGCATGACCGCATTCAAGAATCCGGCGCTAAACCGAAGGGAAAGATCTGCCTTGCAGGCTTCAACGACTTGATCCAGAACAATGGCAGCGGGTCGCCGACCTTCGATTAACTGGGTCAGAGTCACGACCTGAATGGCCAGCACCTCCGGCGGTGGTGCTTTGTTGTTGAGGAGTTCCGCGAGACTTAAACACAGGCCCAACTGGCGCACGGCCTGATACGCCATGTCCTGCACGGCCGACCACGATTCTTTAGGCAAATGTTGACGCGCCTCGGCAATGGCAGATGGTAAGGCCTCCCCCTGACGCATGGCTTCCAGCGCGCTCGCCGCCGCACGTATCTCAAGACCTAGCGCCGCACGCATTTCAAATCCTTAAAATTCTGTATTGAAACGCGCATCTGGCGCGCGCCGCTTGTGTCAATTAAAGACCAGGGCCGCAGGGTGATGCTTGATCGTGTTCACTGGAACCGATCGCCGACCACGATCGGTGTCCCGGCCAAAAAAGACTTGGCCTCCATGCGCTTTCCACCCGACTTTTGAAGCATGAAGACCTCTAGGCGGCCCGAACCCGTTTGAATTTGTACGCCGTCCGGGCCTACCGCTAGCACCTGCCCCGGTAAGGGCACGATCACCTCAGACCCCGAGGCAAGGGTCAAATCGGGCAGTGCTCGCGCGGACCAGATTTTGAGACTAAGCCCTCGGAAGGGTGTCACGCAGCCCGGGAAAGGGTTTAAGGCTCGAATTTTCCGGTCCAGCACGAGTGCCGGAAGCGACCAGTCCAATACGCTCTCACGCTTTTCAATTTTATGGGCGAAGCATACGCCTTGCTGGGACTGTGGCTCGAGAGGCAGTTGATGCCGTTCCAGTAAATCCAGGGCTTCAATAATCGCCTGCGCGCCAAGAACCGCTAACCGATCATGCAAGCTTGCTGCGTTCTCATCCGCACGAATCGCAAGCGGCTTGATCAAGCGCATGGCCCCCGTATCCAAGCCCTCGTCCATCTGCATGATCGTAATGCCCGTCTGTACGTCACCGGCTTCAATGGCCCGCTGAATCGGGGCGGCTCCACGCCATCTTGGCAAGAGCGAGGCGTGGATATTGAGGCAACCAAATTTAGGAATGGTGAGCACATCAAGCGGCAAGATCAGGCCGTAGGCTGCGACGATCATAAGATCCGCCTCCAATGCGCGCAACACCTCAAGATGGCCTTCGTCCCGTAAACCCGGTCTCAAGGTGCGCGGCTGTAGTACGGCAATACTGGCATCCAGGGCGCGTTGCTTCACGGGGCTGGCGGTCAAGGGTTGACCACGGCCTGACGGTTTGTCGGTTCGACTGAGAACAAGACTCATGGTGTGGCGCGTTCCCAACAATCCATCCAAGGCCTGAGCCGCAAATTCAGGGGTGCCCGCAAAAATGAGATTCAAGACGGCGCGTCTTGCTCACGTTTGAGCATTTTGCTTTTAATCCGGCCCTGTTTGAGTCTTGACAGGTATTGCACAAACACCTTGCCTTTTAAATGGTCCATTTCGTGTTGAAGACATACGGAGAGCAGTTCATCAGCTTCCAAAATAAACTCCTCGCCGCTGAGGTCCTGTGCGCTTATGGTGATGCGATCAGGGCGCTCAACCTCGTCATACACTCCCGGCACCGAAAGGCAACCCTCTTCATAGGCTTTCATCTCGGCGCTTTTGTTAATGAGCTTGGGATTGATAAACACCCGCAAATCATCTTTCTCTTCGCTGGTGTCGATCACGACCACTTGCAAATGCACGTCAACCTGTGTTGCAGCCAAGCCAATACCTGGTGCTTCGTACATGGTTTGAGCCATATTGCTGACCAATTGCTTGAGTTCGGCGTTGAACTCAGTTACCGGCTTGGCAAGCTTGTGCAAGCGCGGGTCTGGGTAATGAAGAATGTCGAGGACGGCCATCGTCTTATTTCAACCGTTTGTCGGATTTGGCACTAAATGTTGCTAGATCAAGGGTTTAGCGGCAAAATCTCAAGTTATGTGAAAACCCCGGAAATGCTTGATTGCGGGCCGGGGTCGCGCCAGAATTGTTGCCAGGATTAAGATGAAAAAGTTTAACACGCGCTCTTCGAGCTTCGCTGCATTGAGTTTTATATGGGTGCTAGGCTTTTCTTTACAAGTCACGGCCCAGGCTCAAACCGCGGCATCGGGACCCTCTACAGATCAAAGCCAAGCTCAGGGGCAGGAGCAAACGCGCTCGGCACGAAGCCCCAAGG
>JAYUOT010000395.1:0-4662 GCA_043760705.1 Betaproteobacteria bacterium
TGGTTGAACGAAGTGGAGCGCGAGCTGGGGGAAGCCACAGATGGCGCTGCGGCGGCGTCCAAATCAGTCGGGGGCAGCCAAGCCAATGCTCCTGGCACGCAGGGCACGATGAGCTTTGAGACCCCCTCGGTGGGTGCAAGTTCGGCTCCCAGGCCCGCGAATGCCATGGCTGCCATGGAGGGTGACCGTCAAGGTTCGATCACGGATACTCTTAAACCCTTGTCCGGCCCGGTCGAATATGAACCAGTACTGAGTGAGGACGCTCTGGCACGTTGGTTGGCGATCATTGACGCTTCACCGCTTACGGCGTTCGATACCGAGACCACCTCACTCGATGAAATGCAGGCGCAGTTGGTCGGCATTTCTTTGTCGGTTGAGCCTGGTAAAGCCTGCTATATCCCCTTGAGCCATGTCTATCCTGATGCGCCAGTGCAATTGAACCGTGAGGCGGTGCTGGCTCGGATCAAACCCTGGCTGGAAGACCCAAACAAGAAAAAGGTCGGCCAGAACCTGAAGTACGACTGGCATGTGTTGATGAACCAGGGCATTCATTTGCGCGGCATTGAGCACGACACCATGCTGCAAAGTTATGTGATCGAAGCACATCGCAGTCATGATATGGGGTCGCTTGCCACCCGACACTTAAACCGCAAGACGATTGCCTATGCCGATGTCGCAGGCAAGGGCGCCTCGCAGATTCGGTTTGATCAAGTGGCTGTCGATCAGGCCACGGAGTATTCATCCGAGGATGCCGATGTCACCCTGCACTTGCATCAGACCCTTTATCCGCAAATTGAAGCCGATCCCAAGTTGCTCCGAATTTACCGGGAAATCGAGATGCCAAGCTCGATCGCGCTGCAAACTATGGAAAGGAACGGTATTCAGATTGATGCGGCTGAGCTTGCCCAGCAGTCCAATGATTTGGGTAAACGCCTCCTTGAGCTTGAACGCAAGGCCTATGACGCTGCAGGCCAGCCCTTTAATTTGAATTCACCCAAGCAGTTGGGTGAGATCATGTTTGAGCGCTTGAAGTTGCCAATTGTGAAGAAAACAGCAACCGGTGCACCGTCGACCGATGAGGAGGTTTTGGAGAAACTGGCCGAGGACTATCCTCTTCCCAAAGTCTTGTTGGAGTACCGCGGGTTAGCCAAGCTGAAAAGTACCTACACGGATAAGCTGCCGCATATGATTAACCCCATTACGGGACGGGTGCATACGCACTATGCGCAGGCTGTGGCGGTGACCGGTCGCTTGAGCTCGAACGATCCTAATCTACAAAATATTCCCGTTCGCACTGTGGAAGGCAGACGTGTTCGCAGAGCTTTTGTCGCTCCTAAGGGCAGCAAGATTGTCTCGTGCGACTACTCTCAAATTGAGTTGCGCATCATGGCGCATATCTCTGAGGACGCGAGCCTCTTGAGTGCTTTTGCCAACAACCTGGATGTGCACCGCGCTACAGCAAGCGAAATCTTTGGCACACCCGTTGATCAGATTGATAACGAGCAACGTCGCTACGCCAAGGTGATTAATTTTGGATTGATCTACGGCATGAGCGCTTTTGGTTTGGCCAAAGCCCTTGGCATTGATCGCGATGCGGCCAAGAATTATATTGAGCGTTACTTTGCACGCTACCCTGGCGTTGATCGCTACATGAAAGAAACTCGGGTCAAGGCCAAGGAGCAGGGTTACGTTGAAACCGTGTTTGGCCGACGATTGTGGCTGGCAGAAATCAATAGTCCCAATGGCCCTCGGCGCCAGGCGGCTGAGCGTGCAGCCATTAATGCGCCCATGCAAGGCACGGCGGCCGACTTGGTGAAACTTGCCATGATTCAAGTGCAGGACTGGTTGGAAAAAGAAAAGCTTAAAAGCATATTGGTGCTCCAGGTCCATGACGAGTTGGTACTGGAAGTGCCGGACGAGGAGCTTGCATTGATTAAGCAGGAAGTTCCCCGGCGCATGGGGGCTGTCGCTGAACTGAGGGTGCCACTCTTGGTTGAGGCGGGCGCTGGCGACAATTGGGAGGAAGCGCACTAGTGCGTCACGATTGTGGCTCGCCAGTGCTTGGCGAACCAAGCGCACCAGTGCTAGAGGGATACTTGTTAGAAATGGAGACAAGCCGATGAACATTCGACCGATCGAGAGTAAAGACGAGGCCGCCTGGCGTGAGCTTTGGAAGGAATACTGTCGGTTTTATGAAGTGGCCTTGGATCCAAAGGTGGAGAATTACACTTGGCTGCGCATCATGGACGCTCAGTCTTCGGTGAGAGCCTTTGTGGCTGAAGTGGATGGACGCGTCGATGGCATCTGCAACTACATCTTGCATGAAAATACATGGGAGATCACACCGGTGTGTTATCTCGAGGATTTGTTCGTTCGCCCGGACTCCCGCGCTCAAGGCATGGGGCAGGCCATGATTGATTGGCTAGTCATCGAGATGAAGAAGCATGGTTGGTCCCGCATCTATTGGAACA
Source organism: Betaproteobacteria bacterium (assembly GCA_043760705.1). Taxonomy (GTDB): domain Bacteria; phylum Pseudomonadota; class Gammaproteobacteria; order Burkholderiales; family Burkholderiaceae_E; genus JAPOKJ01. The sequence continues at coordinate 2,472 of JAYUOT010000395.1, forward strand.
CCAAGGAAAATAACTATCGCGCTCGTGGACTTTACGACAAGTACAATCCGCGCGACGCGTTTGTGCGCTATGTGATTAAAAATCAGAAGTGACATGGCGATGATAGAAAATCAGATCAACGAGATCAAAAGTTTGCATAGCGGGCCGGTGATCAAGCGTCGTGGTTTCATGTTGGGATCTTTAGGTGCAGGTTTTGCGGTGTCCGTGACCCCGACGGGTCCCTTGTTGGCGCAAACCATCAAAACCGGTGCTGGCGGACTTGATGCGGGTGAGATCAAGATCAAAACCCAGGAGGGCGAAATACCTGGGTATTACGCCAAACCCGCCGGTAAAATGAATTGCCCCACCATCTTGGTGGTCCATGAAATCTTCGGCGTGCATGAGCATATCCGTGATGTGTGTCGGCGCTTCGCCAAAGCGGGCTGGATGGCGGTCGCGCCTGAGTTGTTCGCTCGTCAAGGCGATGTCGGCAAAATGACGAATGTTGCGGAAATTCTGAGTACGGTTGTCATGAAGGTCCCCGACGCGCAAGTGATGAGTGATCTGGATGCCACTTTAAAGTGGGCTGCAGGTCATGGCGGCAGCGCTGACAAGACTGGCATCACCGGTTTTTGTTGGGGGGGGCGTGTGACCTGGATGTATAGCGCGTACAACCCAAAGATTCTGTCCGCTGTAGCGTGGTATGGTCGCTTGACTGACCCACAGACCGAGATGACGCCAAGCCACCCCCAGCTCGTGGCGCATCAGCTGAAATGTCCGGTGTTGGGTCTTTATGGTGGGGCCGATTCTGGAATTCCTCAAAGCACCATTGAGGAGATGAAAACGCGCCTCTCGCTGGCGGACGAGCCTGGGCAGGCGTCCGAGTTCGTGGTTTATCCAGACACGCCGCATGCCTTCCACGCAGACTATCGACCCAGCTATCGCAAAGGTGCTGCTGACGATGCCTGGGGACGGTGTCTCGCCTGGTTCAAAAAGAACGGATTGGTCTAGTTTGATTCTTGCGCACATCGTGGCCGCCGCACTGATCGGTGGCCTGTTCAGCTTATTGGCGGCGGCATGGCTTTCGATGAGCTTGCTGTCGAGCATCGTCAACCGCTTGGTCAGTTTGTCGGTCGGTTTGCTTCTGGGGACCGCAGTGTTGCATCTTATCCCCGAGGCCATTGAGAGCAAGGCCAGTATCCACTCCATGTCGTGGGTATTGCTGGGCGGTATTGTGGGGTTTTTTCTTCTCGAAAAATTTGCCATATTGCGACATAACCATCACCATGAGGGCGACGGTCACGATCACCATCATGGCCATGACCATGACGAAGCAGGGCCTGGTGGCCTACTGATTTTAGTGGGTGATTCGATTCATAACTTTGCCGACGGTATTTTGATTGCGGCGGCATTCCTGGCCGACGTTCGCCTCGGTTGGCTCACCACTTTTGCCATAGCTGCTCACGAGATTCCCCAGGAAATTGGTGATTTTATTATCCTTCTGAATGCCGGCTTCAGTAAACGCAAGGCCTTGCTTTTTAATGCCTTGGCGAGTTTGGCGTCGGTGCTTGGCGGCGTCATTGGGTACTTTGCATTGCAAGCCACGGAGAACTTGTTGCCCTATGTGTTGATGTTGGCGGTCGCAAGCTTTGTGTACATCGCATTAGCCGACCTCGTGCCAGACATGCACAAGCAATCCGCCAAGGGAGGTCACCGCTGGCGGGATGGCAATACCCTGCAGCAGATTGGGTTGATGGGCCTGGGCGTGCTAATTGTGGCTCTTTTGACTGGAATGATGCATCAACACTAAAAGCTGAGGCCCTGCGCGACGCGGGGTCGAGCGGGTTCAGCGTCATCCGATTTTTCTCGCGACCGACAGTCGGCGTGGTTTCTCCGTTGGAAGTGTTGGGAATTGAAAATTCTTTAGCCTGAATCTATTTTCGGCTTATCCAAGTTAAGCCGCTCATGCCAATTTCAGATTTTCAAGAAGCTCATTCCGTCACGGAAGCCAGCGCCCCGACCAGGTTTCAGGAAAAACACCTGGCGCTTACCGGTGTCGTTGCAGAGATCGCCAGTGATACGAGATGGCACTGCTCAAATCTTTGCGTCAGGCTCAAGCAACAGCCTTGGTGAGCTTGGGGGTGTCCCTCATCCTGCCTAAGGCTTTGGAGCCCGCCAAGGCGCAGCAAAAAATTCTCAGCCTGGAGGACAC
>JAYUOT010000396.1:0-4656 GCA_043760705.1 Betaproteobacteria bacterium
AGTCCCACCACGTCGGGCGTCAGAAAATAGACCGGCTGACCCAGCATACCCGCCTCGGCTTCGATGCCGCCGACGCCCCAACCGACGACACCGATACCATTGATCATGGTGGTGTGGCTATCGGTTCCCACCAGAGTGTCCGGATAAAAAACGGAGTCCTTGGTCTTGTGGACGCCCCGAGCGAGATACTCAAGATTCACCTGATGGACAATGCCGAAGCCTGGAGGCACGACGCCGAATGTATCGAAAGCCTGCATGCCCCATTTCATAAATTGATAGCGCTCCTTATTGCGGGAGAACTCCAGTTTCATATTCAAGTCGAGGGCGTCAAACGTGCCAAAATGGTCGATCATGACAGAATGATCGACCACGAGATCGACCGGCACCAGCGGCTCAATTGACTTGGCGTTTTTGCCTAGACTCGCTGCGACATCACGCATTGCCGCGAGATCGGCTAAAAGGGGAACGCCAGTGAAATCTTGAAGTACCACGCGAGCAACGATGAAAGGAATTTCATCAACACGGTGCGCTGTAGGTGCCCAAGTCGCGAGCTGGCGCACATGCTGTTCAGTCACTTTCTTGCCGTCGAGATTGCGCAGCACCGCTTCTAAAACGATACGAATCGAGAAAGGCAGACGGGAAATCTTCGGATAGGTTTTAGCCAGCCTCGGCAAGGAGTAGAACTTGGCTAGTGTGCCCGAAGCGAGCTTGAAAGACTTAAGGGTATCGAGATAGTTGTGACTCACGAGGAACTCCTGAGAAAAGCTTAATCAATGCTTACGTCACTCTAAACCTATTTTTGAGCGTTTGGTTTGCGACCTTTTTTTGGGGAGCGTGGTTCCGGCTCGGGTTTAAAGCTGCCGTCATGCATATTCAGAGTCCCCATCCCTGGTACGACCGAATCGCCAGGTTTCTGACCCGCTAAACAGGGACCGAGATAGCGTCCCTCAAGAGCGTCCTTGTCTTCGCGTTTGACGCCACCCAAAGGCGGTTCGTAGCTGACATGGGTATCAATGCGATAGAAGCCTTCAAAGTCACCTGCGGCAATGCTGCGACTGGTCACGACTCTCTTGCCTTCCTTGCAAACCGACTCCGCCATCCAGGCTTCTCCAGCGCGTTTGAAGGATCCAAATTTGCAGCTTCCCTTGTTTGCGGCAACACGGTCCAAGGCATGATCGGCCTGGTCGGTTTTGTCGCCGACGCAAAACTGGGTGGCCGGCATACCCGTGGCCTGTAAGCCGACGGTTCTGAGCTCCCATAGCCCGGCCTTGCGCTTGGGGAATTCTGTATTGGCGAGGCTAGTCGTTGCGAGCGAGCTGAAGATCACAACAAGCGTCCATCCAGTCTTCGAGAAAAAACGATTCAATGACATTGATTGAATTTTGCCTGTCAATTTTCTTGCTATAGCTTGCATTCATTGGCGAGCATTTGGCCTCGCTTGGTATCAAGAATGAAGGCTTTGGCAGAAATCACAACCCAAGCTAGCCCGGCTTTGCTGTCTTCGAACCTCTTGGCTCCACTTTGTGTAGGGACCGACCGAAGATTGACATCTTTCCCATTCCAATTCACTTGTACTTCTGAACCGTCACTGGCGACTCGCTTCACCAATACCCGTTTGCCGAGTTCGCAGCGATGTAAGCCTGCATGGACAACAATGGCCTTGAGCTCGGGTTCTGAATCTGCGGCCTTTGTTGCGACAGTCGGCTTAGGGGCGCTTGCCACGGGTGCTGGTGCTGGGATGCTGGCACGTGGGGCCGGGGTGGGTGTCGGCACGGCGACCGGAGCGGGCGCTGATTTGTCCACGCTCCCCATCTCAATCGGCTTCATCGGCGGCGGAGCGCTTTCCGAACTGCCTCGTCCACTGGTGTTGCAGGCGACAAGCATACTCGCTAAGGCTAGCCCGGCCGTGGCTTTGAGTAAAGTGTTAGTACGCTGAGAGTAGCGAATGGTGAGTGTCGATGGGCTTAGCATATCGTGATCTCCTGGTTCAGATGTGCCGGGATGATCTCACGACCGGCACGTGCTTGATCATGGATCGGCTTATTCAGGTCGAAAGGAGCCGCTTTTCCGACGAGCGGCCCCCTTGGCTCTGGATCCCAGGTACTAGTTACTTGCGCTTGCCCAGCGGAATAAATTTTAAGTTTTCGGGGCCGGTGTAATGGCCACTAGGGCGAATGATCTTGTTATCGATGCGCTGTTCGATCACGTGCGCCGACCAACCCGAGGTACGAGCAATGACAAAAAGTGGTGTGAACATCGCTGTGGGTACGCCCATCATGTGGTAGCTCACGGCCGAGAACCAATCAAGATTAGGGAACATCTTCTTGATGTCCCACATCACGGTTTCGAGTCGATCCGCGATGTTGAACATCTTGAGATCGCCGGCCTCCTTGGAAAGGCTCTTGGCAACCCGTTTGATCACGACATTACGCGGGTCACTAATGGTATAGACCGGATGCCCGAAGCCGATAATGACCTCTTTGGCCTCGACCCGTTTGCAAATGTCAGCCTCGGCGTCGTCGGCACTGTCGTAACGTTTCTGGACCTCAAACGCAACTTCATTGGCGCCGCCGTGCTTGGGTCCGCGCAAGGCTCCAATACCCGCTGTGATGGCTGAAAACATATCGGAGCCTGTACCTGCGACGACACGACAAGCAAATGTTGAGGCATTGAACTCATGCTCAGCATAAAGCACCAGCGAAGTGTTCATGGCCTTCACCCACGAGGCCGGGGCAGGTTTACCGTGCAGCAGATGCAGGAAATGGGCGCCCATCGAGTCGTCGTCAGTTTCGACCTCAATTCGTTTGCCATTTATTGCGAAGTGATACCAATAGAGCAACATCGAACCCAGGCTGGCCATCAGGCGATCAGCAATGTCGCGCGCGCCAGGCATGTTGTGATCGTCCTTCTCAGGGAGCAGACAACCTAGAACTGAGACTCCCGTGCGCATGACATCCATGGGGTGCGACGAAGCAGGAAGCGCTTCGAGGGCAATTTTTAATTGGGCAGGCAGGCCGCGCATGGCCTTGAGCTTTGCCTTGTAACCTTTGAGCTCGGCGACATTCGGTAGTTTGCCGTGAACTAACAAGTAAGCGATTTCTTCAAACTCTGCCGACTCGGCAATATCAAGAATATCGTAACCTCGGTAGTGCAGATCGTTGCCGCTACGACCAACGGTGCAAAGCGCGGTATTGCCCGCGGTCACACCGGACAAAGCGACGGATTTTTTGGGTTTAAACGCTACAGGTGCTTGAATTTCGGGAGCTTTTGGGACCATTACAATTGCCTCTCTATTTGTTTGCAAATAAGGTATCTAATTTGTTTTCGAAATCCCAATATCCAATACTATCGTAGAGTTCTTTTCTGGTTTGCATGCTGGACACGACATTTTTCTGCGTTCCATCCCTGCGAAGTGCGCCATAGATATTTTCGGCCGCTTTATTGGCTGCGCGAAAAGCAGATAGTGGGTAGAGGACCATGGCCACACCGGTCGGCGTCAATTCCTCGACACTGAACAAGGGCGTTGCGCCAAATTCGGTAATGTTGGCCAGACAGGGCACTTGCACCGCGTCGACGAATTGTCGGTACATCGAGAGTTCAGTGATCGCTTCTGGAAAAATGCCATCCGCACCGGCCTCTTTACAGGCGATCGCGCGCTCGATGGACGCTTCCAAGCCCTCGACGGCCAGTGCGTCGGTGCGTGCCATGATAAAAAAGCTGTCATCTGTGCGGGCGTCCACGGCCGCCTTGATGCGATCGACCATCTCCTGTTTCGAGACGATTTCTTTATTGGGGCGATGGCCGCAACGCTTGGCGCCGACCTGGTCCTCGATGTGCATCGCCGCCGCACCCGCCTTGATGAGTGAGCGAGTCGTGCGAGCCACATTAAAGGCCGAGGAACCAAAGCCAGTGTCGACGTCGACGAGCAAGGGAAGGTCGACGACATCGGTGATACGGCGAACGTCGATTAAAACATCTTCCAGGCCCGAAATGCCCAGATCGGGCAGGCCTAGTGAGCCCGCGGCAACGCCTCCGCCGGAGAGGTAAATGGCTTTAAAGCCGGCATGCTTGGCAAGGTGGGCATGATTGGCATTAATCGTACCGGGGATTTGCAAAACTTGTTCGGCAGCAAGGGCCTGACGAAAGCGCTGTCCTGGAGTCATGTGTTGTCCTAATTAACCTAAAAGATGAGCAACGCCGTCACGCTCTTCAAGGAGTTCTTTGAGAGTGATATCAATTTTGCCGCGTGAATAAGCATCGATCTCGAGGCCTTCAACCAGTTTGTACTCGCCATTGGCGCAAGTGACAGGGTAGCCAAACATCACGTCTTTGGGAATGCCATAGGCGCCGTCGGAAGGAATGCCCATGGTCACCCATTTGCCATTGGAGCCGAGCACCCAGTCGTGCATGTGATCGATCGCTGCGTTCGCTGCCGATGCCGCAGAGGAGAGCCCACGCGCTTCGATGATGGCCGCGCCACGCTTGCCTACGGTAGGTAAGAAGACGTCGTTATTCCAGACTTCGTCGTTGATCATGGCTTTGACGGATTGACCGCCGATCAAAGCGAAACGGTAGTCCGCATACATGGTCGGAGAATGGTTGCCCCAAACCGCCAATTTCTCAATTTGATCGACCGCCTTGCCCGTTTTTGCCGCG
>JAYUOT010000397.1:0-10225 GCA_043760705.1 Betaproteobacteria bacterium
TGTTGCGCCCCGATCCGCTCAGCCTATTGAGTTTGCCTTGGGATACCAGTACGGGCTGGTTGCGCTGCGAAACCTGGTTTCCGGACGGCACGCCGGTCGCCTGGGATACTCGCAGACTACTACGCGAAGCTTTGCAGCGATTGACTGCACGCGGCTGGTCCTTGCGTTGCGGCCTGGAGGTGGAGTTTCATGTTTACAAGATCACGAGCAGCGCCCCCCAGTTAAATCCCTATGGGGCCGACTGGCCCGGGCAAGCGCCGGACGTAGAGATGCTGCATCCGGGCTATCGCCTGATCGGGGACGATTACATGACCCTGTGCGAAGCGCCGATGGCCATTATTGAGCGCACGGCCTTGAGCTTGGGTCTGCCCTTACAATCCCTGGAAATTGAGTTTGGTCCGAGCCAACTGGAAGCCGTGTTTGATGCCACGGATGCCCTCACGGCTGCCGATCATATGGTGTTGTTTCGCAACCTCGTGCGCCAGGCACTTCGACGCGAAGGTTATTACGCGAGCTTCGTGTGTCGCCCGCCCTTTCCCAATGTGATGTCCAGTGGTTGGCATTTGCATCAATCTCTGGTCGATGCGCAGGGCGAGAACTTGTTTATGCGGCGAGGGGCAGGTCAATCCTTAAGTCATAGGCCTTCGGCGCAAGACTATCTTTCTGAAACAGGCGGCCAGTATTTAGGAGGCTTGCTTGAGCACGCCCAAGGCATGTGTGCCTTGGCCGTGCCCACAACGAACGGATACGGGCGATTTCGTCCCAACGCCCTGGCCCCACAAAGTGCCAACTGGGGCCCTGACAGCCGGGGTGCCATGTTGCGTGTGATCGGTGGTCCAGGTGATGCTTCGACGAGAATAGAAAATCGGCTCGGCGAGCCCATGGCCAATCCCTACCTCTACATCGCCAGCCAGATCTATGCCGGTTTGGATGGCCTTGAGCGCCACTTGATACCGCCATTGGCAGGCGACGCCTCTCAAGCCGGTTTTAAAGCCTTACCCGCAAGCTTAGAGGTTGCGGCCCGCGCATTGCAAGCGGATGAGGTCTTTCGAAGGGGCTTTGGCCATGATTTTGTCGATTACTTTGGACACATTGCCCTCAGCGAATGGCAGCGTTTTCAAGACGCGGAGGATCCTGTCCAGTTTCAAAGTAGAGAGTATTTCTCAAGGTACTAAGCAGGCGATTGCGCAAGTCTATTGCGGCCCCGGTCCCATCCGAATCCGGGTATTGGAAAACGTGCAAACAAGCGGTTTCAGGCCACCGATTTCGCTTGGGGGAACATCTGGTCGGCCAGCTTGTTGCGCTGATTCATGTAGAAGGCCTTGAACTTTTCCTTGCTCATCGACATGCGCGCGAGCTTGGGCAAGCCTTCATAGAAGATCGGGCAAACTTTGTCGAGATGCTCGTCTGCAAGCATGAGCTCGCGAACCGGCATATTCAATTCTTTCGAAAGGGCAGACAGTTTGCTTGCTTGAGTATTGTTTTTCTGGAATGCCATCGGAGAGCCTTTTTTGAATCCTTTACAGATTCCAATATGCCATGAACTCGTGCCGGGTGCGAGTGTTCGTCTGGCCGCCGGTCGGGCCAGAAGGTCGTTGATCCGGAGAAACACCCATTAAGTCTCGGCCTACGCTGAGCCGCGCCTACTCGCTAGCCGCGCCTACCCGCTAGCCTGGCTCACTCGCTAGCCTGGCTCACTCGCTAGCTTGGCTCAATCGCACGACTTCACGAGTCTTCATAAACTGAATGTTCTTAAAGCGCTCCTGCATAATCATCAGACTCACGGAACTGGGTGCAAGATAAACATGCTCGCCCGCAACATCGAGTCCGACGCTATGGCCTTGAGTGGTGATGAGTTGCTTGATCTCGTTCTCGTCACCACGAAGCCAGCGCGCCGTGACGGTTGAGGTGGGTTCGAAAACCGCATCAACACCATACTCATTTTCCAATCGATACGCGACCACCTCAAATTGCAGGGCACCGACGGCGCCGATGATGAGCTCGTTACTGCCGAGCGGGCGAAACACTTGAGTTGCACCTTCCTCCACCAATTGATCGATGCCTTTTTGCAAAGCCTTGGCTTTCATCGGGTTGCGTAAGCGCACCGCTCGAAACAACTCCGGCGCAAAGGAAGGTATGCCGGTGAAGTGCAGCATCTCACCCTCAGTGAACGTGTCACCCAGGCGAATCGTGCCGTGGTTAGGCACGCCAATAATGTCGCCCGCGAAGGCCTCACTGGTGGTGTTGCGATCTTGCGCCATGAAAGTGATGGCATTGTTGATCGCCACCGTCTTGTCAAACCCCACATGCTTGAGCTTCATGCCGCGCTCAAACCGACCCGAGCAAACTCGTATGAAGGCAATGCGGTCACGGTGACGCGGATCCATATTGGCCTGAATTTTGAAGACGAAGCCAGTAAAGGGCGTTTCCAGAGCATCCACGATCCGGGTGGTCGCCTCGCGCGAGCGTGGCGCTGGGGACAGTTCGACCAGTGCATCCAGCAGTGCCTGAATACCAAAATTATTAATCGCCGAGCCAAAGTACACCGGGCATTGTTTACCCGCCAGATAAGCTTCTTTATCAAATGGGTGCGAGGCGCCACGCACAAGTTCTACTTCAGAGCGCAACTCCAGCGCCTGCGCGCCAAGGCGCGCGTCGAGCTCAGGATTGTCCAGGCCTTTGATCGTGCTGGAGCGTTGTTCACCCTGCGGATCAAAGAACAGAATACTGTCGGTGTAAAGGTTATAGACGCCCCGAAATTGCTTTCCGGCACCAATCGGCCAGGTCATGGGCGCACATTCGATATTGAGCACGCTCTCAATTTCATCAAGCAGGTCAATTGGTGCGCGGCCCTCGCGGTCCATCTTGTTGATATAGGTGATGATCGGCGTGTCGCGCAGGCGGCACACTTCGAGCAGCTTGATGGTCTGAGACTCCACCCCGTTCACGGAGTCGATCACCATTACCGCAGAATCAACCGCAGTCAGGGTTCGGTAGGTGTCTTCTGAAAAGTCCTGGTGCCCAGGGGTGTCGAGCAAATTAATGATGTGCTCACGGTATGGAAACTGCATGACCGACGAAGTCACAGAAATGCCGCGCTGTTTTTCCAGTTCCATCCAGTCCGAAGTGGCATGACGGCTGGCTTTTCGAGCGCGCACTTCGCCCGCGACCTGAATCGCTCCGCCAAAGTACAGGAGTTTTTCGGTGATGGTGGTTTTGCCTGCGTCGGGGTGGGAGATGATCGCGAAAGTGCGTCTCCGCTTTGTTTCTTCAAGGAATGATAGGTGCTGCATGCCGTCAACTTTTCAATTATGTACGCGAGTATGTACGCAAGCTATGAGCATGCCGCCTGAACCGCCTTGCGGTATCCGGGTGCCTACCAAAATTGTGCCTTTCGCTGCTTCATGACATGATAACCTAAAAACAGTTATACTGGATAACCTAAATATTGATTGACTCGATAACCTAAAAATTGCAATACTCAATACCCTAAAAAATACAAGCAGAGAGCTCCATGGCCACGCCATCAGAAAACCTCGCCGCATCCCTCGGAGTTCTGAAAATATTGCAGGATCAGGAGATTGTGGCCATTCGAACCAGCCACTTGACCCGCACCCACAGGGAGCGGCTGCTTAAAAGCGGTTTCCTCCGCGAAGTGGTGAAAGGCTGGTACATCCCGACCCGCCCTGACGAAACCCCCGGCGAAAGCACCGCCTGGTACACGTCTTTCTGGGCATTTTGCGCCGACTATTTCAATGAACGCTTTGGTGAGGACTGGTGTCTTAGCCCTGAGCAATCCCTGACACTTTTTACCGGCGACTGGACGGTGCCGAAACAGGTACAGGTCCGCTCCCCGAAAGGCGGTAACAAGCCTTTGTCCCTGCCCCATGGGACCTCGATATTCGATGTCCGCCTGGAGCTGCCGCCCGCGCCGGATGTTCAAATCAACAGCGGCCTGCGCATTTACAACCTGCCTGCGGGCCTCATCGCAACCTCGCCGACGCATTTCACCGCGCAACCCATTGTGATGCGCGCTGCTTTAGCAGCGATTACGGATGCTTCTGAAGTGCTGGGCCGCTTGCTAGAGGGCGGACATAGCACCATTGCCGGAAGACTGGCTGGAGCCTTTCGCAACATTGGCAGAGTCTCCATAGCAGACAACATCGTGGAAACAATGCGGGCAGCGGGCTACACCATCACCGAAGCCGACCCCTTCAAAAGTATCCCGCACGTGGCGCTCAGCCTGCGCGAAACCTCTCCCTACGTCAACCGGGTCACGATGACATGGCAAAAAATGCGGGAGGATGTGCTTGCAAATTTTCCAGCCCCGCCGGAAATACAGCCCGACAAGGCGTCCTATCTTCAGCATGTTGATGATGTCTATGTCACCGATGCCTACAACTCGCTTTCTATTGAGGGTTACCGGGTCAGCGCCGAACTGATTGAGCGTGTGCGTTCAAGTGACTGGAATCCCGACGCCATAGAGGCGGATCGCAATCAGCGGGATGTTCTCGCCGCCCGTGGCTACTGGCAGGCCTTCCAGCGCGTGAAGCAAAGCGTTGACCGGGTTCTGAGCAATGAAAACGCAGGGAAAGTGGCGCAGGCCGATCACGGGGCCTGGTATCGAGAGCTATTCGGACCGAGCATCACTGCCGGTATTCTTAAACCAGCCGACCTGGCCGGTTATCGCAGCGGCCCGGTCTACATACGCCGCTCTTCGCACGTCCCCCCGAACCGTGAAGCGGTACGCGAACTTATGCCCGCATTCTTCGATTTGCTCCAGAACGAAGCCGAGTCAGCCGTTCGCGTGGTCATGGGACATTTCATCTTCGTCTATATCCATCCCTATTTCGACGGCAACGGACGCATGGGACGATTCTTGATGAACGTGATGTTTGCATCAGGTGGTTACCCGTGGACTGTCGTCCCGGTGAGGCGGCGCGACGACTACATGGTTGCGCTGGAAAAGGCCAGCGCCCGGGGAGACATCATTTCCTTTGCCCAATTTCTGGGCCAACTTGTAAGGGAAGGCGACACGTAGGTTCCTGTTCACGATCTAAGTTAAATCTGGAAACCCTATCGAAGCAGCGCTTTATCTTCTATATTCCCCAGAAGGAATGAAGGAGGACGTAGGTCTGGCCACACCCTACGGATTTCGTTTCAACGCGCCATCAACTCTTCGATAGCCGTTCGAATGAACACCTCATCCTTGGGATTGCCGAGCGGGTTGCCGGCGCGATGGCCCCAGATGGATGGGATGGGGCGGAATTCGGCGTGGGGCATCTGGCGTGTTTCGATCTCGCCGTCTTCGGCGGTGAAATAGAGATCCGTCGTCGACGGCATGATGATGGAGCGCGCCTGGATCGCGCCCAGCGCCGCCTTGAGATCACCCTGGTAGATGGAATTGTCTGAGATGTCGGATTGCATCCAGGTCTCCAGCATCGACAGCAGGTCATCAGGATTGCGGCGCAGAAAGTTAGCTTCCCAATTGCGAATGAGAAAATCCTCGACTGAAGAGAACCCGATGCTGCGCCACTGCTCCTCTCGATAGAAGGCTTGGCTTAGCGCCCAGCCAGCATAGCAGCGCGCAAACGCCCTGAGGCCCCGCACTGGATGGGATGTGAATGTGCCATCGGCCCAGGCGGGATCGGCGATCAGTGCCGAGCGTACGCCTTCGAGAAATACTTTGTTGTGCGGCGAGGTGCGGGCCGAGGTGCAGAGCGCAGCGATCTTCTCAACCTTTTCCGGGAAGATCGCGCCCCAGTGTAGCGCCTGCTGACCTCCCATCGACCAGCCGTAGATCAGCGCCAGTTTGTCGATGCCAAACACCTCCTCAATGAGTCGCTTCTGAGCCTGCACGTTGTCCCAATGCGTGAACACTGGAAAGCGGCCGTGCGTGTGCGGCGCCGCGAGAGTGCTCGGTGAGGACGAAAGGCCATTGCCGAATTTATTCACGATGATGATGAAATATTTGCCTGAATCGAGAATGCGTCCCGGCCCAATCAACCACTCGATATCCGTGTGCTGCGCGCCAAATGACGTCGGATAGAGCACGGCGTTGCGCTTGTCCGGCGCCAGGGTGCCATAGGTTTGATACACGAGTTGCAAAGCTGGAATGGTCAACCCACGCTGAAGCACGGTCGGACCGAGATTGAAGAGGTGCGGGGCGGTCATGGGGGCTCCAAGGAAAGCAAAACGCGTGAACCGTTGCATCAGCACAGCGCAAACGCCTTGCAATTCTAGCTTGACTTCACGCGCCGTGGCCAACGCGACAACGCTGCGGGCGCCGTGGCCACCAGCCTCATGGTGATATCAATTAACGATACGGCCTGAATGTAGACATAAAGTTAGGAAGGTCGGCGCATTAACCGATGAGCAATTTCACCCACAATGCCGCGCCTAAACATAAGCACACAAACCACAAACGTGAGGCCCATGATAATCGTGACCCATGAGCCGATTTGCGATAAGTAGTTTTGCATCGAAACGATAGCCGTTGCACCGAGCACGGGACCCAGAATGGTGCCCATGCCGCCGAGAAGCGTCATAAGAACAACCTCACCCGACATCTGCCAGCTCACATCTGTGAGAGTTGCTAAGCCTAACGAGAGCGATTTAGTGGCCCCGGCCATACCTGCTAACCCAGCTGAAATGACAAAGGCAAGAAGTTTATATTTGTTAACGTCATAGCCTAGCGAGATGGCACGCGGCTCGTTTTCGCGAATCGACTTCAATACCTGCCCAAACGGCGAATGAATGGTGCGATAAATAAGCAAAAAACCAAACAAGAATATCGTGAGCACGAAGTAGTACATCGCGAAATCATTTTGCAGGCTGAAGATACCGAACAACTTGCCTCGTGGAATACTTTGAATGCCGTCTTCCGCAAACGTGAAGGGTGCTTGTACGCAAATGAAATAAATCATTTGCGAAAGTGCGAGCGTAATCATGGCGAAATAAATACCCTGACGGCGTACCGCTAGCCAGCCGACCAGATAGCCAATTGCGGCAGCCGAGACCGTGCCAAACAAAACTGCGACCTCGGGCGACAACCCCCACACTTTGGCTGCATGCCCGCAAAGGTAAGCAGCGAAACCGAAGAACATCGCATGACCGAACGAGAGTAAGCCGGTGAAACCAATTAATAAATTAAACGCGCAGGCGAAAAGTGCAAAGCAAAGGCACTTCATTAAAAAAATCGGATAGACAACAAACGGAGCCGCAAGTGCGAGTACAAGCAAGCCGATATAAAGAACTTTTGTGCGCTTCATTTTTCGCGTCCGAACAAACCGGCTGGGCGTATCAATAACACGATCGCCATGATGATAAATACTACGGTTGAAGAGGCTTCTGGGTAGAACACTTTTGTAAGGCCTTCAATTAAACCAAGCGCCAGCCCTGTGACGACCGACCCAAGGATGGAACCCATGCCGCCAATCACCACAACGGCAAACACCACAATGATGATGTTCGAACCCATCAGCGGGTTCACCTGATAAATCGGAGCTGCGAGCACACCAGCGAGGCCCGCCAACCCAACGCCAAACGCATAGGTTAAGGTCATCATTAAGGGAACGTTGACACCAAAAGCCTGAACCAACTTTGGGTTTTCAGTGCCAGCGCGAAGATAGGCACCGAGCTTGGTTTTTTCGATTACATACCAAGTTGCAACGCATACGACCATCGAGGCCAACACCACCCAGGCACGATACTTAGGAAGCATCATAAAGCCGAGATCGAAGGCGCCGCGAAACACTTCGGGCAGTTCATAGGGCGAACCCGATGAACCATATACCTCGCGAAAACCACCTTCAAGAAGTAGCGCTAAGCCAAAAGTGAGCAGCAAGCCATACAAGTGGTCAAGCTGATAGAGCCAGCGCAACATTGTTTTTTCAATCACTACGCCAATAATTGCTACGCCAATCGGAGCAAGAATTAATGCGAACCAGTAGTTAATACCGAAGTAATTGAGCAGCATCCACGCAAAGAAGGCACCCATCATGTACAGCGCACCGTGGGCAAAGTTCACTACATTGAGCATACCGAAAATAACGGCAAGGCCGAGCGAGAGCATGGCGTAAAACGCGCCGTTGACCAAGCCAATGGTGAGCTGCCCCATCAAGGCTTGTATAGGGACGCCGAAAATTTCTGTCATGGTGTAAACGCGCTTTCTACGCCGCTTTCAATTAGAACCCCGAAGCACCTGCCTCGGGGTTCTTTTGCTGCACTAACTAAGAGTTACCCAGGATTAGCTTTTTTTCATAAAAGCTGGGCAAGTCGATTTATCCATCGACTGGAATGCCTCTTCACCCTTTACAGTGCCTTTGAGCTTGTAGTAATCCCACGGCGCTTTAGACTCTGCCGGAGTCTTTACTTGATACAGGTACATGTCATGCACATGGCGACCATCTGGACGAATCTTGCCGTTCTTAGCAAACATATCGTTAATGGGGGTGTCTTGCATTTTCGTCATAACCGCTACAGTGTCATCACTTCCTGCTGCTTGTACAGCTTTCAGGTAATGGGCAACTGATGAATACACACTAGCGTGGTTCGAGTTCGGCTTTTTCTTCATACGCTGCTCATAACGTGCAGCCCAAGCGCGAGTCTCAGCGTTCGTGTCCCAGTACCATGCTTCGGTTAAGTAGAGTCCTTGTGCAGACTGTAAACCAACCGCATGAACGTCCGTCAAAAGCATCAGCAAAGCAGCCAAGTTTTGGTTTTTTGTCAGACCGAATTCTGCTGCAGCCTTAATGCTGTTCACTGTATCGCCACCCGCATTAGCAAGACCAATAATCTTGGCTTTCGATGCCTGAGCTTGCAACAGGAATGATGAAAAATCTGACGCGTTCAATGGATGACGAACCGCACCATTAACTTTGCCGCCTGCGGCTTTAACCACGTCGCCCGTGTCTTTCTCAAGCGAGTGACCGAACGCATAGTCTGCTGTCAAAAAATACCAGCTATCGCCACCATCCTTAACGATGGCCTTGCCTACGACATTACCTAGGGCAATCGTATCCATTAAGTAATGAATCGAGGTACCCGGCTTGCAAGAGTCATTCGTTAGGCGTGCTGTCGCTGCACCATTAACGACGGTGATTTTGTTTTTCTCTGCACCCAATGCGGTCACGGCAAGTGCGACACCTGAGTTGAGGTTCTCAAAGGTGGCGTCGACATTGTCGCGATCAAACCATTGCAACGTAACGTTTTTAGCAACGTCGGGTTTGTTTTGGTGATCGGCACTTACCACTTCGATGGTCTTACCAAACATCTTGCCGCCAAAATCCTCCACCGCCATTTTTGCCGCCATAACAGCACCGGGGCCACCGTATTCAGCATACAGGCTCGACATGTCCGTTAGCACGCCAATTTTAAGCGTGTCACCACTGAGCTTGCCTTGCTGTGCCACGGTCACTGTCGTCGGCATTGCGCACGCCGCCGCAACCATTGCTGCGATTAAACTTCTCTTCATTTTTTAACTCCTGTAGAAAACCAATTTAAAAATCAGCAAAGGAAAACACCCAAGCTAAACACCCAAGTATTCATGCAGCATGCCGGTCTTCGCTGCGAGCTCGTGCTTTTCCACGACCGCTGCGATGTTGCCATGCTCCATCACATAGTGTCGATCAGCCAGAGGCGCCGCAAAGCGGAAGTTTTGCTCCACCATGATGATCGTGTAACCCTTATTCTTGAGTTCCCGAATCACACGGCCTAATGTTTGTACGATCACCGGAGCCAAGCCTTCGGTAATTTCATCGAGAAGCAAAATATTGGCGCCCGTGAGTAAAATTCTTCCCATGGCCAGCATTTGCTGCTCACCGCCAGATAACCGCGTGCCTTGGCTTGTGCGGCGTTCTTTCAGATTGGGGAACATCGAATAAATTTGTTCGATAGCCATGCCGCGCGTACCAACCTTTGGTAGCAGTGTGAGATTTTCTTCGCATGAGAGACTTGAGAAAATCCCCCGCTCCTCTGGGCAGTACCCGATCCCTAGCCGGGCAACTTGGTGAGGGGCAAGCTTGATTGCCTCGGTACCGGCCACTTTCACGGAACCGGTTCTCTTGCCAGTCAAGCCAAGAATGGCTTTTAAGGTGGTGCTGCGACCCGCGCCATTGCGGCCAAGCAGCGTCACCAACTCACCCTCTTTTACCTCGAACGAGACACCATGAAGGATATGCGATTCGCCGTAGTAGGCATGCAAATTTCCTACCGAAAGTGCCGA
>JAYUOT010000398.1:0-10203 GCA_043760705.1 Betaproteobacteria bacterium
AAGCCAGCCTGACGGGCGCCTCTAAACTTCAGGCGTTCAATGGCATAAGCGGCCAGCACTGCGGCGGCTAGTGAAATAAAGGTGGCGACGACCGACACGAGAATCGTGTTCCACATCCATTCTGGATATGCGGTATCGAAGAGGAGCTTTTTGAAGTGAGCCAGTGTCGGACTATTGATCCAAAAAGGGTTGGCGTTTTTCGAGACCAGTTCCGCGTTCGGTTTGAAGGAGGTCATGACCATCCAGTAGAACGGGAAAAGTAGCACGAACACAAAAACGCCGAGTGGTATGTAGGTCGTGACCCAGCGTCTCGGCATGGAGTCAAGATAGGACATGCCAGCGCCGTCGTCCGTCGCCTTGTCCAACTCCTTTACGGGCACTTTTGCTGAATCCATGGCACTCAATTGTCGCCTCCTTGTTGCCAGGCTCGGCGTTGCAATCCGAAGTAACTAAACATCACGGCCGCCAAAAGAAAGGGCACCATGGCCATGGCAATCGCCGCGCCTTCGCCCAAGGCCCCGCCAGGAATGCCACGCTGGAAAGCCAGGGTGGCCATCAAGTGTGTGGAGTTCAGGGGGCCACCGCGCGTCAGCACGTAAATTAACTGGAAGTCGGTGAAGGTAAACAATATCGAAAAGGTCATGACCACGGCGATGATCGGGGTCAATAGCGGCAAGGTCACTCGCCAAAATTTTTGCCACTCGGTGGCACCGTCAATGGCGGCGGCTTCATAGAGCGAGGGAGATATCGTTTGCAGACCCGCCAGCAGCGATATCGCCACAAAGGGAATGCCTCGCCACACATTGGCAGCGATCACTGCCGCGCGTGCCATGTTTGGATTACCGAGAAAATCGATGTATTGATCGATCAGACCCAGCCTTGTGAGTACCCAGCTAATCACTGAAAATTGTGCATCGTAAAGCCACCAAAAAGCAATCGCCGAAAGTGCCGTGGGTACGATCCAGGGGAGCAAAATAATCGCTCTGAAAAAAGATTTGTACGGAATGTGTTTGTTGAGGAGGAGCGCTAACCACAGGCCCAATACAAATTTAAGAATGCTGGCCGATACCGTGTACAAAATAGTGTTGAACAGTGCGAGCTGGGTAACACTGTCGCCCATCAAGAATTTATAATTCTCCAGGCCGACCCACTCGCCTGCGCGTCCGACCTTGGCGTCAGTAAAGCCAAGCCAGGTCCCCAGACCGAGAGGGTAGGTCAGAAAGATCACCAAAAGCAGGACCGCAGGCACCATAAAAAGCAGGCCCAAGGCATTCTTATCATTTTGAAGCTTAGCGAGCATTACTGACCACGCTTGTCCTATCTCAAGAAAAAAACGCAAACCATCAGGTTTGCCGGGCTTTCGAGGCCTTGCAAATTACCAGGGTGCCGAGGCGAGTGGGCGGCACTCTTTTTGCGTGCGCCGCCCATACTCTCCTAAACTTTGTAGTAACGCTCGGCGCGCTTTTGGGCCCGCTCCATCGCTTCCTTCGGTGCCTTGGAGCCTGAAGCGGCTTCGGCCACCATGTTGACGATGATGAAGTCCGCCATCGCGCCTGCCGACGCAAACCCCAAACGACCTGCATGCCCATTCGATACTAGGTTTTTGAAGCAATCGCGATAGGGCGTGTGCTTCGGGTCGACGGTCCAGATGGGGTTCGACTCGTAGGCTTTGAGCGGTTGCGATATGTAGCCAATGGCGGCCTGCTGCCAAGGTTCGTATTGCTCTTTCTCCATCATGAAGCGGATAAATTCTTTGGATGCTTTAGGGAACTTGCTGTGTTTAAAGGCCATCCACTGGGTCACCAAGTGCAACTCGGTCGGACGTCCAATCGGCCCAATGGGCATATTGGCATGGCCAATATCGGCGGCCATGTCCTTGATCTTCGGATCAGAGGAGGTCTTGGCAGCGTAATACACTGAAATGCCGTTGTTGGTCAAGCTGATCTGGCCGTCGATAAAGGCCTTGTTATTGTTGGGATCGAGCCAGGAAAGCGTGCCGGGGATGAACGTCGCATACAGCTCTTTGGAGTATTCGAGCGCCTTGAGTGTTTCGGGGCTATCGATCACCACTTTATTATCTTTGTCGACCAGCTTGCCACCGAAGGCCCATACGAGCCAATGACACCAACCATTGCCGTCGCCGGTGGCATTGCCGAGCGCGAAACCGGGTGGTGTGTTCTTGGCCTTCAAGGCTTGGCAAAGCTTCAAAAAGCCCGCCGTATCTTTCGGGAACTCGTTGAAGCCCGCCGCCTGCATATGGCTAATGCGATGCACCATGGTGCCACCTGCACAGCCCCAGGGAATGGCCAGCCATTCCTTGCCGCGCATGCCGTATTCGCGCGCCGAGTCGTACCAGCCGCCGTATTTTTTGCCAAGATAATCGGCCACATCGGTGAGGGGAACCAGCTTGTCGGGGTACTGGTGCGGGTCATCGAACCAACCTGCAATGATGTCGGGGCCGCTGCCCACGTTGGCGGCTACCGCTGCTTTCGGGCGAATGTCCTCGAAGCCTTCGCTATCGATACGCACCGATACCTTATAAGTCTCCTCGAACTTCTTCACATTGATCATGAATTGGTCTTCATCACCTTGCACGAAGCGCTTCCAGCGCAGCACCCGCAACTTGGCGCCTGGTTCTGGTTTGCCGGCCCACTGCGCATGCGCGTCCGGTGCAAACAGCACCGGTGCGGCGGCGGCACCGGTCGCTGCGCTTGTACTTTTTAAAAATTTACGTCTCGTGAACTGCACCATCGTTGTCTCCTCATGGGTATAAGACTGTTACAACCTGTTGACTGCTCGTCAAAACCAAATGCCAATCTCAAGCGCTTAGCCGCTGTCCGCTTGAGGCATCAAATAAATGGGCCCGCGAGATATCGGGCATTAATCGAATCGTATCTCCTGGGCGAAACGTGTAGCGTTCGCTAAATACGGAGGTGACATCAATCCCGGCAATTTTGGAGAACACCTGGGTATCGGCTCCAGTGGGCTCAACCACGATAACCTGTGCGGGCACGCCCTCATTCCCGCTTGCCATGGTGACGTGCTCAGGGCGAGTGCCAAAGACGATTGGCTGACCGTCCTTGTCCGCCAGGCCCACTTTGAGCCCATCCGGAACCTTGAGCGAAATGCCCCCGCCAAAATCCACGGTCGCGCTGCCGCCACCGACGCGCAAGGTACCGGGAAGAAAATTCATCGCAGGTGAGCCAATGAAGCCTGCGACAAACTGATTGACCGGATGATCGTACAAATCGAGCGGCGAGCCGATTTGCTCCACAATGCCATCGCGCATCACCACAATTTTGTCAGCCATGGTCATCGCCTCAATCTGGTCATGGGTGACGTAAATCGAAGTCGTCTTCAAGCGCTGATGCAACTCTTTGATCTCCGTGCGCATCTGCACACGCAGCTTTGCATCCAGGTTGGAGAGTGGTTCATCGAACAAGAACACTTGCGGATCGCGGACAATCGCGCGCCCCATGGCGACACGCTGGCGCTGGCCCCCTGAAAGTTGACGCGGATAGCGATCCAGATAGGGATTCAGCCCCAAAATTCCCGCCGCCTTGTTCACGCGTTCGTCGATCACCGACTGTTCACGCTTGGCAAGACTCAGAGAGAACGCCATATTGTCGCGCACCGTCATGTGCGGATAGAGCGCATAGTTCTGGAACACCATGGCGATGTCGCGTTCTTTGGGTGGCATGTTGTTGACGACTTTACCGCCAATAAAAATCTCGCCGCCGGAAATTTCTTCCAGCCCAGCGATCATGCGCAACAAAGTTGATTTGCCGCACCCCGAAGGGCCAACGAGGACGCAGAATTCGCCGTCGGCGATATCGACCGAAACGCCCTTGATGATGTGCGTCTGTCCGAAGTACTTATGGGCCTGCTTGATGCTGACTGATGCCACAGTGTCTGTCTCCATACGAAGCTGCCGCCCCTCGCAGGGCATGCGCTTTCTTATCGTTCCAAGCGTTTGCACGAATCACGGCGGTAGTTTGGTAAGAACCGCTGCTACCGGATCATTATGCCACTGCTTCGCAGCGCATGGGGAGCTTCACAACAAGATCTTTATTCGGCCTTGATCCCTGCTGCCTTGATGATCGGCCACCATTTCTCGATGTCCGCCTTCTGGAGCGTCGCGAGGGCTTCGGGAGTTTGCTGCTCGCGCGGGAAAATATCCTGGCCAAGATCGGCCAGCCTGGCACGAACCTGGGGGTCGGCAAGCGCCGCGACGATGGCGGCGTTCAGCTTAACGACAAGCTCCCTCGGTGTGGCCTTGGGAGCCCATAAGCCATGCCATCTTGAAAAGTAAAAACCCGGGAGACCGGCTTCGTCAACAGTGGGGATGTCGGGTGCTGCAGCCAAACGGGTTTTTGAGGTCACCGCGAAAGCCTTGATCCGGCCCGCCCTGACCTGGGGCAAGGAACTGGTAGGGTCGTCGATGATCATATCAATCTCACCCCCCATCAATGCTTGCAGGGCCGGAGCAGCGCCGCGATAAGGCACGAATTGAAAACGCGTACCTGTTGCGTTTTGGAAGAACACTCCGCTTACGTGTTGTGGGCTGCCCGCGCCAGCGGTCCCTTCCAGCGCTTTGTCTGGATTGGCTTTCAACCAAGCAATAAAGCTCTTGAGATCACTGGCGGGGATCGCATTCTTCGCAACGATTAAGTAAGCGTTCGTTGCAATCAAGGAGAGAGGTTCGAAATCCTTGATCAGGTCATAGTTTAATGGATACACCGCACCATTCACGACATGAGTGCTCCAGTGCCCGATGCCGATGGTATAACCATCTGGTGCCGCACGCGCTACCCGACCCACTCCGATATTGCCGTTAGCGCCTGCCACGTTTTCAACCACAACACTCTGGCCCAAGGTGGTCCTCATGTGCTGGGCGAGGGTTCGAGCAATTACGTCAGTCGGTCCTCCGGCCGCGAAAGGTACCAGTATGGTGATCGGGCGCGAAGGGAAGCCTTGTGCAAACACAGCGGGAGCGCTCAGGAGCAGGGCAGCGATCATTAAAAGCCATCGTTTCATTTCTTCATCCTGGTACTTTTCATACTGTTCTATGGTGCGATGACGTCACATACATCGCGAGGACCTTCGCCGCAGGCACTCGAAAGCTGGCGGTTTTGCACGGCTAGGCCGAGAGGCCAACAAACACATTTTGCACATCATCATTGCCGTCAATGGCCGATAGAAAAGCTTCGACCTCTTCCAACTGCTCCGCCGTCAAACTGGCCGGACTGACGGGGTTTTTGGACTTGTAGCCCAGCTTGACTGACAAAACGGTAAACCCCTGTGCTGGCAGGGAACGACTAACGATGTCCAGATCGGTCGCATCCGTTATAAAGAGCGTCGTACCCGCTTCGTCACCGGCTTCAAAGTCTTGCGCACCCGCTTCAATGGCGGCGGCTTCCGGGTCCGATCCCGCAATGAGGGGCTGCGCCTCGATCATGCCGACGTGGTTAAAGTCCCAGGAAACAGAACCTGAGGTTCCAAGTTGACCTTTACGAAAGAGCATCCGCATTTCGGGTGCGGTGCGATTGACGTTGTCGGTCAGACATTCCACCATCACTGCAACCTGATGAGGCGCGAATCCTTCGTAAATAACGTGCTCGAAATTGACGGCTTCACCGCTCAGACCCGCACCCTTTTTCACCGCACGTTCCAAGGTTTCCTTGGGCATCGAGACTTTGCGTGCTTGTTCCATCACGAGTCGCAGCTTCGAATTTAGAGCAGGATCGGCTCCGCTTCGGGCCGCGACCATAATGTCTTTCGCCAAACGTCCAAACAGCTTGCCTTTGGCGTTCGCCGCGAGTTCCTTGCCTTTTGCTTTCCACTGTGCGCCCATACTTGCCTTTTGTTGACTGAGTGGACTCGATTCTATAAGGGGCGGCTGTCGCGCTTAATACAGCTCCATCAGGGCTGCATTGTCCTTCAGTTCTTCGGGAAGCGCCTCACGAACCATTTTCCCCGCTTTCATGACCACGACGCGATCCGACACCTTGAGCGCTTCGCGTACATTTTGCTCGACCAGCAAAATACTCATGCCGCGCTCTTGCTGCAATTGCCGAATGGGTTGCATCAGGTCCTGAAAGAGTTTGGGTGCGAGACCAATCGAAGGCTCATCCATAATAAGACAGCGCGGTTGGCCCAGTAGTGCCCGGCCAATGGAGACCATCTGCTGTTGTCCGCCAGAAAGCAAGCCCGCACGCTTGCCGTAAAACGCCTTCACGGGAGGCAAGACAGACAGCACCCAATCGATACGGTCTTGGCGTTCGCTCTTTGGAGTGCCGGCCGAGCCCAGTCCCAGCCCCCAGATCTCAGCGACGGTGAGGCTCGGAAAAATACCGCGCCCCTCGGGCATCATGGCGACACCGCGCTCGGCGAGGGCGCGTGGAGTGTGATGACTGAGTACTTGACCGTCAATCAAAATACGCCCGCTCTTGGCAGGTACCAAACCGAACAGCGTTCGCATAAGCGTGGACTTGCCCGCACCGTTATGTCCGATCAGGCAAAGCACTTCATTGGCTTTCAGCTCAATCGATACATCCATTAACACGGGTTTGCCGCCGTAGCTGACTTCCAGGTGCTCCGCCTTGATCAGCACCCTGCTGGTGGCCTGGGCTATGGAGTTTTTCGAGGCCTTGACCTCATGGCTTGCAGGCATCATGCTCGCTCGCCAAAATAAATCGCTGCCAGGGCAGGGTCAGCAAGGATAGTTTTGGGGTCACCTTCAGCCAGTAAACGGCCTTGATCCAGAAAGGCAATACGATCTGATATGCCTTGGACAATATCCAAATTATGTTCAATGATACAAATCGTGATGCCTTGGGATACTTGGTCGCGGAGCAGGGCAATGAAGCGCTCGTAAGAGCTGCGATCCAGGCCGGAGGCGGGCTCATCCAGCAACCAAAGCCTTGCACCTGAGCTCAAGATTCTGGCAATCGACAGAAATTTTCTTTCGGCATAGGCGAGGTCAAGCGCACGCGCATCGCGACGGTCCGCCAGGCCAACTTTCTCCAGTGCCGCCTCGGCGCGCTCGCGACGCTCGGCCTGTGCGCTCTTGCCGCCGCTTTGCCAAAACCATGAGCCTCGCTCAGTGACCGTGAGCGCATTTTCAAGCACCGTCATTTGATCGAAGAGCTTAAGATCTTGAAAGGTGCGGCCAATGCCCGCTTGCGCAATCTTCCAATGCGGAACGCCCTTGATGGATTCTCCTAACCAGGTCACGTCGCCCGCATCGGGATTGAGATGCCCTGTGATGAGGTTGAAGAGGGTGGTTTTCCCGGCGCCATTCGGACCGACTAGAGTGGTAACAATGCCTTCGCGTAACGCGATCGACACATCGTCGACGGCTTTCAAGCCGCCAAAGGTTTTAGACATGCCCCTGGTTTCAAGCAGGATTTTGCTCGACGCACTCATACGCCACCTTTTGGCTTGTCGCGAAAGCCGAACAGGCCGCCAGGTCGATAAATCATCAGCAGCACCATGGCCAGGCCGTAGACCATTTGCTGAATGGAGCCAATTTCGGTTTGTGGCAGCCCGGGAAGATACGACAGTGCAGCCGGCAACAAAAGGATGAGGATGGTTCCACCCACCGGGCCAAAAAGCGTCGCTGTACCACCAATGATCACCATGGCCATCAAGAGCACCGAGGTGTCCAGGGTGAAGCTCTCGACATTGATAAAACTCAAATAAAACGCGTACAGCGATCCAGCCACGGCCGCCAAGGAGGAAGACAAGACCACGGCCATCGTTTTGATCACCGCGACGTTTTTACCGAATGCCCATGCGGCGGTCTCATCATCCCGAATGGCTTTAAGACTGCGCCCGAAACTGCTGCGTACCAAGACCGCGATGGTGATCATGACCAGGGCGAGACAGGTAAGCGCGAGCACCAAGTATTGCTCGGGAGTAGTGATCTCAAACCCTGGAAAACGCGCTGAGGGAATATTGGTAATGCCGCCGATGCCGCCCGTCACACCTTTCCATTCAGAGAACAGGGTCATGGCCAGCATTTGCAGGCCAAGCGAGGCTGCGACGAAATATTCTCCGCGAACCCTCAGGGCGGGTAGGGCCAGGGCCAAGGAAATCAGGCCGGAAACGCCCATGGCAATCGCGGTGGAGAGCAGAAAGCCAGCACCAAGCTTCATGGAGACCAAGGCCGCGGTGTAGGCGCCAATCCCAAAAAATACGGCATGCGCCATCGAGAAAATGCCCGCATAACCCAGCACAAAATTCAAGGTGACGGCCAAGATGGCATTGATGGTGATCAGCACCGCCAGGTTATTGAGATAGGCCCACATCGCTACTTCGCTCCAATCGCACGACCAAGAAACCCGGCGGGGCGAACAATAATAAAGACGAACAGGATGACGAAGGTTACGGCCTCGCTCCATTGTGGATCGAGCTTCCAGATGGCCACGCTCTCGGCGATACCCAGGAGCATGCCACCGTAGGCGGCCCCCCTCAAGGACCCAATGCCGCCGACGATGGTTGCGGCGAGACTGATCAACATAATGTGCGCGCCAATGCCTGGGTTGATGCCCTGTGTCATTGCGGTCAAGGCCGCTCCGGGTACCACCAAGGCAGAGCCGAGCGCGAAGGCGACTTGAGCCAGGCGCGTCGGTTGGAGACCAAAAATTCTGACGAGATCTGAGTTGTCGGAGAGGGCGCGCAGGCCCGTGCCCACCAAGGTGCGAGACAAAAACAAATGGAGGGCCACAAAAAATACGATGGCCGTCAAAATGGCGACCAGAGCGATGGGTGCGACGAAGAGCCCCGGTGCAATTTCCACGGCTTTGGACAGACTGACTGTAACCGTCTCAAACCCCCGGCCGAATACCGTACCCACCAAGTTTTGAACAATAATTTGCATGCCGAAGGCTGCGATGAATACGGTAAAAAACGCCCCTTCATGCCTTTGAATCGGGCGATAAATAAAGCGCTCCATAAATATGCCAAAGGCCATCACCACCAGCGTGGCAATCACCAGCCCGACCATCCAGTGCCATTTTTGAGTGTGGACACTCCACCAAAAAAGATAGCCGGCCAGGGTGAACGAGGCACCATGGGCAACGTGGAAGACCTTGGTCGATCCAAAAATCAGTGCGAAGCCGACGGCCGTGAGGGCATAGATGGCCCCCAGTTGGAGGCCATTGATGAGCAGTTGAAGAATTAACACTTAAGGTGATCGCCCGCGCCCGAATTGGCTTTGGCTGAATTGGGCTTACTTTATTTTGCGATGAGGTTGTCTTTGACAACTTTGGCCGCACCACCTGCGATCACATTGATTTGCAGAGGCATGGATAC
The DNA here is from genome assembly GCA_043760705.1 of Betaproteobacteria bacterium. Taxonomy (GTDB): domain Bacteria; phylum Pseudomonadota; class Gammaproteobacteria; order Burkholderiales; family Burkholderiaceae_E; genus JAPOKJ01. The sequence goes on from JAYUOT010000398.1 coordinate 9,319, forward strand.
CGTGCCGTTCGGCAGAAACTTCATCTTGCCGCCGACGACATCGAAGGTGCCCGTCGCTTTGCGTTGCTTGAGCAAGTTTTCGCCAGTAATGGGCAGTCCCGCTTTCTCTAATGCCTGGGCCAGCTTTACGAATACCATGACAGCGTTGTAATAGTTGGCCACGTAGGCGTTCGGCTCTTTGCCCTTTTTGGCGCGCCAGTCCTTGGCCAGCCGCTGACTCATGGCATCGCCGTCCCAGTTCACGGACTGGGTGGGGAACACAGCACCGGAGGCCTCGGGCAATTGCAGCACGGTAGGCACCGAGAATGCGGAATAGCTCGCCACCGGTTGCGGCACGCCGTTGTCGCGCAGCTGCTTCATGATCTGCGCTTGCTGCGCACCAAAGGAGGCAATGAAAACAACATCGGGTTGAGCCTCACGAATTTTGGCGGCAATGCCCGAAAATTGCTGAGAGGCCCGTGGGACCTGCAACGATGCGACCATCTTGCCGCCAAGTTTGGGAATGGCGGCATCCAGCTCCTTCTTGATGGCCTCTCCAGCCGGGTCGTCGACGTAAATCAGAGCGATTTTCTTGAGGTTTCTCTCGTTCACCAAATAGGGTGCGAAGGCCTGAATCTCCAGATTCACGAGCGGAATCACATTCCAAAAGTACTCGCCAAGCTCGGCCAAATCGGGGCCAATGCCGCCGCCGTTCACTGAGACCACTTTTGCCTTGTCGCCGACCGGCGCGATCGCTTTAGAGACGCCGGTGAACGCAGACAGCACGAACGCCACCTTGTCGACACTCACCAATTTGTTCATGGCGACCACACCTTGCTGAGGGGTCGCCTGACTGTCCTCAATTACCATGACCAATTTCTTGGAGAGCATCTTGTCGGCGTTGGC
>JAYUOT010000399.1:0-10174 GCA_043760705.1 Betaproteobacteria bacterium
GCGGGCAACTTTCCGATTATTCGTCGTCAAATGGGCTCGAAGCTGCTCCGTATGGTGTTTGCGGACAAGAGCGATGCCGAGTCCGGACCTGAGAGCTCGGTGGGGCGCTCGGTTCGTACCGAAGACACACCGCCAGAATTACGGAATCGCTATTCCCTAAGCGATGCGGACATTATCGAGCTGTCGCGCTATGCGGTAACGATTGAAAACCACTATGGTCGACCCATGGATATCGAGTGGGGCAGGGATGGTCGAGACGGCAAGCTGTACATCCTCCAAGCTCGCCCCGAGACGGTAAAGTCCCAAGCTGGCGAAGGCAAGCAGCAGCGCTACAAGCTCAAGGGAAGCTCAGAAGTGCTCACCAGCGGGCGAGCCATCGGGCAAAAAATTGGCGCCGGCAAAGTTCGTATCGTGAAAGATGCCGCTCAAATGGACCAAGTACAAAGGGGCGATGTCCTAGTGACGGACATGACGGATCCGAACTGGGAGCCCGTCATGAAGCGTGCCTCCGCCATTGTGACCAATCGCGGCGGTCGCACCTGCCACGCGGCCATTATTGCGCGCGAACTAGGCATTCCGGCCGTGGTGGGTTGTGGTGATGCGACCGAACGTTTGGCCGCGGATGCCTTGGTCACGGTCTCTTGCGCGGAAGGTGACACCGGCTTCATTTACGATGGCATCCTAGAAACCGAAGTCACCGATGTCGCCAGTGGCGCGATGCCCGATATTCCCGTCAAGATCATGATGAACATCGGCAATCCGCATTTAGCCTTTGACTTCTGTCAGTTACCCAACTCGGGCGTTGGTTTAGCGCGCCTCGAGTTTATTATCAATAATAATATTGGCATTCATCCGCGCGCGATTTTGGATTACCCGAATGTCGATGCTGATTTGCGCAAGGCCGTGGAAAGTGTTGCACGGGGTCACGACACACCGCGCCAGTTTTACGTGCAAAGACTGGCAGAAGGCATCGCCACGATTGCTGCGGCCTTCTGGCCAAAGCCAGTGATTGTTCGGCTGTCCGACTTCAAATCAAACGAGTACCGCAAGCTAATCGGTGGTGCGCGATATGAGCCTGAAGAAGAAAATCCGATGCTTGGCTTTCGGGGTGCTGCGCGCTACTTAGCGGGTAATTTCAAGGAATGCTTTGAGCTGGAATGCGAGGCCATGAAGTTCGTGCGCGAAACGATGGGATTGACGAATGTCGAGCTGATGGTCCCCTTCGTGCGCACGACGAAAGAAGCGCAAGGCGTCATCGCCCTGCTTGCCAAGCATGGATTGAAACGCGGCACCAGTGCCAGCGGCAAGCCTGAGGATGCGCTGAAGGTGATCATGATGTGTGAACTACCGTCGAACGCCATTCTGGCCAAAGAGTTTCTCGAATACTTTGACGGGTTCAGTATTGGATCGAACGATCTTACCCAATTGACCCTGGGCTTAGACCGAGATTCAGGCCTGGTGGCCGAAGGCTTCGACGAACGCGATCCTGCCGTGAAAGCGATGCTCTCGATGGCCATCAAGGCTTGTAAGGAGGCCGGTAAGTATGTCGGCATTTGTGGACAAGGGCCATCGGATCACATTGACCTTGCCCAGTGGCTGGTCGAGCAAGGCATTGGCTCGATGTCGCTTAATCCGGATACTGTCATAGACACTTGGCAGAGGCTTGCCGAGAATCAAAAAAACCATTAGTTCAGAAGGCTTGCGGGTACAAAAAAGGGCATCCGAAGATGCCCTTTTTTGTGTCCAGAACTTAAGGCTGGTGAGCCTCAAGCCTGTGGATCCAATTATTTTACGACCATCATCGAATCGCGCTTACCACCTTTGTAGGTAAACAAAGTCAGAGCACCATTCTTGATGTCGCCTTTTGCATCAAAAGCGATCTTGCCTGTGACGCCGTCATAGTTGATTTTGGCGAGTTCGGGCAGATACTTCTTAGGATCGGCAGAGTCGGCTTTCACCATCGCGGCGACCATCACGTTGACGGCGTCGTAAACATACGGCGCATAGATCTGCACCTTGGTCTTGAACTTGGCTTCGAAATCAGCATCGAACTTGGCACGGGCAGCGGCTTTGTCCTTCGTAATACCACCGGCTTCAGCGCAAACCACTTGGCCGTCAGCCATGGCATCACCCGCCAGCTTGGCGAGTTCTTCAGTACAGATACCATCACCACCCATGAACTTGGCATTGATCGCCAATTGCTTCATTTGGCGAAGCATCGGGCCGGCGACCGCATCCATGCCGCCGAAAAACACGACGTCAGGTTTCTTGCCTTTGAGTTTCGTCAAAATAGCATTGAAGTCAGTCGCTTTGTCGTTGGTGAATTCACGACCGACAATCTTGCCGCCGGCGGCTTTCACCGCTTTTTCAAATTCATCACCCACACCTTGACCATACGCAGTACGGTCATCAATGATGGCAATCGCTTTGCCTTTCACTTCCTTGACGGCAAAACGGCCCAGCGTGCCACCTAACTGACCGTCGTTAGCCACGACGCGGAAGGCCGTTTTGAAGCCTTGCAGTGTGTACTTTGGATTGGTCGCGGAAGGCGAAATCTGGGCGATTCCAGCGTCGTGATAGATCTTGGAAGCAGGGATGGTCGTACCCGAGTTCAAGTGACCGATCACGCCATTCACTTTCGCATCGACCAATTTCTGAGCAGCGGCGGTGCCTTGCTTAGGATCGGCGCCGTCATCTTCCGACAACAGTTCGAATTTAACTTCCTGGCCGCCGATTTTGACTTTCTTGGCGTTCAATTCTTCGATCGCCATTTTGGCACCAAACTCATTATCCTTGCCCAAGTGGGCGATGCCACCCGTCAAAGGACCCACATGGCCAATTTTTACAACGGTTTGAGCAGAAACAGCACTTGCGCCCAAGGCGAATGCGCCTGCCACTGCGAGACTTACAATTTTACGATTCATTACGGTCACTCCAATAGGTTGATCAACGGTTGGGTCTTAATACCCTTGCAATACCGGCTGCGGGACGTTTTTGCTTTTAGACGCAACGGCCTGAATGCTAGCGTGAATTCCGTCAGGCTGCAATTTTAGCCTTTTCCAGACCAATCCTGACAAAACCTTAGTTTTCACCTCTGTTCACGGTAACATTACGTTAAATGGGGGCCAATAGATGCAAGATTACGAGTGGTGGTGGGTCATCGCAGGAGTTTTGGGTGTGGCGGAGGTGTTCACCGGGACTTTCTACGTTTTGGTGCTTGCGATTTCTGCGGCTGCGGCTAGCGTTTTGGCAAAGCTTGGCCTGGGCATTCCCTGGCAGGTCCTGGGCGCTGCAATGGTGGCGATGCTTGGCTGGTTTTGGCTGCGTCGGCGCAAGACGTCTGGCTCTGGCGCTTCGCCAGAATTGGATATTGGAGAATGGATTGAGGTCGATTCATGGAGCGACGGTGTTGGATCAGCACAGTACCGCGGCGCACATTGGAGTGTTGAGGCCAACCTTGACGCAGGCAAGCCTGCGGGCGTTGAAGGGACCATCGCCCTGAAACCCGGGAAATACCGGATTCGAGCTTTAAGAGGCAATCGCTTGATTGTCGACCCACGCAACTAGTTCAAATTTTTTTCCGAAAAGGGAACCTATCTTGGGTACATTCAGCATCGTCGTCTTGGTTCTAGTGGTAATTTTCGTCTCTCAGGGCCTTAAGGTGGTCCCGCAACAAAACGCGTGGATTGTGGAACGCCTCGGCAAGTTCAACCGAAGCCTTTTGCCGGGGCTTAACTTCCTCATTCCCTTCGTGGATCGAGTGGCCTACAAACACTCGCTCAAAGAAGTTCCCATGGACGTTCCGAGTCAAGTGTGTATCACGCGCGATAACACTCAATTGACGGTCGACGGTATCTTGTACTACCAGGTCACGGACCCGATGCGTGCCTCTTATGGTACGAGCAATTACGTCGTCGCCATTACGCAACTTTCGCAGACCACCTTACGCTCGGTTCTGGGCAAGATGGAGCTTGATAAAACCTTTGAAGAGCGCGACATGATCAATTCTGAGATTGTTTCGGCGCTAGATGCCGCGGCGATGAACTGGGGCGTCAAGGTGTTGCGTTACGAGATTAAAGATTTGACCCCGCCCGCGGAGATTTTGAGATCGATGCAAGCTCAAATTACGGCAGAACGGGAAAAACGCGCGCGTATTGCAGAATCTGAGGGCAAGCGCCAAGAGCAAATCAATTTGGCGACGGGTTGGCGCGAAGCCAATATCGCACGCTCCGAAGGCGAGCAGCAAGCGGAGGTCAATCGCGCAATGGGCGAAGCTAGCGCGATTACCGCCGTGGCCGAGGCTCAGTCCAAAGCGATTGTAAAAATTGGTTTAGCCATTGAAGCACCCGGTGGCTTGGCCGCCGTGAACCTGCAGATCGCTGAGCGTTATGTGGCTGCATTCGCGAATATGGCCAAGACTAATAACACTTTGATTGTGCCCAGTAATATGGCGGATCTACCAAGCTTGATGGCGGCGGCCATGACGACCATTAAAGCGACTGCAACGAAACCAGTCGATTTGAAGGCCCCTTAGTCTTTGGCTGGCCCCGTGAGCCTTTTTACAGGTTCTATTCTTTTGCCCCGTTTTTCATAATTCTTTGCTGATCGCGCTTCCATTCTTTCTCTTTTTCGACGGCTCGTTTGTCAAATTGTTTTTTGCCCTTGGCCAGGCCAATTTCGAGTTTTATGTAGCCTTTGCTAAAGTGGAAGTTGAGCGGCACCAGGGTGTAGCCGGCCCGCTCGACCTTGCTCAAGAGCTTGTGAATCTCGGCTGTTTTGAGCAAGAGCTTGCGGGTTCGCACCGGATCGGGCGTCACGTGAGTGGAAGCCTCAGGGAGTGGGCTAATATGCGCGCCAATCAGATACAGCGCCTCCCCTCGTGAAATCACATAGCCTTCTTTGATATTGGCTCGTCCCCCACGTATGGCTTTGACTTCCCAGCCCTCAAGGACCAGACCTGCTTCGTAGCGTTCCTCGATAAAATAGTCGTGAAATGCTTTTCTATTGTCGACAATACTCATAGCTCATTTTAATTCACTCAAGATGCCCTCGGTACAAAAACAGCTTCTACTGGCCTTCAGCGCCGAGCAAATGTTCAATTTGGTGGACGATATTGAAAGTTATGCCAGCTTTTTGCCGTGGTGTGGAGGTACCCAGGTTAAAAGAGTTTCGTCAACCGAGGTCCACGCGGCCATCACCATCGCCTTTAGAGGCTTGCGCCAAGATTTCTCTACTCGCAATCTGCAAAAGCACCCCACTGAAATACGAATGGAGCTCAAGGACGGGCCGTTTGCCAGTTTTCGGGGACTCTGGGTGTTCAAACCACTTGCCGTGGATGCCTGTAAAGTTGACTTTGAGCTGCATTATGAGTTTTCAAACCGATTGTTGGGGGTGGCGATTGCACCGGTTTTTGATCAAATTGCCAAGGGTTTTTTGGATGCTTTTGTGCAAGAGGCTGAGCGTCGTTATGAGACTTGAGTGATGAGAGTTGAAGTTTTTTGGTGTACTTCTGATGGTTCCGTGCAAATGCTTGCCCTGGACCCGGGAGTGTTGCGGGACGGTTCGCGCACCGTAGGCCAGGCCATTGATCTCTTGCCAGAGCCATTAAGGCAAGCCGTGCAGCGCGGCGCGCTGCATCTGGCCTGTTATGGGCAGCACCGAAGCCTGGAGTCACCGCTACTCGAGGGAGATCGTATCGAGCTGCTCGGACCGGTATTACTGGACGTTAAGGCGGAGCGATCCGCGCGGGTCAAAACGGCACGCGCTCGCGAGCGCGGCCCCTACAACCGAGGTTTTTCAGCTCTTGCAAAGCCGAAACGAGACTAGGACGAGCACTGACCACTTGCTAAGTCGCGATTCGTTTTACTCATTTCTTTTTCGCGCTCGGCCGATTCCATGGAGGCGACTTCACCGTTATTCAGTACAGTATTAATTCTCATATTGCTACCCAGCGTACGAAGCTTTTGCTGAAGAGCCTCGCAGTGTTTTGTTTTTTGTTCGGCCGCAGCTTGTTTTTCTGCACCCGTTTTCTGAGCCTCTGCCTGTTCTTTGCGACGTTTTTGGAAATCGGCTTCTTTCTCAGCCGTCGTCATGGGACCTTTCGCCACGGCTGACTTGGAGTCTTTCCCCTCGGCCTTGGGAGGCGGGGCGACGGGAGCCGCCATCGGAGCGCTCTTGATGATTTGCGAAGGCTTGACGCTTGCCGGTGGGGGTTGGTCAGAGATAATCATTTGGCCATGGGCGTCGCGCCACTGGTATTGGGCGTGAGCTGGAGCGCTTGCGATCGCGATATGCACCAGCATTGACGCGACCACCGCAGGGCGGAACAAAGGTGAAAGGTTGAGCATTAAAAATCCTTATTAAAGCTTAGTCACAGGTTCCATAGGTGGGGACTAAAGCTTGAGTTTCGCTCTAAGGCTTTTACCTTGCCTGAGCATTTCGACGAACGGTCGACACGACAGATTCGAAGGTGCTCTTAGACTCGCCATTGAGGCTCCCATGGAGTCCGCTACTTGTGGCACCACTGAGCAGCAATTGAGCGGCAATTGAGCCCGCCGTTGTGCCCGCAAGGTCGGCTTGGCCGACTTGCGTATAATGTCGCTTTGCCCGAGGATGTCCATGCGACTCACTGCTCAGGGGCCCATCAAGGCGCTAACCTTTGATGACGTGCTGCTCAAGCCGGCCTATTCCGAAGTTCTCCCTAAAGATACCTCCCTCAAAACTCGCTTTACACGCGATATTGCCTTGAATATTCCGCTGCTTTCAGCGGCGATGGACACCGTCACTGAAGCACGGCTGGCCATTGTGATGGCTCAGGAAGGCGGTATTGGCGTCATTCACAAAAACATGTCACCGGACGAGCAAGCCCTCGAAGTGTCCCGGGTGAAGCGCTATGAATCGGGCATTGTTTCGGATCCGATCACGATTGATCCCGACATGAGTATCCGGGACGTGCTGGTCATGACCCAGCAGCACCGGATTTCCGGCCTGCCCGTGGTTCGAGATGGTATCGTCATTGGCATCGTCACCAATCGCGACCTGCGCTTCGAAGATCGTCTCGATGAGCCCGTGCGTAACATCATGACCCCCCAAAATCGCCTCGTGACGGTTCGGGAAGGCACGAGTCTGGATGAAGCGCAATACCTCATGCACAAGAACCGTCTCGAGCGCGTCCTGGTGATTGGGGCCGGTTTTGAGCTGAAAGGCTTGATCACCGTCAAAGACATTCTCAAAGCGACCGAGCATCCTTTTGCGGCCAAAGACACCCAAGGCAAATTACGCGTCGCTGCCGCGGTGGGTGTCGGCCCCGATACTGATGAGCGGGTTGAAAAACTGATTCGCGCCGGGGTGGATGCGATCGTGGTGGATACGGCTCATGGGCATAGCAAAGGCGTGATCGATCGGGTACGCTCGATCAAGGCCGAATATGGCATTCAGGTCATCGGCGGCAATATCGCGACTGCTGAGGCTGCTCTGGCCCTGGTCGAGGTCGGTGTCGATGCCGTGAAGGTAGGCATTGGCCCAGGCTCGATTTGCACAACACGCATTGTGGCCGGGGTCGGCGTGCCACAAATTACAGCCATTGCCGATGTCGCGACTGCCTTGATCGGTACCGGTGTGCCTGCCATTGCGGACGGTGGCATTCGCTACTCCGGCGATGTTTCAAAGGCGATTGCGGCGGGCGCTCATACCGTCATGATGGGCTCGATGTTCGCGGGCACCGAGGAAGCGCCAGGCGAAGTGATTTTGTATCAAGGCCGCTCCTACAAGAGCTATCGTGGCATGGGCTCGCTGGGGGCGATGCAAGACGGCGCCGCGGACCGGTACTTTCAGGATCCGGCCAACAATGCCGACAAGCTTGTTCCCGAGGGCATTGAAGGTCGTGTTGCCTATAAGGGCAGTTTGGGCAGCATTTTGTATCAACTCTGTGGGGGCTTGCGCTCGAGCATGGGTTATCTCGGTTGCGCCAATATTGAAGAGCTTCGCGAAAAGGCCGAGTTTGTCCAAATAACCTCTGCCGGGATGCGGGAGTCCCATGTCCATGACGTGCAAATCGTCAAGGAAGCGCCTAATTACCGCTCGGATTAATAGGAATGGCTGCGACAGCAATGCATGACAAAATTTTGATTCTGGATTTCGGTTCGCAAGTCACTCAGTTGATTGCACGTCGGGTCCGCGAAGCGCAAGTCTATTCCGAGGTGCATCCCTGTGATGTGAGCGAAGCCTTCATCACCGACTTCATTCAAAACAAGGGCGGCAAGGGCATCATTCTCTCGGGCAGTCACGCCAGCGCTTATGAAGAAAGCACGGACAAGGCGCCGGATTGTGTCTTCAAGCTCGGCGTGCCCGTACTCGGTATTTGCTACGGCATGCAGACGATGGCCCATCAGCTCGGCGGCAAGGTCGAAGCTGCGCCCACGGTGGACGGCATTGCCAAGCGCGAGTTCGGCTATGCCGAGGTGAGGGCGCGAGGCCACACCAGATTGTTCCAGGATATTCAGGATTTTGCGAGCGCTGAAGGGCAGGGCATGCTCAAGGTGTGGATGAGTCATGGCGACAAGGTCACGGAACTGCCACCTGGCTTCAAGCTCATGGCCAGCACCCCCTCCTGCCCCATTGCTGGCATGGCCGATGAGGAACGAGGCTTTTACGCGATTCAGTTTCATCCCGAGGTGACTCACACCCTCCAAGGCCCGGCGATTTTCAAGCGCTTTGTGCGTGATATTTGCGCCTGCCAGGGCGACTGGATCATGGGCGATTACATCGCGGAAGCGGTCGCCAGGATTCGTGAGCAGGTCGGCACTGAGCATGTGTTACTGGGCTTGTCTGGCGGTGTAGATTCATCGGTTGCTGCGGCCCTGATCCACCGCGCCATTGGCGATCAACTCACCTGTGTGTTCGTGGATCATGGCCTCCTGCGTCTCAATGAAGCGCAAATGGTGAAGGACATGTTCGTCGGCAAGCTTCATGCCCGCGTGATCGCGGTCGATGCCAGTGAGCAGTTTCTCGGGCACCTGAAAGGGGTGACGGATCCTGAGCAAAAACGCAAGATCATTGGACGCGAGTTTGTAGAAGTGTTCCAGGCCGAAGCTGCCAAGCTTAAAGCCGAAGGCGGCACCGCACCCCAATGGTTAGCACAAGGCACGATTTACCCGGACGTGATTGAATCGGGCGGTGCCAAAAGCAAGAAGGCCGTCACGATCAAGAGTCATCACAATGTCGGCGGTTTACCCGCGAGCTTGGGCCTTAAACTGCTCGAGCCTTTGCGTGAACTGTTCAAGGATGAGGTGAGGGCGCTCGGACTGGCCTTGGGTCTGCCGCGCGAGATGGTCTATCGCCATCCCTTCCCTGGGCCTGGTTTGGGGGTGCGTATTCTCGGTGAGGTGAAGCGCGAATATGCCGATTTGCTACGACGTGCTGACGACATTTTTATCCATGAGCTGTGGAACACCCAGGACGCCGACGGGCAAAGCTGGTACGACAAAACCTCCCAGGCCTTTGCAGTGTTTTTACCGGTGAAATCGGTGGGCGTCATGGGTGATGGGCGCACCTACGATTATGTAGTGGCCCTGCGCGCGGTTCAGACCAGCGATTTTATGACGGCGGACTGGGCAGAATTGCCTTATGACTTACTCAAACGAACTTCGTCTCGAATCATCAATGAGGTGCGGGGCATCAATCGGGTGACTTACGATATTTCTAGTAAGCCTCCGGCTACAATTGAGTGGGAATGATTCTCCTCCGGTGATTGAAGCTATGGTTTCAAAGCTGACCGGATTCCAAGATTCGGAGCCCGTTGTGGCTTGGGTTGGTTCGGCACAGAGACCTGGGCCGGTCCCTGTTTGCCGCCGTTTTTCCTGAGTTCATCGCCCGCGAAAAACCGGGCCTGCGAGTGCGTGGCCGTCAAGGAAGAAGCGCAGGGTTGGTGCGGCCCGCAGCACAGCGCAGCCTTTACTAGACGTGAAGAACGCAGCAAAAAAAGGGGGCAATGCCCCCTCGGGCTACAACAGCCCGCGTTCGGCAAAACTCAGGATGTCGCCACCAGCGACGATCAGGTGATCCAGCACGCGCACGTCCACCAGCGCCAGTGCCGACTTCAGTGCCTGCGTGAGCATCTCGTCGGCGCTTGATGGCTGGGTCGAACCGCTCGGATGGTTATGCACCAGCAATAACG
>JAYUOT010000400.1:0-10167 GCA_043760705.1 Betaproteobacteria bacterium
CATTCGCCTTCGGCCACAATCACCTTGAGCCCGGCTTGCGGTGTACTAAACGCTTCCACCAAAGCACTCTTCATTTGCGCAACGCGATAGGTATGAACCGTCTTCAGCCATTTCACGCCCATGCCTTTGAGCGTATCTTCAATGGTCGTCTCAGTATAAGTCGCGCTACCCGCTCCCGCGCTTTGCTTGACCAATTCATTGGGTGAGGAAATCATCTCCTGTGTACCGGTGGCCGAGGTGTAGCCGTTTTTCATGATGAGCAACACGCCATCACCTCGATTCATGAGTCCACTGGCCACACCCGACAACAAGCCGTTATGCCAAAACCCGCCGTCACCCATAATGGCCAAGGGCCTGCGCTCGGACAGGGGCGCAACCGCGGCCGAGCTGGCCATGCTCATGCCATAGCCCAGAATGGAATTGCCAAGGGAAAATGGTGCGAAAGTGGCGAAGGCGTGGCAGCCAATATCGGTAGAGATGTGACTGACCCCGATGAGTTGGTGCACCAACTTCAGGGCAGAAAACACCGGCCGCTCAGGGCATCCGACACAAAAGGTGGGAGGGCGCACCGGCAATGGCTTGCCGAGTACTTCAAGCGCCTGGCTCTTCGCCGCCTCGCGCTCGGCGAAATATTGACTGGCAAGCGAGGAAGGCCTTTGCGAGAGCAGGAGAGCATAGCGTTCTGCAAAAGCGCTGAGGCCACGCAGAATGGCTTCGGTGGAATACTCACCGCTTTGCTTCAGAAAATCTTTACCATGCACCGCGCAACGCGAGCCCCGGCGATGCAGATGCGTGGCGATCTCCTGCTCGATGTATTCAGGTTGCCCCTCCTCCAGAACCATCACCGCTTGCTTGCCCTCGCAAAAGTCAGCGAGTTGGTCTGGCACCAGGGGATAGACCACGTTCAGAATCATCGCAGGAATGCTTGGGTTGCCATCGCCATCCGCAAGTCCAAGCTTTTGTAGAGCTCGAATCAAATTACTGGTGAGACCGCCCTGGACTATCAGGCCAAGCTCAGCATGCTGACCGCTCAAAAATTCGTTAAGCTGTTGCTCAACAATGAAGCGCTGAGCCGCCGGAATGCGCTGCTCGATCTTGCGCTTTTCTTGCAGGAACGTGACCGGCGGATGGGACAGTCGCTCATAGTTAAAGTCGGCAGGTTCCTTCAAACGGTTGAGCGTGGAAATCGCCCCGGGACGATTGTCACTAGCCACAAAGGAGCCACGCAAATGGCACAGACGAATTCGCATGCTCATCATGCAAGGCATATTGCTTGCTTCGCTGAGCTCAAACGCTTGTTGAGTCATGCGCACCACGCTCGGCAAATCAGGCCGGGGGTCAAGCAGAACCATCGTGCTCTTGAGAGCGAAGCTGTGAGTGCGCTCCTGAATGACGCTGGCACCCTCGCCGTAATCTTCGCCAATCACAATCAGCACGCCACCCGTCACGCCTGGCGAAGACAAATTCGACAGGGCATCAGCCGCAACATTGGTGCCGACAATACTCTTCCAAGTGACCGCACCGCGTACCGGATACATAATTGATGCACCGAGCATGGCCGCCGCTGAAGCTTCATTGGTACAGGGCTCAACATGGACCCCCAACTCAGCCAGCTCGTGCTGGGCCTGAACCATCACGTCCAACAAATTACTGACCGGCGAGCCTTGGTAGCCGCCGATATAGCTCACCCCGCTCTGCAACAAGGCCTTGGTAACCGCGAGAATACCCTCGCCATGAAACACTTCGCCGGCGCCTAATTTGAGCAGGCCAATCTCTTTTTCAAAACTTAGTTCCATACCGTCAACATCCAAGAATCATGGGTGCAGGATAGCAAGATTCTCCGATCATCGCGCTTTTCAATTCAGTAAAGGGAAGCGGGTCGCTTCACATTTGCCGAAACAAATGTACCCAGGCTCGCGAGACTGGCAATTCGGTTTTCTGATCCCTTAGACGAACAAACATGCGCCCATTATCGTCGCGCCGGGTACCTTCGACGAAGTTCATATTGACAAGGATTGAGCGATGAATCTGCCAAAACTGTTCCGGGTCCATAGCAGCGATCAGCTCAGCAAGCGGCATGCGAACGACATGTTCGCCCTGCGCGGTGTGAACTATGGTGTACTTGTCGTCGCTTTGCAGGTAGAGCACTTCCTGCACCGGAATATGTCGGGTAGTCTCGGCTTGACTGGCTCTTAACCAGCGCAGCCGAGTTGGAGCCGTTTGCGTCTGCAGCGGTGGCGTAACATTACGTAGCAAGTCTTGCAACATCTGCGTCAAGACGGGTGGTGGGCTTGCTGTTTCAATGGCACCCCTCAATCGTCTTATCGTGCGGGCCAGACGCTCGTCGTCGACCGGCTTGACCAGAAAGTCGGCCGCCTCCCGCTCGAAGGCTTCAAGTGCAAACTCGTCATAAGCGGTCACAAAGACGAAGCGGGTCTGTCCCTCCAGGCGGTGCGCCACTTGCAAGCCGGTCAAGCCCGGCATCTTGATATCAAGAAAGGCCACTGCAGGCCGATGAGCAAGAATCATGGCCTCGGCGTCAAGCCCATTGACCGACTCCGCCACAATCCGCAATTGCGGCCAAAGGCTATTTAACTTTGAGCGCAAATGGGCGCGCAAGTGCTCCTCATCGTCGGCAATGATGGCCGTCGGGTTGCTCACGAGTTCAGGCTTTCCCGGGTGGGAAAATGAATGATGACTTGAGTCCCGGGATGGATCTCTTCAATGGTCATACTGGCCTTGCCATCGTACAAGACCTGCAACCGTTCACGCAGATTCTCTAGGCCCATACCAACATCATCACCGGGCCTGAATCCCATGCCATCATCCCGCACGCGTACCTCAATGCAATCACCCATTCGTTTCGCGGACAAGCGAACCTCGCCGCCTTCGATCTTGGGTTCCAGCCCATGCCGAATGGCATTCTCAACAATCGGTTGGAGCAACATCGGCGCCAGAGGTTCTGCCATGATTGAGGGCTCAACGTCCAGCGTATAGCGCAGCCGATCACCCATACGGATCTTGAGTAGATCCAGGTAATACCCCAGCAATTTTACTTCCTGCTCGAAGGTGCCCTGTACCGAGCGACTCGCCGCGAGCGAGCCGCGCAAATAAGCGATAAAATTCTCCAGCATCAAGCGTGCTTTTGCGGGGGCGGGATCGATCAGGCTCACCACGTTGGCGAGCGTGTTGAATAAAAAATGCGGCTCAATCTGAGCCTGCAAGAGTCGCAGTCTAGCCTCAACCCACTGTTTCTCATTAGATAGGCTCCGAATTTTCTCGCGGGCTAGCAATTGCTGAATCTTTTTTTCCTCCCAACCGCGACCCATCCAAAATGCGTCGCCCCACACTGATGCACCATGAATCACGATGCCTAGCCCCCAGCCCGCGGCCGGAAAGACGAACCAAAGCCGATGAGGTGCGGTGGTGAGATTGACGATGCAAAGACCCGTGATCACCAGCGCATAAATCATCAGATGCTTGTAAAAACTGCGCATCGAGCGCACCTGCCGCCAAGCTCGCTCATAAGCCAGTGCTTCGGGCGTAGTGGTCGCGCCCGAGCGTGGAGCGTCCGGACCACGCCAATGATCGCGGGCTCTTGCACTCACTAATTCTTCCCGCCTTGATTTCCGGAACCCGATGGGCGTTCCAGCAAGCGCTTCATTTGGCGGTCCTCCCAATCCTGACCAAGTGGACCAAACCGTCCAAAGACCACCAGGCCATGCAGCAACACCGCGAACCCCCAACCAAGCGTCATGCCCCAAGGCATCCGCGGCGCGTGATGGAACGCATACCAGCCCTCGAAAGAGCCCGCGAACAGGAAGCGCAGCCAGGCAAAGCCCGCGACCACGCAAAAGATGAAGGCGTGCAGATACCAGGCCCTCATCCGGCGCACTTGGCGACGTGCTTGACGCCAGGCGCGTTGGTAGTCTTGATCTTGATGGTCTGTGTTGTCGGTCATGGTGATCCTCGGCAAAAAGTTCGTGAGGGCTTGATCATCCTACACGCGTGTCGAAGGCGACCCATCATTGCGACAGACTGCCCGGAAACACGCGCCAATTGACATTGAAATGGCGGGAATGGTTCTGGGGTGAACGGTGCTATCTTCAAACCATGTCCACTGAACGCGGTATTTACTACGGTAACTGGTTGGTGCTGGCCGGCTTCATCACCCAATTTGTCTCCGTGGGATCCATGAACTATGCCATCGGCGCTTTCATGCTGCCGATGACCACCGAGCTTGGTTGGTCACGTGCCGAGTTCATCCTGCCGCGTAGCCTCGGACAATTCGTCATGGCCTTCACCGGCTTCTATATCGGCGGCCGTGTGGATCAAAAAGGCGCCCGACCCTTCATGCTTCTCGGCCTCTTGCTTCTTGCACTGGCCTTGTTCAGTCTGTCCTTTATTCAGGCCTGGTGGCAATGGGTCATTCTCAACGGTATTGTCCTCACGATTGGAGCCTCATTGATCGGCAGCTTGGTGGTCAACGTCACACTGTCCAAGTGGTTTGTCGAACACCGTGGTCAAGCGATTGCCTGGGCCTCCATGGGGGTGTCCTTTGCGGGTATCGGCATCACGCCCGTCGTTACCCGTTGCATCGACATTTTCGGCTGGCGTCTGAGCTGGCAGGCCATGGCCCTGGGCGCTCTGGTATTGACACTACCCGCCGCGCTGATGATGCGACGCGCGCCGGAAGATCACGGCCTGTTTCCTGACGGCAAGTCCAAAGCTCAAATGGCGACCGGAGCCGGCGCCCGGGCTCAGGCTGATTTCGATACCTCTTTGACGCGCCAGCAAGCGCTTCGAACCCCTATTTTCTATATGCTGGTTGGAGCCTTCAGCATGTTCCAGATGCTGATTCCAGTCGTGCTGTTTCAAACGATTCCGTTTATGACCGACGCCGGCTATTCACGGGCTACGGCGGCGCTCATGATCACGGTGGCCTCGGTCCCCGCGCTGCTGAGCAAACCGCTCTGGGGCTGGCTGATCGACCGCATGAATCCGAAGCCTCTGGCCGCCTTCAGTGTTGCCCTGTCTGGCGTGGCATTGATCATGATCGTCCTCAGTGTCCAGGCACGCTCGGAGCTCTGGGAGTATGGCGCCTTCCTTCTCATGGGCCTGGGCTGGGGCGGTACCATTCCAATGCAAGAGGTGATTTGGGGCGTTTACTTCGGGCGACGCTATCTTGGCGCGGTGCGAAGTGCAGCGCTTCCTTTTGCACTCATTCTTGGTGCAGGTGGCCCGCTTGCGGTCGCGCATTACTACGACATCGTCGGCAATTACGATGGTGCCTTTATATTCGTCGCCTGCCTGAGCATACTGGCTGGTGCCATCCTCCTGGCATTACCCAAACGTGCAGTGCACCTCGTCGCCTGAATATAACGACAGCCCTGCACCACGACCCCTCGCTGCATCATCAAGGACAAACCATTGAAAACCACTTTTCGCACTGAAAAATCCCCTGCCCTGGGCAGTCGCGGCATGGTCGTCACTAACCACCCTCTTGCTTCCGCGGCAGGGGCTGAGATGCTTGCGGCAGGAGGTAATGCCGTGGACGCAGCCATTGCCTCCCTGTTCGCGCTGACCGTGGTAGAGCCGATGATGGTCGGCATTCTCGGCGGTGGCTTCGCTCACCTGCGATTAGCGGATGGCAGTCAAACCATTCTCGAAGGTCAGAGCGCTTGTCCCCAGGCAGTGAAGCCCGACAGCTTCGTTCCAGACCCCGAGGCCGCACCCGGCGTGCTGGATGCCGTGGGTCGTCGTAACAGTGTCGGTCGCTCAGCAGTGGCCACACCCGGCAATTTGATGGCCTGGTGCGAAATGTTGCAACGTCACGGTAGTTTCAGCTTGGCCGAGGTGATCGAACCCGCCATTCGTTATGCCTCGCAAGGTTTTAGGGCCACGCCTTACTTGAGCGACTGCGTTCGTGAATGTATGAGCGACCTGGCCTGCGACCCCGAAATTAGTGCAGTGTTTATGCCCGGTGGGCAGCCGATTCAAGCCGGGGCCAGAGTCACTAACGCCGCCTATGCCGACACGCTCGCCTACGTCGTCAAAGAAGGGCCGGATGCCCTGTACAAAAAAACCCTGGGTGATATCGTTTGCAACGACATGGTCAGGCACGGCGGCTTCATCACGGCCACCGATCTTCAAAGCTATCGCACACGAGACCTTGAGGTATTGCGCGCCATGTATCGTGGCTTTGAAATCAGCGGACCCCCTCCCCCTTGCTCGGGGCCGCTGCATATTGGGCAAATGCTCAAAATACTGGAAGGCTTTGATGTGGCGGGCATGGGCTTCGGCACGGCCGACAGTGCGCATCTATTGGCCGAAGTTCTCAAGATTGCCTTCGCAGATCGCGCCAGCGCCACCGCCGACCCGGATTTTGTGTCGGTGCCGGTCGCCAAGCTCTTGTCCGCCGCCTATGCTGGCGAACGTCGTGCGGCCATCGATATGCAGCGTGCTCAGGCCTGGGGCCCTGGAGTGCAGCCCGGCGAGGGCGCCAACACCACCCATTTAACCGTCGCCGATGGTGACGGCCGCATTGTGTGCGCCACCCAAACGATCAATAGTCTATTCGGTGCGCGCTACATGGTGCCGGGCACTGGAATGATTCCAAACAATTATTTGTATGTATTCAATCCCCGCCCCGGATTGGCCAACTCACTGGCGCCAGGCAAGAGAGTTACATCTTCCATGTCGCCACTGATCGTATCGCGCGACCAGGTGCCCAAGTTCGCGCTGGGCCTGCCCGGGGGCCTGCGTATCTTCCCGTCGGCATTACAGGCAACCCTGAATCTCATCGATCACAAGATGAGTTTGCAAGAGGCGATCGAGGCGCCCCGTCTTTGGACTCAAGGTTTTGGGCTGGAGCTCGAACCCGGTTTTTCTGAGGCGCTCGCCACCGACTTAAACTCCCGTGGCCATCAAACCGAGAGAGTGCCCAATGTTGGCGGCGGCATGTGCGGAATTCGCTTCCATGAAGACGGTCAACTCGAGGGCGCCGCATGCTGGCGTGCGGATGGCACGCCGATTGGCCTCGGCGGCGGATTGGCTCGAGAAGGCGTACGCTTTCTGCCTGAAGCGAAGCATTGATGCTCGGCACGAAAAATTCAAGGTGGACTATCCTCGCTTCAACTTTGCCGCTTCAACTTTGCCGCTTCAGCTTTGCCGCTTCAGCTTTGCCGCTTCAGCTTTGCCGCTTCAGCTTTGCCGCTTCAACTTTGCCGCTTCAAGCTGCCGCTGGCGACGCGCCTCGCCCACCGCGATCAAGTGATCACGCTCGGCCGCATCCACTTGGCCATAGCGAGCCCGCCAGCCAGGACCATCTTTCCAAGGCAGGTCTGCGGCGAGGGTCGTGCGCGGCGCGGTCGCAGTTTCCAGTAAACCCAAGGCCCGCTTAACGATGTTGCGTTGCATGTCCGGCTGCCAGGGAGGACCACTGGGGTTGCCCAAAGGAAAATCAGGGAAGAGAAATCGCGGAACACCGCAATGCTCTACGATATCGCGAGCCGAACCGACAATCACGGTCGGCATACCGTTGGCTTCAAGATGCCGTGCGACCAGACTCACGGTCTGGTGACACACCGGTCAAAGCGCGCTGATTAGCGCGGCGTCGGCACCGTCTTCTCGCAACAACGCAAGAATCTTGGGCGCATCTTCTTCAATGGTTTTGCGCTGGCTATATTCAGTCGGCACGCCGTAAAACCGCGCAGTCAATGAGGCGATCTTTCCTTCTTGGGCCGCCGATAAAGCGGCCTCTAAAGGCAGGAAAGATTCGCGGTCGTCAGTGTGGGTCGACACTCTATCCCAGGCCAAATTATCGGTATTCAAGCCGGAAGGCAAAGGATCCACTTCGGCTGACCAAACATGCTTGATGCCGCGCGCATCTTTGTTCGATAAATCAAGGGGATACGCTGTAGTGATCAAGCCAATGCGCGCCTGGCTCAAAGGCTTGGCCAAGGATGCGAACGGAACGTCCTCATAGCATGACCAGACATAATCCTTCGTGTAGCCGATGGCTCGGTAGTACTCCCTGGTGCGCGGAATATAGCGCACCGGCTGTTCATTTCCCAACATGTGTAATCACTCCCGCAGTTTTGAAGCATGGCGTGAATGCCAAGGCTCGCGTAAAGATAGGGATGAGTCTAGCAGCGTCGACCCACTGGACCAGGCACCTGGATCGATAAACAACAACCTGAGTCACCGCGCGGCCTATGGCGCATACGCAAGCCGACATCGACACTTCGTTGCCAAGGCTTTACAGCGCCCATGTCGCTATGGGTGCTGCCGTGGCACCAGCACATCCCTCACCTCGCCAAACGCCAGGTTTAAAGGCTTGAACGCCTGCCAAGGTTTGCCACCCAGCGCGTGGCTTAGCCCCTGGATAACGCCTGAGTGACAGATCAGCGCGACGCTCGGACATTCACCCTGCGCACGTGCGATCAATGGGTCGAGTACATGCGCATGAGCCGCCCATTGTCGATGAATCGCTTGCAAGGCTCGCCCCGCGACTTGCTGCACGGACTCCCCTCCCGGAGGCACATAAGCCGAAATATCGGCAGCCCAGGCATCAATCTGGCGACGTTCGATTTTCGACCACGCTTGCATTTCCCACTCGCCAAAATTCATCTCAGAAAAATCGCTGTCGATCACGGGTTCCGGCCAGCCGCGCAGGGCCAAAGCTCGGGCCAGGCCTAAGCAACGCTGCAAAGGACTAGAAAAAACAAGTACCGGTTTGGGCATCAAGAGGCACTCTTCGAGCTGTGCCTCTAGTGCCTCGACCTCAGCCAAGAGATCCGTGGCGCCATAGCAAATACCGGTCGCCACTTGTGGCTTAGGATGTCGGATCAACCGTAACTTCAACATTATCGGTACTCAGGGCGATTAAAATTCCGAGATAAAACAAGGCTTCGCTGACCTGCTGTACCGCACCCAGGCCATCGCCGGTGTAGCCGCCAATACGCTGCTTCATCATCCGCCGCAAATAAAGCATACCCAGTACGGAGCTGCCCGCGCCCAACGCAAAGGGACGCGTGCTACTCGCGAGCCATGCCGCAAGAGTCATCAGCACCAGGGTCAATGCCAGGGCAATCAGGGTATCGAAAGTCTTCAGTTTCTCTGCAATGGGCTTTGCCTTGGAATCATCATCGGGGCGTGCATAGGGCAAGCTGCACATGACCATGACCGAGCACATGCGCGACCAAACATGAGCGGCCAGCAAAGAAACCCCGATCCAGCTAGGATCCAGAGCCGCGAGCGACTCAATTTTAAAGGCCATGAGCAGCACGATCGCAATCGCACCATAGCTGCCGATGCGCGAGTCTTGCATGATCGTCAAGGTCTGCGCCTTGTCACGGTGGCCGCCAAAGGCATCGCAAAAATCGATCCAACCATCTTCATGAAAGGCTCCGGTGAGCCAGACACCAAACGAGAGCGCAATAATCACAGAAATGCCTTGCGGCAGGTACAAGGCGCAGGGTGCATAAATCAAACCGATGAAGAGCGCAACCAAGCCACCCACCAAGGGAAAATAGCGCGTGGACTGCGACAAGCGTTCGGGCGAATAACCGACCCATTCGTTCAAGCGGCCACCTACCGGAATGCGCGTGAAGAACTGCACAGCCAACAAGAAAAGTTTGATTTGCTCCATACCCTACTTCACCGACTCAGACACCCCAGAGGTGGCAAAGCTGGCCATCTCTGTAAGAATGGCTGCGGCGGATTTCAAGAGGGGCATGGCTAAGGCCGCTCCACTCCCCTCACCAAGACAAAGCCCGAGCTTGAGGAGCGGCTTAACGCCCAGCGCTTTGAGTACCAGGGCATGGCCGGTCTCACCCGATTGATGGGCAAACACGCATGATTGCAGGATCGCTGGCTCCATGGCATGAGCTAACAACAAGGCAGCGCTAGAGATGAAGCCATCAATCACCAAGATCTGGCCCCACTGGGCCGCTTCCAACATCGCTCCAGTCATCTGTCCGATCTCAAAGCCACCGAGGCTGGCCAGCACTTCGAGCGGGCTATGAGCTTGTGCGTGTACCGTCAAGGCACGGGCCACCACGTCTTTCTTGAGATTCAGTGTGGCATCATCAATGCCCGTGCCGCGACCGACCACCTCTTGCGGCGAAAGCTTGAGTAACTTGCAGATCAACGCGGCGGCACTCG
>JAYUOT010000401.1:0-10160 GCA_043760705.1 Betaproteobacteria bacterium
TCGATACCCGTAAGAGTATTGAGCATTGGAAGGCGAAGGGCTTGGATTTTTCGCGGATTTTCGCGATGCCTGATGTTCCCGCTGAGGTGCCGCGGCGCCGGGTCGCCTCGCAGGATCACGAGTTGGGCAAGGCACTGGATAACAAATTGATCGAGCTGGCCAAGTCGGCGATTGAGCGCCAAGAAAAAGTGTCGTTCATTCTGCCGATTGCGAACGTCAACCGCACGGCGGGGACCATGCTGTCTGGCGAGATCGCCAGGCGATATGGTCATGACGGCTTGCCGGAGGACACGATCCATGTGCAATTCAATGGCACCGCGGGTCAGAGCTTTGGCGCGTTTTTAGCCAAGGGCATTACTCTGGACTTGGTGGGTGAGGGCAATGATTATGTCGGCAAGGGCCTTTCCGGTGGTCGCGTGATCGTCCGCCCCACCAACGATTTCCGGGGTAAATCGGACGAGAACATTATCGTCGGCAACACCGTGTTGTACGGCGCGATTGAAGGCGAGGCTTTCTTCAGCGGCGTCGCAGGTGAGCGGTTTGCGGTGCGTAACTCTGGCGCGACCTGCGTCGTGGAAGGCACGGGCGACCATGGCTGCGAATACATGACCGGCGGCACGGTGGTCGTGCTCGGCGAAACCGGGCGCAATTTCGCGGCCGGGATGTCGGGCGGTGTGGCCTATGTGTACGACCCGATCAAAGAGTTTGAGCCGCGCTGCAATATGTCGATGGTCGGCTTGGAGCCCGTGTTGGCGACCTCCGAGCAATTGACACGCACCGAGCCCTCCACCTGGCATAAAGGCGAGTGTGACGAGATCATTCTCAAGAGTTTGATTGAGCGGCACTTCAAATTCACCGGTAGCGAGAAAGCCAGAATGATGCTGGATCACTGGGAAGCGGCCCGTCAGAAGTTCGTGAAGGTATTCCCGAGCGAGTACAAGCGCGCCCTGGGTGAGATGCATGCCAAAAAACAATCCGCCATGAAGGCTCGCGAAGCCGCCAAGGTTTGATGGCTGGGCCGAAACGCAGGGGTTGAACCTGGCGGGCTGGTGCCCGCTGTCAACTCGTCGTTGCGCCGATGCTGGGTAATTGATAAAAAGTTTGTTGAGAAGAGAATATGGGTAAAGTGACCGGGTTTATGGAGTTTCAGCGTCTGTCCGAAGGTTCGGAAAAGGCTGATTCGCGCCTAAAACATTACAAAGAGTTCGTGCTACATTTAAGTGATGATGAGGCCGCGACTCAGGGCGCGCGCTGCATGGACTGCGGCATTCCCTTTTGCCAAAACGGCTGCCCAGTCAACAATATCATTCCCGATTGGAACGACCTGGTCTTTCGTGGCGATTGGAAGCAAGCCATTGATACTTTGCATTCCACGAATAATTTTCCCGAATTCACCGGAAGAGTTTGCCCTGCGCCTTGCGAAGCCGCCTGCACTTTAAACATTAACGACGAGCCCGTAGGCATCAAGTCGATTGAGCATGCCATCATCGACAAGGCTTGGGAAATGGGCTGGGTACTACCTCAACCCGCCGCCCTGAAAACCGGTAAGAAAGTTGCCGTGGTGGGTTCTGGGCCTGCGGGTTTGGCTGCGGCTCAGCAGTTGGCCCGTGCCGGTCATGCCGTGACGGTCTTTGAGAAGAGCAGCCGTATTGGTGGCCTGCTACGCTATGGCATTCCCGACTTTAAAATGGAAAAGACTCATATTGATCGGCGCATTGATCAAATGAGAGCCGAAGGCGTGACATTCGAAACCAGTGTGTTGGTCGCGAAAGAAAAGAACGTGGCGCCCGCCCATAACGATGCCACTAGGCTAGTGTCACCCCAGGATTTGAATCGAGACTTCGATGCTGTAGTGCTGGCCGGCGGTGCCGAGCATCCGCGCGATCTTCCCGTGCCTGGACGCGATCTCAAGGGGATTCATTTTGCGATGGATTTCTTGCCTCTGCAAAACAAAGTGGTGGCGGGCGATAAAGTGACTGGCCAAATCTTGGCGGGTGATAAGCATGTGGTCGTTATTGGCGGCGGTGATACCGGTTCGGACTGTGTGGGGACCAGCAATCGCCAGGGTGCAATATCCGTGAGCCAGTTTGAGTTAATGCCCAAGGCGCCCGAGTCAGAAAATAAACCGATGACCTGGCCTTATTGGCCTTCAAAGCTACGCACGTCTTCCTCACATGAGGAAGGTTGTGAGCGTGATTGGGCGGT
Source organism: Betaproteobacteria bacterium (assembly GCA_043760705.1). Lineage (GTDB taxonomy): Bacteria > Pseudomonadota > Gammaproteobacteria > Burkholderiales > Burkholderiaceae_E > JAPOKJ01. The sequence continues at coordinate 2,206 of JAYUOT010000401.1, forward strand.
CACCACCAAGGGCTTCAAAGGTGATGGAAAAGGCAACGTCAAGGCTTTGATTGCCGCCCGTGTCGAATGGGTGCAAGACGCCTCCACAGGCCAGATGAAGATGCAAGAAATCGCCGGTAGCGAGTGGGAAATGCCAGCGGACCTGGTGTTGCTCGCGATGGGCTTTATTTCACCGATCAGTCCTATTCTTGATGGTTTTGGCGTCACCAAGGATGCGCGCGGTAATGCCAAAGCCACCACCGACGGCAAGGGTTGTTACTCAACCAATCTTCCGAAAGTGTTTGCGGCCGGCGATATGCGCCGGGGTCAAAGCCTCGTGGTTTGGGCGATTCGAGAAGGCCGCCAATGTGCGCGTGCGGTCGATGAGTTTTTGATGGGTAGTTCCACTCTTCCTCGCTAGTAGAACCGCTTAATGGAATAGACAACTTGATGGAGTCGATAATGCTGAATTCCTTGCTGCGCCGCGCGCTCGTTTTATCCCTGGGCTTAAGCGTGGGCCTATGCGTGGGCCTCAGCGCTGTGCTGGCCCTCACTTTTCCGCTTTCGGTTCAAGCCAAAACCTTTCGCTGGACCGACCAGGGCGATGCCAACACGATGGATCCGCATGCTCAAAATGAGCTGTTGACCAATGCTATCAATGGCCAGGTCTATGAGACCTTGGTGAATCGCGACAAGCAGATGAAGGTGAAGGCTGTCTTGGCGACCGAGTGGCAACAGACCGGCCCGAAGCAGTGGCAACTCAAATTGCGCCGCAATGTCAAGTTTCATGATGGTTCGGCCTTTACGGTCGAGGACGTGGTGTTTTCGGTGAAGCGTGCCCAGGAAAATACCTCGGCGATCAAGTCGTACGCGCTCGGCTTGGGCGAGCCCCGCAAGGTGGACGACTTCACGGTCGAGTTCAACCTTAAGGATGTGAACCCGATTTTTCTAGAACATGCCACCCTCATCCAAATCATGAGCAAGGCCTGGTGTGAGAAAAATAATTCGGCGAAACCTCAGGACTTCAAAAACAAGCAAGAAACTCACACAGCCCTGAACGCCAATGGCACGGGTCCCTATGTGCTCAAGACCCGTCAGCCCGATGTCCGTACGGTCCACACGCTGAACCCGAATTATTGGGGCAAGATCGAAGGCAATGTGACCGAGGTGATTTTCACGCCCCTGAAGAGCGACCCCACTCGTACCGCCGCCTTGTTGTCGAACGAAGTCGATTTCTTGCACGACCCTGCCACCAATGACGTCCAGAAGCTGCGCGCATCTCCGAATGTCAAGGTGATTGACGGGATGGAGAATCGGGTGTTGTTCATTGGTATGGATCAGAGTCGCGATGAATTGCTGTATTCCGATGTAAAGGGCAAAAACCCGTTTAAAGATCGCCGCGTGCGCCAGGCTCTTTATCAGGCGATCGATATCGAAGCGATCAAGACTCGGCTGATGCGCAACCAAGCGTTTCCGACCGGCGCCATCATGCCCTCTCCACTGGGCACCTATCACGACCCCGAGATCGAAAAACGTCGCGCCTTCGATGTGGCTGAAGCCAAACGACTGATGACTGAGGCGGGCTATCCCAACGGCTTTTCAGTGCAACTCGATTGCCCCAACAATCGGTACATCAACGACGAGGAGATTTGCAGCTCCTTGGCCAATATGTGGGCGCAATTAGGCATGAAGATCAAGGTGCTGGCCATGCCGCGCGGGCCGTTCTTTGCGAAAGGCCAGAAGCGCGATGTGTCCATGTACTTGTTGGGCTGGGGCGGAGCCATTACCGACGGTCAAACCACCTTCGACCAGATTTATCACTCCAAAACGGCCAGCGGCAAGGGCGATTGGAACTGGGGCGATGTCAAAAACCCGACCATTGACGCATTAGAAGAGCAGCAAGCTCAAGAAGCCGATCCCAAAAAGCGCGAAGTGATCGTTCGAAAACTCCTCAAGGAAATGAACGAGCAGGTACATTACTTGCCTTTGCATCGCCAGGTTATTCCCTGGGCTGCCCGTAGTCATGTGGATGTAGTCCATCGCCCGGATAATTGGTTAGAGTATCAATGGATTACGGTTCGCTAAAGGCTGGGGACCGATTTCTCGCCTGTCGTAGTGCACGTCCTTCTGCCGCCCAGCCTCCTAGGGGCCGATGCGCGGGCGGTGCTTGCCGTTGGGCAGCTTGATGAGGCTTCCCGCGCAAAGTACGTCCTTGGGTCGGTGCGTAAGGGCTTGGCGGCGGGCTATACTGAGAGCAGTGACGGGTATGTTAGGCCTATTGGTGGGCTTCGGCCCCAGAGTGGCGTTTGAAAATGGTGAATCAAGATGCGTAAGTTGCCTTTAGGTTGGATCTCGGTCGGCGTCGTCGCCGGAATTATGGTCAGTTTGGGAGTCACCGCAGTGGCCCAAAAAGAACAGCGGCCGACTTTACCTCTCGAGGAGCTGCGGCAGTTGTCGGCCGTGTTTGGCGTCATCAAGGAAAACTACGTGGAGCCGGTCGAGGACAAGAAACTCATTACTGAGGCGATTGGCGGAATGTTGTCCGGGCTGGATCCCCATTCAGCCTACCTTGATGCCGATGCTTTTCGCGACTTGCGGGTCAGCACGCAGGGCGAATTTGGAGGTTTGGGCATTGAAGTTGGGCAAGAGGACGGTTTTGTCAAAGTAGTTGCCCCGATTGAAGATACACCGGCCGCTCGTGCTGGTGTGAAAGCGGGTGATCTGATCGTCAAGATTGACGACAAGATGACCAAGGGCATGAGCCTCAATGACGCCGTTAAACTGATGCGCGGAAAGCCAAAAACCCCCATCGTTTTGACCTTGGTACGCAAGAACGAAGCAAAACCTATCGTTTTGACCCTGATCCGTGATGTCATTCAAGTGCAGTCGGTCAAATCCAAGGTGATTGAGCCGGGTTATGGTTATCTGCGTTTGACTCAGTTCCAAGATAAGTCCGGTGAAAACCTGGTGAAGCACTTAAATGCGCTTTATGCGAAGGGCAACCTCAAGGGCCTGGTGCTTGATTTGCGCAACGATCCGGGTGGGGTGTTGCATGGTGCGGTCGGGGTTTCAGCAACCTTCCTTCCCCCTCGCGTCCTGGTGACCTCCACTGACGGCCGCAATGCAGATTCCAAGCACAAGTATCTCGCCGCGCCAGATGACTACTTGCCTGGACGCGGAGTTGGGCGCGGGGATGATTACGTGGCGACGGTGGTCCCTGAAGCCAAAAAGGTTCCGATGGTGGTTTTGGTGAACGGTGGATCGGCGTCGGCCTCTGAAATCGTGGCAGGTGCTTTGCAGGATTACAAGCGGGCAACCATTATTGGCACTCAAACCTTTGGCAAGGGTTCGGTACAAACCATTTTGCCGATCTCTGAAACGACAGCGATTAAGCTCACCACGGCACGTTACTTCACACCCAGTGGGCGTTCGATTCAGGCCAAGGGCATCGTGCCTGATTTAATCGTCGAAGAAACCGCGGACGGCGATGCCGGCCCAAGAATGCGTGAAGCGGATCTCAGCCGCCACCTAAGCAACCCGAAAGAGCAAGAAGGTAAAACGGTCTCCCCTAAAGCTGAAACTCCAGCCGAAAAAGCGGCGGCTGAAAAGTCTGCTGCGGATAAGGCTGCGGCGGATAAAGCCAAGGATCGCAAGCCCTTAGAGTTTGGTAGTGCTGAGGACTATCAATTGCAGCAGGCCATGAATCACCTGAAAGGCATCCCGGTCATCGTTGCCAAGGTCAAAGAAGAGATCAAGGATGCGACGGCCAAAGCGAACAAGTAAAGGCGCGCGAAAAGGTCCTCCTATCAGTGCTTTTACAAACTTCAGTGTGAGCCTTGGCTCCTGGTCCTGAATCCGCTGAATGAATGATGAGCAGTTGCTCCGTTACAGCCGACATCTTCTGCTTGAAGAGATCGGCATGGAGGCCCAGGAACGCCTGCTGGCCTCCACTGCACTTATCGTCGGAGCCGGCGGCCTGGGTTCACCCGCCGCGCTTTATCTAGCCTCGGCCGGTGTGGGTCGAATTATTTTGGCCGACGGCGATCAAGTGGATCTCACAAATTTGCAGCGCCAGATCCTGCATCGCCAGTCCCGCATAGGTATGGCCAAAGCCGAATCCGGCAAGCTTGCCCTTCAGGAAATAAATCCGGAAATTCAGGTGGAAGTGTGCAATCAACGTCTTGAAGGAATGGCGCTTGAGGCTGTCGTTGCACGCAGTTCTGTCGTACTGGACTGCTGCGACAACTTTGTGACTCGTCATGCTGTCAACCGCGCCTGTGTCAGGCATGGCGTGGCTTTGGTCTCAGGAGCCGCGATCCGCTTTGATGGGCAGCTTGCCGTTTACGATCCCCGCCGTGCGGATTCACCGTGTTACCACTGCCTGTTTCCCGAGGATCAAGAGGCCGAAGAAGTGCGGTGCGCGGTGATGGGGGTGTTTGCACCTTTGACCGGCATCATTGGCACCATGCAGGCCGCTGAGGCGCTTAAAATCATGGGAGGCTTTGGTCGCCCGCTCGTTGGTAAATTGCAGTTGCTCGATGCCCGATCCATGAGCTGGAATGAAATCGAGGTTCCGAAAAATCCGAACTGCTCGGTCTGCGGAACCTCGTCTGCCTAAAGGCTCAGGGCCTGCGAGAAACTTTCTTGCTTCAGGCTTTCTTGACCACGATCCGGTTGTAAATAAATAAAAGTAGAAACGCTCCGACCACCGAGCCGATGAGCCCGGCACCCATACCTTCTTTGTACCAGCCAGTGGCTTGACCCACGACCGTGCTCAGCAAGGAACCTGCAACGCCGAGCACCATGGTGAGAATCCAGCCCATTTTCTCGGAGCCAGGGAAAATAAATCTTGCAATGGCACCGGCGATCAAACCAGAAATTAAGTTCCAAATCATTTTTGTACTCCTCCTAAAGGACCTCTAGAGTACTAGAAAAGGGATTTGCGCTTCAAGTCCTTCGGTGGGAGAGTGTTTAAAACCACTCTTGGCGTAGCGCAGCCAGCGCCCTAAAACATAGCTCAAGGCCACGTTGGCGCGTGCCGCAATGTCGGTACTGGCGGGAAGCTTTTGCTGTGCCACGGCCAATCGGAAACACTGTCGGAAGGAGGCCTCGATGCGGTCGATCAATTGATTGATGCGGTTCTGCAAACGATCATCCTCGGTCACCAGTGCATCGCCAATGAGTACCCGGGTCATGCCCGGATTTTTCTCCGCAAAGCCGGTCAACATGGCGATCATGTAGCGCGTTTGCTTCTGCGCGTCCTCTTGTTGGCCGCTAATTTGATTGATCAGGCCAAAGATAGTGGACTCGATAAACTCAATCAAACCTTCAAACATCTGTGCCTTGCTCGCAAAATGGCGATAGAGCGCCGCCTCGGAGACTTGCAGTCGACTGGCCAGTGCAGCGGTCGTGACCCGGTCACCGCCCGGCTCTTGCAGCATGACCGCCAGCGTTTCTAGAATTTGCACGCGTCGCTCACCAGGCTTTGGGCGAGTACGGGTCAGGGGAATATTGGGAGTGGTTTCGTCGCTCATTTTCGTCGCTCAGGAAGGGTTCGCTCGAAAGATTAGACTTGATTCTACTCGATGGTCAATGTAAGGACTAGCTTTTCGGCTTTGAGGCTTGCGATAACCATGCACGAGATAGGTTTTTAGACGTAGAGCCTTCGCCGCGCGCAGGTTTTCTGGCGAGTCTTCGATGAGGGCGCAGTGGCTCGGCTCCATGCCAAGGCGGGCAATAATTTTGTGCAGCATCGATTTTGACGGTTTGGGCTTGAGCGTGCCGCCGATGCGCATGGCCTCGATACTCACGATGCGCTCGAAGCAATGGCTCAGTCCGCGTGCTTTGAGAACCACCCTGGCATAGTGCATCGGCGCATTGGTCAAGAGCACGCGGCGACCCTTTAATTGCAGGAGTCTTCGCGCCAGCATTGGGTTCGGTTGCACCCAGGTTTTGAGTTGCTCGCTGACAGGATGGGTTTGCCGGAGGAAGTGCGCCGGGTCGACGCCGTGATGGCGGATCAAGCCCAAAAGGGTCGCGCCGTAATGAGTCCAGTAAGTTTCGCGCAGGCCGTTGGCCTCGTCGATATTGACCCCAACATGCTCGGCCACATAATCGGTCATCGCCCGATTGACCCAGGGCAGGATGTGTTGCGTGGCGTCATGCAGCGTGTCGTCGAGATCGATCAGCCAAAGTTTGGTCATGGGTCAGGCCTGGGCATGCGAATCAAGCGGGCCGTGCGGAGATCGATCAGGAGACTCCACACCGGCTCCGGGCGTGAGCGAAGTGATCAATGGCTTTTGATCATTGTGCCCACACCGTGGTCGGTCAATATTTCCAGTAAAAGGCAATGATCGACCCGGCCGTCCACAATATGCACGGAATTCACTCCGCCACGGGCCGCATCTAAGGCCGAAGAAATCTTGGGCAACATGCCACCGGAAATCGTGCCGTCAGCAAAAAGTTCGTCGATTTGGCGGGCCGTGAGGCCAGTCAACAGTTTGCCGCCTTTGTCCATCACTCCAGGGATATTGCTCAGCATGAGCAACTTCTCTGCCTTGAGAATCTCCGCAACTTTTCCGGCGACGACGTCGGCATTGATGTTATAGGTCTCGCCCTCTCCGCCCGAGCCGATGGGTGCGATCACTGGTATGAAACCCGCGGCAGTTAAAGTGTGCAGGATGCCCGGATCGATGGAGGCAATTTCACCGACTTGGCCGATGTCGATCTGCTCGGTGGGTTTGTCCTTGTTGGTCAGGGTCAAACGCTTGGCGCGAATCAGGCCGCCATCCTGCCCGGTTAAGCCTACGGCTCGTCCGCCTGCATGGTTGATGAGCTCAACAATCTCTTTGTTGACTGAACCCGCCAGCACCATCTCTACAATATCCATGGTTTCTGAATCCGTCACCCGCATGCCCTGGACGAACTCACCCTTTTTCCCCACCCGGTTGAGGAGCTGTTCGATCTGAGGCCCGCCGCCGTGAACAATAATGGGATGTAAGCCGACCAATTTGAGCATCACCACGTCATGAGCGAAGCTGCGTTTGAGCTTTTCGTCCGTCATGGCGTTACCGCCGTACTTGATCACAATCAGCTTGCCATGAAAGCGCTTGATATAGGGCAGCGCTTCGGCCAAGACCTGGGCCTTCATGCCGGGGTCGAGGTGGTTATGCCTGTGTTCGGGCTGGCCGTTAGGGGGGGGTTGGCTTGCTTCAGTCACAATGTTGCTCCTACGGGCAAATAATCAAAAAAAATGAATGAGCGGATTTTAGCGGACAGCGAGACAGTCACCGAAGTGATGACCTTACCCAAGACCAAAATGCGTCGCTTGGACTGCTCCCAATGCGGAGAGGTCATGGAATGCGGGGCGCAAGCCGATCAGTGCTGGTGCCAAGCTTATCCGAGCTTACCCCCTGAAGCGGTCGATCCTCTGCGTGATTGCCTGTGCGCGGCGTGTTTGCTCAATGCCCCTATTGATTTCGCCTTGAATCAGAAGACAATGCCCCTGGGTGCTTTGGGAGAGATTGGAGAGCTGGCCAAACAGATTGCGCGCATTCAAAAGACGACGCAACCGAAGGTGGAGCGTAGTGCCATCCTTGTTTTTGCTGCGGACCATGGGGTGAGCGAGGAGGGTGTGTCTGCCTATCCTAAAGAGGTGACTTGGCAAATGGTCGAGAACTTTCGCAGGGGTGGTGCGGCCATTAATGTGCTTACTCGAGTGCAGGGTATTGGCCTGTTTGTTGTAGATGCTGGTGTAGACCATGACTTTCCAGCGAAGGCCGATGATATTTCCGCATCTCTCGGTACATTCTTGTCGCAAAAAGTAGGACCAGGGACAGCGAACTTTGTGCGTGGACCTGCCATGACTTTAGGGCAGGCCCAGACCTGTCTGGACAAGGGTCGTCAGGCGGCAAGGCATGCCATCCAGGAAAACGCCACCCAAGCGCTCGGCTTCGGTGACATGGGTATTGGCAACA
>JAYUOT010000402.1:0-10156 GCA_043760705.1 Betaproteobacteria bacterium
CACTACAAAGGCGTGCTCTGGTCGCCAAGCTACTTTGCTGCCAGTTGTGGCGGCGCACCTATCGCCGTGATCCGGCAATACATCCAGCAGCAAGAAACGTCGCATTAATCCAGCATCTCAGACCACCTTCGGTGGCCGCGCTATCCTTCCCCGCCCTGAAGAGCGAGGCTTGCCGCGCACCTGGTCAGCGAAGCCGGAATGCTTGCGCTTCACCATGGTGAAGGTACTCTGTGGTTGTCATCGCCGTTGCTACCAGCCCGCGATCGCGGCGCCGCGCTGAAGACGTTCGAGACACTGGGCCGGATCGCGACCAAGCGGCTCGATTAACCTGAGAACAATGTCGGCGATCCCCATGGTTCGCTTGGTTTTTCTGGTGGTTTCCTCTTCCAACGACCGATTCATTTTCAACCTCAAATCCGCCCTGCACAGTTCGCTCCATTCGGTCGAGGCCTTTACGACTAAAGGACGTGGCCTCAAAGGAATCGCTTACAAACCCACGGCCGTCTCACCCATGCTATGGGTACCGAAGTCAATCCGTCGATGGCTTATAGTCTTTGTCCTTAAGTTCCACCATGTAGGCGCGCATCGGGTGGCCAGAAATGTTTTCGACCGTATGGGTTTCGGCCGGCGCCCAAAAGACCATGCCCGACTTTTGTTCGGCGGTGATGAGTTTGTTATCTTCAGTGGTCACTTTGACCTTGCCGTCGGACATGCCAATGGTCAAATGCGCTGGATGGGAATGCTTGCCCTGACCGCACACCCCAAGCCCTGGCAATGAGCGGTATTCAAGCACTCGGACCGACTCATTCTCAAGGATCACCCGGTAGGACCGTGGATTGACCTTGGCGGCGTCCTGCGCTACCACCACGGACGTTCCCACCAATCCCACCAATCCCACCAGTCCCACCATCGCCAACAGACTGCGGCGCGAGCCTCTCAAGCTGGTTTCACGACCGCTGTCATCGCACAAATTAACACTAGTTTTCGTCGTTTTCATGATTTTTCCTTGGTAAAAATGCCTACTTTCGCTTGTATTCCCGTCGCACCGGTTGTGGCCGCCGACCGGTCTTCCAAAGCCATGCTCATGCTTGCGGCCCGGCCTTCTTCAGTCCGATGTAAAACCACTTAGGTTGCTTCAGGAATAGGGGGTCAGTCACGGGCAGAACATTGGCCCGCAGCCTGTTAATCGCTAGGCCGTCGGAGCGCATCAGTTGACAAGCCCGCAGACACAGAGTTCCGACTGCGGGCACCTGGGTGATCGGTAAAACCTCAACCCCGTTTTGCGGCGAGGTCGTGACGCTGCCGATCACCTGCTGAGCCAATACGCCGCACGAGGACGTCATGAGCCAACCCCTAACGACCCAGACGGCAGTCAGTTTAAAAATACTTCCGTTCATTTCAATCTCCCATCAAGTCGTTTGGGCGGGCGGGAAAGCCTGCAATCACTGTCGCTTCCAAAAGCGTTAACCAATCTTCGGCCGTCGCATGAGGCCGCGCCATCGCTATCTGACGAATACCGAAAAACCGGCGGTGAAGGCGGCAAATCAAGGGCTGAACGCAGGAATCATTCGGCGGCCCCGCTAAGAGCTTGCGTGCGCTGTGGAGTTGGCGCAAGATAAGAGCAGTCTGTTGGGCGAGGTCGGTTGCGGCGGCCCTGGGGCCGATTGGCCCCGAGGTTTTGCGGCTCCATTAGACAGTCACCGAAACCCCCGCGTGCCAGAGCGAGACTCCTCACGAGTTTGATTGGGGGCATTTTGAAGCAATTTTTGCAATCGCTTTTGAGTATGCGCTCGCGGCTGGTGAGACTCGCCACGCACCAAGGCTGCAAACGGGGCTTGCTTGCGCTAGGCCTGTCCCTGCTGTTATCCACCCAGGTACTTTTTCAGGCAAACGTATTTCAGTATTTTTCAATTGTCGAAACACTGGAAAGCATGTGGCTGTACTTTTTGGACATCTTGGTCATCGCTGCATTCATGGTGTGCGCAGTGAGTTGGGTTGACTGGAAGTTACCCGTTCCAAGTAAGCTCCGAAATTTGGCCTTGCTGGCCTCAATCAGTGTCTCGGTGTTGTTGGGCATTGTTGTATCGATGATGGCTCACTACGGCAAGGGGCCCTATCCACCTGAGGGCTATCTGATGGGCGAAGCCACACGCTGGATGCTGGCAGGCGGCGCGATGATCTGGATATACGAAACCCGGCGGCGTCACGAGGAAAATGTCCGGCAGTTGCACGCCGCTGAACTGCTCCACGAGGTACTGAATAACCAGATGATGCTGGCGCGCATTAACATGATCGAAGCGCAGATTGAGCCGCATTTTCTTTTCAACACCCTAGCCACTGTAAAGCGCCTGTACCGTACCGAACCAGTTGATGGTGCCCATGTAATGGCGCGTCTTAAGGCCTACCTTCAGGCTGCGTTGCCGCAAATTCGCAGTGGTTTGCCGACTCTGGCATCAGAGCTTGAACTGGTGCGAAACTATCTCGAAATTATGAAGGTGCGTATGGGTGCGCGACTTGAATTCAGCATCGATGCACCAGCCCAGCCAAGAACGATTCCCTTGCCGGCCATGCTGCTCGTGACCCTGGTCGAAAACGCCATCAAACACGGCTTGAACCCTTCGGTGAAGGGCGGTCGTGTCGTGATTGAGGTTTTTGATTTGCCCGACAAAATTGCGGTGGAAGTCCGTGACACCGGTGTCGGCTTTCAAGTGGGTGCAGGCACAAGCGGATCCGGCATAGGCCTGGCTAACATTCGATCAGGTCTCAAGGCGCTATATGGCCCAAATGCCTCGTTCCTACTGCTACAGAATGATCCTGAGGGCATCATCGCCCGGGTTGAAGTCAGCAAACAAACGGCGCGCATTGTCGCCCTCCAAACTGCCAATAGCGCCGCCTCAACGCTAAGGCCTTTGCAAGGACGGATATGATGGCTGCAAATGCCGACCGGAGTAGCCCTGCCGCTTTCTGGAAGGCCAAGATGGAATCCAAAGACAGGCCAGTTTGGGTGCAGCAAAGAGGTCAAGAAGGCACTGAGTTCCTGCGCCTGTTCAAACGCCGGCTTACACACGTCTTTGCAGTCAGCATTGCCATTAGCTCAAGTGATTTGCTCAGCACCTACTCCCTGACGGAAGGTTTGAATCTTGGGTTTTGGTTACTGTCGATCATCGGAAGCCGGATTTTGGCAGTCTTTAGCGCGGTAGCGGTATTCACAGCAGCGCAGGTTTGGATTTCCAGTCAGCATTTGCGCATGATTGTGATGACTCTTGCGGTGTTGTCCATCTGCACGGCCACCGCCGCTCTTCATGCGTCAGAGTGGTACACAGGCTTGACAAAATTTCATGGCGAAGCATGGGGTGTCACTGGATCGGCCCTATTCTTGTACTTGTTTTGGATGAACACTTTGGTCGTCAGCCTGCTCGCCATCGTTTACGAGCGGCAGATGCGCGCGGACCAAGTCAAGATGACGGTGCGCAGCACACAACTTGCCGACGAGGCCATTGAGCGTCAAAGCCTTGAGTTGCGGTTGAACAGCGTCAAGGCGCGCATAGATCCCGAGTTCCTTTTTGCGGTCATTGGCCGTTGCGAATTTCTTTACGGCAGGGACATCGACGCGGCAGAAAGCTTGCTGAATGATTTTATCGAATTCTTGCGTACCACCGTGCCGCAAAGCAATGAGGCCCCCAGTACGCTTAACAAGGAAATGGCCTTGTGTGGCGTCTATTTGATGATCGAAAAGCAATTGCGCAAGGGCGTTCTGCGCGTTCAAACGACTGGCGGCCTGGCCGCCACGAGCGGGCAATTCCCGTCCTTCGTGTTGCTGCTCTTAGTGCAATCGTTGTTGCCGCCGCGAGAGGCATCGCATTCCTTCGATTTGTCGATGACCGCTGAAAGGCAGGCGTTTTGCAACTGTGTCGAATTACGCTGCACCGGTGCTGCGCCACCGCCACTAGCCCAAACGCTTGCAGCGGCCGCGGTGGCACTTCGGTCTTTTTTTGGCCCCTTCGCCAAAGTTAGCCTTCCTCCTAACTTGGCTGGAGGCAACACTATTTTGATCGAGGTTCCCGATGAACGCGCCTAGTGCGGTAATCGCCGAGGATGAAGACATTTTGCGTGAGGAACTCGCGGAGATGCTGGCATCCCTCTGGCCCGATTTGAATTTAGTGGCGAAGGTTGAAGATGGCATTGCCGCCCTGGCTGCTCTCGAGTTGCACAAACCCGACATTGCCTTCCTGGATATCCAGATGCCACGGCTCGGCGGGCTCGATGTGGCGCGCCAAGCCGCCCACTGCAGCCACGTCGTGTTCGTCACAGCCTTCGATGAGTTCGCGGTCCGTGCTTTCGAACAAGGTGCCGTGGACTATGTGCTTAAGCCGTTTTCCGCTGGGCGGATTGCTACCACAGTGGCCCGCTTGAAGAGCAAGTGCTCCAGCGAACCGGCCGACCTAACCCAGCTTTTGAAACAGTTTGCGGCAGCGAAGGTAGAAAAACCTTATCTGCACTGGATTAACGCCTCGCGTGGCTCTGCCGTACGGATCATCGCGGCCGACGAAGTTCTTTATTTTAAGGCCGACACCAAATATACCTTGGTGGTCACCGTAGACAGCGAGTCACTGATCCGCAAAACGATTCGCGAACTGATCGATGAACTCGACCCCGCTGTGTTTTGGCAAACTCATCGCTCGACGATTGTCAATGTCAACGCGATAGACAGTGTCTTGCGAGATTTGGTGGGCCGAACACAAATCAGATTGAAGACCTGCAAGGACATTCTTCCGGTGAGCGAGCATTTTTTGCATCGCTTCAAACAGATGTAAAAGCTGCTATTTCGACTCTATTGCAATCACCTTGATCAGGAGGAATATCATGGAAATGCTTAGAAACGGTGTTGATTTGTGCGGTGACCTCGGGAGTGAAACCCGCTTGAGAGGCTCGCGCCGCGATTTGATGGCGATGCTGGGCCTATTGGGGTTGGTGGGAACCTCCGTGGTGGCAGCGCAAGACGCCGCCAAGGTCAATCCACGGTCCTACCGGGTGATCCTTGAGAATGAGTCGGTCCGAGTGCTTGAATACCGCTCATTGCCAGGTCTTGGGGTGTGCGGTCAGGGCAAGCATTCCCATCCGGCGCATTTGACCATTGGCATGTCCGATGGCAAGGTCAAAGTGACCACCGAAGATAACAAACTCATCACCGCCGAGCAAAAGTCGGGCATGGTCTTTTGGGCGCCGGCCGAAACCCACACGGTCGAAAACATTTCTGGCCGCCCGATGCGCGCCTATATGGTGGAACTCAAAGACAAAGACTATAAGCCATCGACGGGTTGACTTCTGTAATCTGCGCAATCGGAACCGGGTTAGGCTTGGGCTAACTACTTCACCGCAGTGAGCCCTTTCACGCCGTGTCGCGCGATGGCGCGGGCCACAAATCCGGAGGTATTCATCTCCTCCACAAAGGCCTTCAGAAAGGCCGCCGCCGCTGGTCGGTTACTTGGGGTGCCCATGCCGTGATTCACAACCATGAAATTGCCCTCGAGTAAGTTCGGTTTCAAGCCAGCCAAAGTGTCACCGCGACGATCATTAAAAAGATCGACGGCACCCTGAAGGCTTGGCGCGCGCACCAGCGTTGCTTTGCGTATTACTCTGGTTAAATACAGTTCGTATCCCGCCTTATCTGCGACAGCAATGCGTATGCCGGAGGCATCGACCTGCCCGACGGATCGAAGCGCCGAATCCTTGTGCACCAAGTAGCTTGCTTCGATCTCGGTAATGGGTGGCGAGAAAGTGATCGTCTTGGCGCGTGATTGTTCGATGGCGAGGATCGCTACGTCCCATGTTCCTTTTGTCGAATCGTCAGCCACCTTTCCAGGCGTGGCGTGAACCACAAAATCGACCCGTACACCCAGGCGCGAAGCCAGCTCACGCATCAGGTCCACGCTCACGCCTTGCAGTTTACCGGTCGCATTGCACGTGCCCATCGGCTTGGCGTTTGTCTGATTTGGCTTCCGTGCGCTCTCCAACCCTTGTCAAGCCACTGTTTTCCGTCTTGTGTTTGACGCCCGCTCAGCCCTCCTCCTGACCCTAGCACTGCTTTCGTCACTTAATTCTGGGGTCACCTTTTTTCTGGGAGCACTCTGTTTTGAGTTCTCTTTGTTCGGGAGGCTTTCCTTGTTCGAGCGCAGCACAACCTCGTGGCTTTACTGCTCAGCAAAGCTCATCTGCTTCGCCACATCTCCTTGAGAAATGAACTGGCTGCGGGCTCAGCCTTCGCAATGTATGTCAATGCAGACGAATCCACCACGGCGTCTTCGAGTGCTCTTATCACTTGGGCATGCCTTCCTCGTCATACAGGAGCTCGTCGATGGGTCGTTAATCAACCACTGCGAACCTTTGCAAGCAGCGGGCTGACGCCGACTGCCCCACATGGCCCTAATATGCGAACATTGCAATTCGTCGGCCGACCTCGACACGTCGGCCGGTCACCTCTCAGTTTTTCTAATGGATCAAACGCGATGAGCAAAATGATGAAAGCCGTGGTACTGACCGAAGCCGGTGGCTTGGACAAACTCTTGGTGCAGGACGTCGCCATGCCCGAACCGGACGCCGGAGAGGTTCGGGTGCGGATTCGTTCAGCGGCGCTGAACCGGCGCGACTACTTCATGACGCGCGGCCAGTATCCGCGCATGAAGCTGCCTTGCATCATCGGTTCAGACGGCGCTGGCGTCGTCGATGCCGTCGGCCCAGGTATCGACGCCTCGCTGGTCGGCCGTGAGGTTGTAGTCTATCCGGCCCGCGAATGGGGCGCCAACCCGGCCTTTCCGGGTGCGACGTTTCGCGTCCTCGGCATGCCCGACGCTGGCACGCTTGCCGAAGCGATCTGCGTGCCCTCGACCGACATCCAGGCCAAGCCCGCGCACCTCGACTTCGATCAGGCGGCTGCCCTGCCGCTGGCTGGCCTGACCTCCTGGCGCGCGGTCGTCACGATGGGCGGCATCCAACCCGGCATGAATGTGTTGGTCACCGGCGCTGGCAGTGGCACCTCAAGTTTTGCGATTTTATGGGCTGCTCAGCATGGCGCGAAAGTCTGGGCGACCAGCAGCAGCGAAGACAAGCTCGCAAAAGCGCGCGCGATTGGCGCCATCGGTGTTGGCGATTACCGCGACCCCGAGTGCTATGCAAAGCTGCGCAAGGAGTCGGACGGGTTTGATCTGATCATCGACAGCGCGGGCGGCGAGGGCTTGAACACCGTGATCGACACGCTGCGCATGGGTGGACGCTATGTGTTTTACGGCGCTACCCTGGGCAACGCCAAGCATGGGCCGGAAATGGCCAAGCTGTTTTTCAAGCAGGCTCGCATTCAGGGCACGACCATGGGCTCACCGGCCGAGTTCGCCGCGATGATCAACTTTGTTAGCGCAAGGCGGCTTGTGCCTCTGGTGCACCAGGTCTATCCGCTCGCCGAGATCCAAGCCGCGGTCGGCCTGATGGAGACGTTTGCGCAGACCGGCAAGATCGTCCTTAAGATCGCCTGATTATGGAAATCAAAAACCCTCTGCCGACCCCGTTCACACGACTTAGGTAGGTGCATGCTGAAGCAACAGACCTTGTTCATCGTCGCTCTAAGTGCGTTGCGTCATCCACCACTTCGCGAATGCCGTCAAATACTGGTAGTTTCGAATCGGCCAGTACGCGTTAGGATCGATCTGTATCGGCCGGAAACCAAACGCGCTTCCCTAGACATCATGGTCGCGGAGTAAGTAGCGCAGTTGGCCGGTTTCGGTGAGACGAAGGTTGCGCGGCAAGCCGTGCCGAGCTACAAATTGCGAAAGGATTCGCGGTAAAGCTGCAACTGTGAGGTGATTGCACCGTCGTTGATCCCTAAGCGAGCGGATGATCGGGTGAAGACGGACCGTCGTGACGCGCTGCGGCGCAACTCGTTGCCCGGGTTGCTCAGTGCTTGCCATCAGAATGTGACCCTCGAAAGCCTGTCCCGCCGGTTTTCGGCCCTCAACTTAGCCGAAGGCAGCTCTTGAGTGTCTCACGAGGTTCACTCCGGCATGGCGACACTCCTTTTGCTAATTCAACAAGTTGCTAGCTAGTGGGCGGGCCGCCACCGTCAGGCGGTAGTTGGCAGACACCTGAAAACCGTCCTCAGGCCAAGCCGTGGCCCTTGAACCACGCCAACATCTGTTGCCAACCATCTTCGGCCGCTTCCTTACGGAACGAAGGCCGGTAATCGGCATGAAACGCGTGCGGCATGTCTGGATACAGCTTGAACTCGCTGGCCTTACTGTTGCGATTGCCCGTCTTAAGGGCTTCCTGCATTTTGGCCACCAGGGCGACCGGGATGCCGCCGTCGGCGCCCGCGTATAGACCCAGTACCGGCGCGTTCAGGCTCGGGGCGACATCAATCGGCGTGCGCGGCATGGCCGGGGGCATCGCATTCAAGCCGCCGTACCACGACACGCCAGCCTTGATCTTCGGGCTATGGGCGGCGTACATCCACACCGTGCGCCCACCGCGGCACATGCCGGTGATGCCGAGTTTCTTGGCGTTCACTTTGGGCGTCTTCTCAAGCATCGCGACCAGGGCATCGAGGTCGGCGAGCATCTGAGTGTCCTCAAGTTTGTTGGCGTTGGCGAGCACTTCGCGGAATTCGCTCATCTTGGACAAATCACCAATCCGAAAGAACGGGTCCAGCGTCACGCCGACATAGCCGATCTTGGCCAGCCGACGACAGATATCCTTCTGGTACTCATGCATCCCGAAAATTTCCGGAACGACAATCACGGTCGGGTACTTGCCGGCCTTGGCGGGTGAGGCCATATAACCGGGCATCTGCCCGCCGCTCACGGCAATCTGGATATCGCCGACGTCCAGGCCATCAGCGGTCGTTTTGATGACCGTTTGGGCGACCACGGGTCCGGCGGCGAGCGCAAAACCGACCGACACGCTCGAAGCGATAAAGCCGCGACGGTTGAAGGTGACTTCGGGCACCAGACTCTCGAGATGAGGGTCGGCAAATTTGGGTGTGGGTTCAAGCATGATGCGTAGACTCCTTTGTCGTTTCACGGCTCATGTGGTTGCTCGAAGCAGGGGCTGCATTGGTTCAGGTAAACACTCGAAACACAAGAATAACCGATCGCGTCCATTCGCAGTCGTCAGATTGACCCGGTCCGAATCTTCGCGATGGCGGGTCGTTCTAGAATCGCCGCAATCATCTTCAGTTCACCACCGCAGCCAAGCGTTGCGGGGATAGGTACTTTAAACACCCTTTTCCCGAAAAGCTCCTCTAATCGATTGCCTTGAAGGCGGGCCTGCATCGACCGAAGCATGGTCGTCGAAGCGCTCTGCACTGCTGACGGCACTTCTGACAGCATGACGGACAGCATGGGCGCTGGCACGGACCGCATTGAAAGTCGCGCCGCGACGGCTTGACGGCCGGGGAGGCGCCAACGCGTTTCAAGGCAAGAGATAACCGCGCAGCATCAAGCTGCAAAACAAAGCCGCTGTCTCAAGGCGCTGGGATCGCCAGCGGCTTGCCTTTCTCCACCACGTACACGCCCACCAGCTTGACCGGCACCGTGCCATTGTTGACGGCGTCGTGGATCACGCCAGCCGGGACGATGAAAGACTCACCCGCCTTCACCACGCGAGGCGGCTCCCCGTCTATCAACAGCGTGCTCTCACCTTCCATGATGTAGCCGATCTCATCCCCCGGATGGGTGTGCCGCCCGGCCCGGGCACCCGGTGCCAGCTCCACCCGCGCCACCACAGCCTCGCGGCCCGGCACGGACATGTCGCCCCGGCCGATCAGGGTGCGGGTCAAACCCGAGTTTTGGGCCATCAAGGCACCGGCTGATACCAGCCCCACGAGCAGCAGCGCCTTCATGACCTGTTTCGTTGCCCTCCTTGGCGCTGTGTTCGCTGCCGTATTGGTTGTCGAGTTTGTGGCCGAGTTTGTGGCATTTTTCAAAAATCTCATCAAATCTCCTTCAGGTTGATTGAATGAATTTCCATTTTGCGCCTCCAGCACTTGCAGCACAATACATATCAGGAATTTCAAACACCCTTTTCCCGAAAGACTCCCCGAATCGATAGCCACAAACAGCCGCTTTGGCCGTGAACGCAGCTCGCATTTGGCTTGAATGGGCGTGGCTTT